>NZ_FMBA01000004.1 GCF_900094935.1 Gilliamella intestini
AAAAGCAATAATAATAACGTTACCCTTGTTTATTTATGCATGATTTTTTAGGATTTTTTACATAAACGTAGTACACTCCTGAAAGTTTTTGACAAAAATGGCACTGCCTTTATTTTTTTAGTTAAAATATTTGTTTAGATAAGCTGTGTAATAACCGGCATATCAAGAAAAATTTACTAAAACCACCTGCCACAAACGAATAGGAAAGCCGAAATAGTGATGCGTACATTAATAGAAAGTTACATAATCAGCAAATAGTTAGTGACGCAAAAAAATGACAACTAAAGCCTAAGCGGTTTATTAGCTTTTATAATACCGTTAAACCGCATAAAGCGATTTCAGGGAAAACGCCTTATGGTTTAGCTCAAAAATAGGTAAATACACCGATTTGTTTACAAGATCTTAAATTGATATAGTCGAATAGCAAATAGTATTGGCAGTAATCGCAACATTAATTTTTTACTGCTGCCACAATTTTAATTTCGATTAAATATTCCTTTTTCATTAATCCCGCTTGCACAGTGCAGCGTACAGGAGCGCTTCCTTTAACTACCCATTCGTCCCATGCTTTATTCATTGCGGCAAAGTCATTTTTATTAACTAAAAATAGTGTTACATCCAATATATGTGCTTTATCGCTGTTAGCTCTAGCTAATATTTTATCAATTTCGGCTAAAGCGCTTTTAGTTTGAATATAAGCATCATTTTCAAGATTAGTAGGAACACTTGTGTAATAAATAACGTTATTATAAATTACGGCTTCAGACCAGCGTTCTTCTGGATCAATTCGTGTTATTGTCATCATATTTTCCTTGTTAGATGGTTAATTAAGACACTTTAATAAAATCAGCACGCAATTTTTTTATTTCATCGCGCAGTACACCAGCTTTTTCAAATTCAAGATTCTTAGCCGCTTCGTACATCATTGCTTCAAGCTCTTTCACTTTTGCCTGTACTTCTGTAACTGAAACATACTGATAAGGTTTGCCTGGTTCAAATGCTTGTACTTTGGCTGTTGATTTTTTGGTACTTAAACCTGCCTCTAATACGTCTTTAATTTCTTTGCGTACTGATTTTGGTGTGATGCCGTGCGCAGTATTAAAGTCTTCCTGTTTTTTACGACGACGGGCTGTTTCATCAATCGTTTTTTGCATAGCCGGTGTAATTCTATCAGCATATAATATGGCTTTACCATTTACATTACGCGCTGCACGCCCTACGGTTTGAATTAGCGAACTTTCTGAACGTAAAAAACCTTCGCGATCAGCATCCAATATTGCTATTAGCGAGACTTCCGGTATATCCAAACCTTCTCGCAATAGGTTAATGCCCACAAGTACATCAACCTTACCTAAACGTAGGTCACGGATAATTTCCATACGTTCAACCGTATTGATGTCTGAATGCAAATATTTTACAGTTACATTATGTTCTGACAGATAATCAGTTAAGTTTTCTGCCATACGTTTAGTTAATGTGGTCACCAAAACACGCTCTTCGTTATTGATACGAATTTTGATTTCAGATAATAAGTCATCAACCTGCGTCGCAACTGGTCGAACTTCAATAATGGGATCTAATAAACCTGTAGGTCTAACTACTTGTTCAATAATTTCATGACCTGATTTTTCAATTTCGTATTTAGCCGGTGTTGCTGACACATAAATAGTTTGTGGCATAATGTTTTCAAATTCAGCAAATTTTAACGGTCGATTGTCTAGTGCAGATGGCAAACGAAAGCCATATTCAACCAGATTAAGTTTACGTGAACGGTCACCATTATACATTGCCCCTAATTGTGGAATAGCGACGTGAGATTCGTCAATAAACAGTAATCCATCAGGTGGCAAATAATCAAATAAGGTTGCGGGCGGATCGCCCGGATTACGCTGAGCTAAAAAGCGTGAATAGTTTTCAATCCCAGAGCAATACCCCAACTCAGTCATCATTTCGATATCAAATAGTGTTCGTTGAGTTAAGCGCTGTTCTTCTAACAAACGATTGTTGTCTAACAATACTTTTTGACGCTCTTTAAGTTCCTGCTTTATTTGGGCAATAGCGTTTTCCATTATATTTCTTGGAGTGACGTAGTGTGTTTTTGGATAAATAGTTATCCGTGATACTTCATTTATGCTATTACCGGTGAGTGGATCAAACATAACGATTCGGTCCACTTCATCATCAAATAACTCTACACGCACTGCAATCTCATCTGAATCAGCTGGGAAGATATCAATCACATCACCTCTAACGCGAAATGTGCCACGACTAAAGCCTATTTCGTTACGAGTGTATTGCAATTCGGCCAAACGAGTCAAAATTGAACGCTGATCGGTTATGGTGCCTTTCGTTAAGTGTAATATCATCGACATATAGGTTTCTGGCGCACCTAAACCATAAATTGCCGATACCGAAGCTACGATCACAACATCACGTCGTTCTAGTAGTGATTTAGTGGCAGAAAGACGCATTTGTTCTATATGTTCATTGATTGATGCATCTTTTTCAATAAATGTATCGGTTGAGGGCACATAAGATTCAGGTTGATAATAATCATAATAAGATACGAAGTATTCAACCGCATTTTCAGGGAAAAAGGCTTTCATTTCACCATATAGCTGAGCGGCTAATGTTTTATTTGGTGCTAAAATAATTGTAGGGCGATTATGTTTAGCAATAACATTTGCCATGGTAAATGTTTTACCTGATCCGGTTACGCCTAATAATGTTTGATGTGCAATCCCATCATCAAGATTTTGATTAATTCTTTTTATTGCTTCCGGCTGATCACCAGCTGGCTTAAATTCGGAATATAATTTAAATTTTTTCATTACATCGCAACCTAATATTTTACCTATTAATAAAAATTATCCCCAAAAGGGCTTGACCTTTTAAAATTTCCTATTTTTTGTTCAAATTGTTTTTTTATTTATAAAAAAAACAATTTATCTATGGCTTGATTTACAATAACATATTGATAATAAACAAAAATTCATTTAACGGCTAACTTGCAATCAAATCAAGAAAAAGCCTGATAGTTACTGAGGTTAGCGTTTTTTTCAATAAACTATTAACAGAGTTATCCACAGGTAACGGGGATAACTTCATAAGTATAGCCTTTATAGGCTTTTTTCTATTATCAAGACAATTTTTGCCCAAAAAAAACTTTTATTTTGGATGGTTTTTCCTATTTTTAAACTTCTTTTAATAGGTTTAATTAATTTATTTGTTTAGCTGTTCAAATTGGTATTGATAGCTTTCATCAAAGCCACGAACGAAAGTTAATCGATGAGTGATGCATTTTGGTGCATCTTCTGCATGATGAGACACAAAGAGTAACTGAGTATGTCCTTCACTAATTAAACGATCTATCCAGCGTTTGACTAATTCTCGATTAAGATGATCGAGCCCTTGCAATGGTTCATCTAAAATAAGCAATGTTGGATGTTTAACCAAAGCCCTAGCTATCAATACTAAACGTTGTTGTCCCCAAGAAAGTGATTGAAAAGTTTTATCTGCTTGTGCTTGTAAACCTAACAACTTTAACCATTCATCAGCCAATTTAGTTTGTTTATCGCTGGTGGCTTGATATACACCAATCGAATCAAAATAACCAGACAATAACACGGTTTTAACGCTCGCATTAACGCGATAATCTAAATGTAAACTACTACTAACATAACCAATATGGCGTTTAATATCCCAAATTGTTTCACCTGATCCTCGTTTACGACCAAATAAAATAAGATCATTGCAATATCCTTGCGGATGATCACCTGTTATTAAACTTAATAACGTCGATTTACCTGCACCATTAGGCCCAACAATTTGCCAATTTTGCTTGGCTTTGACTTGCCAAGTTAATCTATTAATAATGGGTTTATCATCGTAATGAACATAACCATTATTTAATATGATACGATCTAATTCATCAGTTAATTGAATTGGTGGTTCGTCGGCTTCAGGTAATGGTGTATTGGGTATATTTTCCAAATTGACCAATTGCTTGACTGTTACATCATTCAATATTGTGTCTTTTGTATCAATTTTCAATAGTTGGCAATCCGCTAATATACCAATATTTTTGATAAAGTAAGGAATTTCATTAAAGCGATTTAAAACAAGAATAACTGTGATATCTTGCTTAGCAAGATCATCAAGAACTTCGGCTAAATTTTCTCGCGATGCAACATCTAAACCATCAAAGGGTTCATCTAATATTAGCAAATCGGGTTGTTGCATCAAAACTCGGCAGATTAATGTTTTGCGTGTTTCGCCTGTTGAAAGGTATTTAAATCGCCTAGTTAATAAATGGCCGATACCAAATTGGTTTGCTAATTGTTGACAAAATGCTTGGTTAAAATTATTTTCTTGAATGATTTGCTCAGTGGTTAATCCTATATCATTTTCGCCTTCACTTAGCATATCAGTATTATTACGCCTCCACTCATCATCAATCAGTTTCTGTAACTGCTCAAATGAAATATAACATGTTGATTTAAATTGATTATTAACTCTACCTGACAATAGTGTTAGCTCGCCAGATAATGCTTTAACTAACATAGATTTACCGCTACCATTGCGACCAATGCACGCTAAATTGCCACCTCGATAAACTTCTAGTTTTTCAATACTAAAAACCTTATAATCACTGATTTTATAAACCGCATTTTCTATTTGTAACATGAATACCTCGTCTTAATAAAATACTAAACTAAAGTAGCGATAATAATATTTTGCGGATCAATAGAAAGTGTAATTTGCTTACCTTCGGTTAATGCGCATTGTTCAATTTCACGAGTTTCTCTGCTGGCATAAATCATAATTCCAGAAGGTAATGAAAAGGTAATATCACTCCAATCACCATCAATTGTTATATTTTCAACTTTTACCAATAAACGGTTTTCATGGGTATCATTTAATTCAATTAGTGGCGCCTTAATTAATAAAATAACAGTTTTACCTAGGCTTAATTTCAATCGTTGCACACTTGGTTGAGTAATATAGACCTTTAATTGAGTTTGGTTATCATCTAATTGAACTATTACAAACCCGGCAACATCATTAGTTTTTATTCGTTTTACGCTACCATATAATTGATTGCGAGCACTAGTTTGCAGTGATAATTTAGCTGTTGCTTTTAATATATCGTCTAATGGTACTTTATCATCCCTAAGAATATTAAAAGCATGTTGTTGTAACTGAGTTAATAGTTCATAAAGTTGTATAAACCTAATGGCGTAATCACTTAGCTTAGTTCCCCCTCCTTTTTTGCCACCAATTTCAGTAATTAAAAAAGGTTTCGGTGCTAGTTGGTTAATTTCATTAGTAGCATCCCATGCCGTTTTATAGCTAATACCCACTTGCTTAGCAGCCTGACTTAATGAGCCTGTTTGCTCAATTGCTTTTAATAGCGCAATGCGCCTTGGATCAGTAAATAACTTCTGATGTATATTTAACGTTAATAAAATTTCAGGAGAAAACATAATTTAACACCACAAATAACCACTAGCCAATTAGAACAAACACGATTAATCATTGTAGACGCTTTTTAGTATTCTTCAAAACTTGTTAAAAATCTTATTGATCATTTTATCTCATCAGTTTAATTGTACTTTGTGAATAAATTTTGCTAACATCGATATATATTATTTTATATAGCGATAATTAAGTGTTTTGCTAAAAAATAAAAATACACGTTTAAAAACAATTAAATATTATTAAAGGCTCAAATTAATAACGACTTTTGATTGTGAGGAAAAGAATGAAAAAAATTATTGGAACTATCACCACTATCGTTATAATAGCGATGACATATTCAACATCAGCAGTTGAAAAAGCGGCAGTTGGAAAAATCACAGTATTTGCCGCCGCATCATTAACAAATGCGATGCAAGATATCGCAACAAGTTATAAAGCGGAGCATAAAGATGCCGATATTGTGTTTTCATTTGCATCCTCATCAGTATTAGCTAAACAAATTGAACAAGGCGCTCCTGCAGATATTTTTATGTCAGCAGATCAAAAATGGATGACTTACTTAATTGAGCATAATATTGTTAAAAACAAACAAGATCTATTGAAAAATAAATTGGTTCTTATTGCGCAAAAAAATTCGCAAGTAGATAACGTCTTAATTAATAGCAATACCAATTGGCAAGCAATTTTACCTAAAGGTGAAAGAATTGCTATTGGCGATCCTGATCATGTTCCTGTTGGGCTCTATGCAAAAGAATCACTCACCAACTTGGGCGTATTTGACAAATTATTACCACAATTTGCTTCTGCTAGTAATGCGCGTGATGCTTTGATGTTAGTAGAGCGTAATGAAGCTGCGCTTGGCATTGTCTACAGTACCGATGCCAAAGTAAGCGATAAAGTAAAAATTGTTGGAACGTTTCCTGCAAATACATTCAAATCGATTGAATACCCAATCACGTTATTAAACTTAAAAGCGAACGATTTTTATCAATATTTAAATTCACCACAAGCGAAAGTTATTTTTGAAAAATATGGTTTTATAATTAAGTAATTTACGGTGGTGAAATAATACAACTATGTTATTAAACGAATTTGAATGGCAAACCTTGCTACTTAGTTTAAAAATAGCCTTTGCTGCAATTGGTTTTAGTTTACCCATTGGTATTTTTACAGCTTGGATATTAGCACGCTGTCAATTTTGGGGTAAATCGCTATTTGTTAGTATTGTGCATCTTCCCCTTGTTTTACCACCAGTAGTTTTGGGCTATTTATTATTAATCACCATGGGGCGGCACAGTGTAATTGGTGGATGGTTAAATCACAACTTAAATATTAGCTTTAGTTTTAATTGGCAAGGTGCTGCTTTAGCTTCGGCTGTGGTTGCCTTTCCACTTATGGTACGTTCAATTCGTTTAGCCATTGAATCAATTGATATACGCCTTGAAAATGTAGCTAGAACCCTTGGTGCTTGTCGATGGCGAGTATTTATGACAATCACATTACCCTTGGCCTTTCCGGGCATTTTAATGGGAATAGTGCTAGGTTTTGCTCGTTGTTTAGGGGAATTTGGTGCCACAATTACGTTTGTATCAAATATTCAAGGCGAAACCCGTACTTTGCCGCTTGCCATGTACACAATGCTACAAATTCCCGATGGCGAACAAGGTGCATTACGGCTTTGTATTATTTCGATTATGCTATCACTAATTGCACTATTTTTATCTGAATTATTAAATCGTTGGCATAAAAATAAAATTGTTGGACAATAAATTATGTTAAAGATACAGGTTAACAAACAGCTTGCTTCGTTTTCGTTCCAATTCAATCATAATATTGATTGCCAAGGTATTACCGCTATTTTAGGCGTTTCGGGATCAGGTAAATCAACACTAATCAATCTTATTAATGGATTAATTAAACCAGACCAAGGTTATATTGAACTAAATAATAGGCTGCTAGTTGATTGTGATAAGCGCCTTTTTGTTGCGCCAGAAAACCGCCAAATTGGTACCGTTTTTCAAGATGCATTACTTTTCCCTCATTATACAGTGATTAAAAATTTGACTTACGGGGCTAAAAAGGTTGAAACCTCAAGATTTGACGAAATCGTAAATGTGCTTAATATTCGACCATTATTAAATCGTTATCCAGCCATGCTATCAGGTGGTGAAAAACATCGCGTAGCAATTGGTCGAGCACTATTAACTAATCCTTTACTGCTGTTGATGGACGAACCACTTTCCGCGCTTGATATGCCAAGAAAGAAAGAACTATTAACCTATATTAATAAATTAGCTAACGAATTAAATATACCTATTATTTATGTTACGCATAATATTAATGAAGTTAAACAAATCGCCAATAATGTTGTCATTTTAGAGCAAGGAAGGCTTATTGAGTTTGGTAAAACCGACCAAGTTTTACAAAGCAATTATTTAAAAGAGTGGTTGTAAAGCTCAAAAATAGCGCTGTTTTGCGCTTGTTTAACATATGTCACCCCATCATGCCATGCGCCAAGAACTAGGCGAGTTACTGGGCTGCGGTTTATTTCAAAGTGGTGAGTTGCTGGTTTGTGTGTATGACCATGAATCATAATATCGGCATTATACGCCATCAATATATCAACTACCGCTTGTTGATTTACATCCATAATAGATTCAGACTTGATTTGATTCTGCTGACTACTTTTTTTCCTTAACTTAGTGGCAATTTTAAGCCGAATAAACAACGGCAAAAATAAAAATAGTTTTTGTAGCCATGTATTATGCATCACTTTTCGAAATTTTTGATATTGAAGGTCATCAGTGCACAGCAAATCGCCATGTAAAAAAACAATGTTTTTTTCTTGATTAGGTAAACAATTAACCTCTGGCAATAAGGTCATATCACACTGTTGAGCATACTTTTTACTTAATAAAAAATCACGGTTACCATGAACAAAATATTTTTTGATATTACGTTTTGATAAAGCTTGTAATGCTTGTGCAACTTGGTAATGTAAGTCTGTTTTTATATCATCACCAACCCAATAATCAAATAGATCGCCTAAAATATAAAGCTCACAACTATCAGGCAGTGCATTTAGAAAAGACAAAAAGCCTGCGGTTATATCGCTATAACCAGAAGCAGGCTCATTATCGGCTAGATGAATATCAGCGATAAAATAACGAACAGGATTATTCAACCGTAACACTCGTAATAACAACATCTTCCATAGGAACATCTGAGTGCATACCACTGCGCCCTGTTTTAACGGCTTTAATTTTATCAACCACATCAAGACCGTCTACAACTTGGGCAAAAACGCAATAACCATAACCATTAACATCAGCAGATCGGAAGTTAAGATAATCATTATCCACTACGTTGATAAAAAATTGAGCTGTTGCAGAATGTGGATCAGATGTTCGTGCCATGGCTAAAGTACCACGGTCATTTTTTAGACCATTATCTGCTTCATTTTTTATAGGAGATTTGGTTTTTTTCTGCTTCATACCGGGTTCAAAACCACCGCCTTGAATCATAAAATTATTAATAACACGATGAAAGATCGTATTGTTATAAAAACCGTCTTTGCAATATTCAATAAAATTTTTAACTGTTTCTGGCGCTTTGTCATCAAAAGTTTCGATTTTAATATCACCTAAATTAGTGTGAAATATAATCATAAAAAGTTCCTTACTCTCTTATTTAATTTACAACGTAAATGGATGAATTCCAAACGATGAGACTATATTTATTTTAACTACATTAATTTTAGTTACTTGCTAAACTTTTCACAGGCTTCAAGCGTGTTACTCATCAACATAGCAACTGTCATAGGACCAACGCCACCAGGAACTGGAGTTATCCAACCCGCTCGATTAACTGCAACATCAAACTCGACATCACCAACAAGTTTACCGTCAGGTAAGCGGTTAATACCAACATCAATAACAATTGCTCCGGGTTTAATCCATTCCCCTTTAACATAGTTAGCAATACCGACTCCTGCTACAACAATATCAGCATTACTCACATGTTTGGCCAAATCAATGGTACGACTATGAGTAATAGTGGTTGTGCAACCTAATAATAATAGCTCTAACGCCATAGGGCGACCAACAATACTAGATGCCCCAACCACTGTGGCATTTAAACCTGATAGATTAACACCTATTGACTCAAGCATTTTAACTACACCATATGGTGTACATGGTCGCAAAATAGGGTCACGTTGTAATAAGTGCCCAATATTGTAAGGATGAAAACCATCAACATCTTTACTTGGATCAATACGTTCAAGAACCTTGGTTTTGTCAATATTATCAGGCAAAGGGAGTTGCACTAAAATACCATGCACATCAGGACATTGATTGAGTTCATCAATTAATGCTAACAACTCATCGGTAGTAGCCGTTGGGAAATCATAAGCAAAAGAAACAAAACCAACATCGTCGCACGCTTTTTGCTTATTTTTGACATAGATTTTTGATGCAGGGTCTGAACCTACTTGTATAACAGCAAGTCCTGGAATAGATAAGCCTCTTTCAATACGCTTGTTGACTTTGCTGGCAATTTCATTACGAATTTGTTGCGATAATGCCTTACCATCAATTATTTGTGCACTCATAAGCATAAGCTTCCGTTTAGCTATCATAGTAAAGGCATCATTTTCGCAAAAGTTTTTATTAATGTCTATTTACTTGTGAATACTTTGATTAAGTTGCGTTAATATTTGTTCGTATTGCGTATCAATGCCTGTAATAACGGAACAAATATGAGCATCAAAAGCCTTTAATTTCGGTTTTTGCGCTTTCCACTCATTTTTAGAAATTGTCTTGATTGCGCCTAAATTTTTGAAAAAATTCAAATGTAAAATACTGCCACCCACAACATTATAAAAAATGCGTTGACCAATATCTTCTCCATCTTTTTTTAGATTATTGAAGTTTTGGTAAGAAAACCGCGTATTGCCATTTTCTGTACTAATTGAGCCATGTAGCAACTTAACTAAACGTTTATATAATTTGTTTAATTCACTTTTTAGTTCACTATCATTGCTAAGATGATTTTTTATTGCCTGCTCAAAAGTCATTTTAACTTCTAACAATAAATTTAACGACTGTTGCTCTAACTGTGGTAATTGTTGGCGTAAATCTTGCTGAAAATAAACCAGTTTTTTTTGTAATGACGGATTGGGTAAGATAGATCTGTTATTTAAAACCACATTACCATTTGGCATGATAGTTAAATCATCTTTTTTATTAAAAATATGCACACTTTCTTTATTGATAGTAATATCATAGCTAGGTTTAACCCCACACTCTTTTTTTGCAGCAAATGCAGTGATAGGCAGTAATAAAGTAATCAATAATAATCTTTTTAACATATTCATATCCAACTATTTATTTAATTAATGATGTGTAGGAAAACACCGAGTTGTTTACACTTCATGGTTAAAATAATCCTCTAAAAACTCATAAGGCGTTTTTCCAAAAATCGCTTTATGTGGTTTAACGGTATTATAAAAATTAATAAAGCGTTTAAGTTTTTGTTTTCTATCTTTTGAATCGCTAAATATATGCTGATTATGCCACATCTCCATTAAAGTTCGTATCACTCTTTCGGCTTTCCCATTCATTTGTGGGCAGGTGATTTTGCTTGATATACTGGTTATCACACAGTTTATCTAAATAAATCAATATAGTAGTGTTTTTGTTAAAAAGTTTCAGGAGTGCACTACGTTTATGTATAAAAACAATAAAAATCAAACAGATAATCTCAAGTGAATATTCTCTATTCTGCTATATCGTTTCATTTTTAAGTAAAGGTAAACCGTAGGTATCAGTCTGTCGTATTTCGCTCAGAGAAATTTTGTTATCGCCTTTAGCTTGCCGTCTTAATTTATCTCCAATCCATTTTTCGACTTTAACCAAACGTTTAATTCCATAACTGATGGTTTTATACGTTCATTCTGACTGGTTAAAGGCACAAAAAGCTTCAATCGAGCTTTTTTTAGTACGTTATAAATGGTAGGACAACTGACCATAAAGCGTTTAGCCAAATTGGTGACAGTTATTTTTCTTTTTGATATCAGCGCTCTATCGCTTGTCTGCGATAAGGCGTTAGCTTTGTTTCTTGTATAAAAATATCAATAAAATCAATTCTTTTTCTTAAATTTTTTATACCGATAAATTCTCTTTTATTGTGATTAAAAAGGATCGATAAGTTGCCTTTTATGGTGTGTGATGCTTTGAATAGTCAATCTAAATTGTGAAAAAATAAGCAACCAATTGCAAGTTTTTATATATAAAGACTGATTAGCTTTTAAAGTGTATCATCAATAGATATAATCTATTTAATTAACTATATTTAACAACTTTTCTTTAATTTAAAGTAACGTATAGTATTTATATGTAAAAAACTTATTCGAGGTGAAAATGTATACTGTAATTTTTGGACGTCAAGGTTGTCCTTATTGTGTTCGAGCTAAAGAACTAGCTGAAAAACTTTCTCAAGAGCGTGATGATTTTTCTTATCGTTATGTGGATATAAATGCTGAAGGTATTACTAAAGAAGATCTTTCTAAAAGCGTTGGTAAACCTGTTGAGACGGTACCACAAATCTTTATTGATGAAAAGCCAATCGGTGGCTGTACTGATTTTGAAGCCTATGCAAAAGCGCATTTAGGACTTTTTAAAGAATAAATAACACGCAATTTTTTGCTAAAAGCCCCTCCTTTGAGTGGCTTTTTTATTTTATCTTCCTGGTAACTTTTTCCAAGTCACTTCGTTACGTAAATAAGTTGGCTCAACATCTTCAACATTCACAATTTCATTCTTTTGCCATTTATTTTTAGCAAGAACAACAAGATCTTGGGCATGAGGTAATAAGATGTCGCTTTGCTTTACTCCATTAATCATATCAGGATAAGTTTGCCAACCCGTACCAGCACAATAATCATTTTGACTAATATGCTTTACCGTTTCGATTACTTTTTCAGGCCCAATAACACACTCAGCAATAACCGTTTGCCATTGTTCGTTAACATAATGATATTGACCTAAATAGACTTCATTCATTCTAGCATCAATTGCGGCAATAACATTTGTTGCTTGTGTTGTTCGGTAAACACCTTGCGCCAAGGTCATTAATGTTGATATACCTATCATGGGTTTATCAATACCTAATGCTAAACCTTGAGCCACGCCAATACCAATTCTAACGCCTGTAAAACTACCTGGACCTTGTCCAAAAGCAATTGCATCCACTTGCGTAAGTGAACAGTCTGATTGTTTAAGAAGTCTGTCAACCATCGGTAATATTTGTTTAGTATGATCACGAGCCGATACAATAAAATCGTGAGTAATTTCGTTACGGTAGAGTAAAGCTGCCGAACAAGCTTCTGTCGAGGTATCAATGGCTAAAATAGTACTCATGTTTTTTCCAAAATATTTTATCTATTGTCATTTAGCTTTTCGTTGTTAAAAAGTTTATAACTTTTTTTATATCCCGTGTTCTTGGTGACGGCGGTAAGCTATTAATAAATGTTGCACCATAAGGTCGCATTACTAAACGATTATCACAAATAATAACTGCACCACGATCATTGTGATGACGAATTAATCGCCCTACGCCTTGTTTTAAGGTGATAACAGCTTCCGGCAATTGTATATCATTAAATGCATCCCCGCCCTGCATTTGACAATCTTCCATACGAGCTTTAATTAACGGATCATCAGGCGAGGTAAACGGCAATTTATCTATAATAACACATGAGAGTGTATCTCCTCTAACATCAATCCCTTCCCAAAAGCTACTGGTGGCAATAAGTAACGCATTGCCAGTATGAATAAACTGTTCAAGCAATTTAACTTTACTGGTTTCGCCTTGTACGAGCACCGGTAATTGGGTTAATTCTCGAAACTGTTTAGCTAGTGCATTCATCATTGCGTATGAGGTACACAAAAAGAAACAACGTCCATTGTTAGCTTCAATAACGGGTAATAAAATGTTGGCTAATTTTTCAGCGTTACCTTGTTCGTTTGGTGATGGAATATAACGTGGAACACACAAAATCGTCTGATTAATATAATCAAATGGGCTTTCTAATATTAGCGAATCGGCATTTGTCAGCCCTAAACGTTTAGTAAAATAATCTAATTGATTATCAACCGATAACGTTGCAGACGTAAAAATCCAACTGCCTTTACGTTCAGTAAGTAATTCTGTAAATTTATCAGCCACAGACAGCGGTGTCAAAGCAAAGATAAAGGAGTTATAGCTACTTTCATACCAGTAACTAAAACCGGTTATATTGGTTTGCTGTAATCGCTTTAAAAGCATAGTATATTGCTTAATTCGTTCAAGACAGTTATCTAACGTTGTCGAACGTCCAACGGCTAATAACAAAACTTCTTGACAAAAATCTAATGCATCGACAAGATAAGAAATCTCTTTTTTAACCGCTTCTTGGTTAAATAAAAACCGTAAGTTACCTTTTGGTGGCTGTTGGTTAATAGCAATTCGCAAGTCTTGCGTGCATTTTTGTAATTTATCCGCACATTGCTGTAACTGAGACATATCTTTGACTTCGGTACGATAAGCTAGATTAATTTCTTTTGCTAGATCAAAAAGTTGACGGCTATTTAGCTGTTCTCCAAAATAGTGGCAAGCAAGATCCGGTAATTGATGAGCCTCATCAAAGATCATAACATCTGCTTTAGGAATAAGTTCACCAAAACCGGTATCTTTTACTACAACATCAGCTAAAAACAAATGATGGTTAACCACAACAATATCTGCATTTAAAGCTCGTTTGCGCGCTTTAACAACATAACAATCACTATAGTGTTCACAATCACTTCCTAAACAATTATCATTTGTGCTTGTTAATATTGGCCAAATAGAATTATCTTCTGTGACAGTTGTGCATTTGCTAATATCCCCATCTTTGGTTTTAATCGACCAATTTTTAACACGCGCTAAATCAGCGCGTAACTCCTTATCAAGGTCACCTGCTGCTGCATATTGATGATACATTCTTTCTAAACAAAGATAATTAGCTCGACCTTTAAGTAAGGCTATTTTTCCTGTGTAATTTAATGCTTTTTTTATTATTGGTAAGTCTTTGCTGAATAACTGTTCCTGTAAATTTTTAGAGCCAGTTGAAAGTATTACTTTTTTATTACTACGTAGTGCGGGTACTAAATAAGCAAAAGTTTTTCCAGTCCCTGTCCCTGCTTCAACCACAAGAGAATGCTGTTTTTTTATTGATTCAGAGACTTTACTTGCCATATTGCGTTGTGGCTCTCTTGCTACAAACCCCTCTATAGCCTTAGCAAGCAAACCATCTTCTGCAAAATCATCAATCACTTAAATATACCTAATAAAAATCTAAGTTCAATACACCAATAAAATTAAGAAAATATATTCTAAGAAAAATAAAACGTTATGAAAATATAATGACTCATTTCAAAAATGAGATAAATTTATTATTGCTGAATTGAATAGTTAACAATACAAATAATTGCCGTACTATACCAGTAACCAAGAAAAAAAGATATATAGCTATATTTGAAGATGAATACGGTTGTTTTTTATTTTGAACATCACCCATTAAAAATAGATAATGTTCAATGCTTAAAAAGCCAAAGAATCAATAATAAATTTATTTTGTCAATTTGGTTTTCAAGTAAATTAAATAATGCTTAATTCCCGATAAATATTTTTTCTGTTTAAACATTAATCGAGAATAGGCTCGTATTGAAGATGTTTTTTTACAACTATATAAAGGCAGCTTATCATTTTTCCATAGAGATTTTTGTAAATAAAAATCAAATAATCTTGAACGATAAGGCTGATGCCAAGGTTTGTTTTTAGTAATATAATGAATTAATACTGTATCGTCTGGAACTTTCGAATCTTCATTACCATTTATTGATAAAGCTAGTAAATTATTATATTTCTTTGCTAATATGATTGTTTTTTCACCTATTGCAATATTTAATACGTCTTGATCTGGATATTGATATTTTTCACCACTATTTAATAGTGTTAGCGTTTTAGTTGTAATATCTTCCTGACACCAAAGTGGAATATTAATTAACATAACTCCAGAATTGAAATACGTACCAAACATTACGCGGTATTTAGCACATTGGGACTCTTGCATATAGGGGGCATCAGCAACAGCAGCAACGACTGCTGAATCTAAATTAGTATTACAAATAAATGCTAAATTTTGAATACAGAGTGCATCACTATCAATATAAAGGCAACCTTTCGGTAACATCTTTTAAAATTATCGGAGCAATTAATCGAACACAAGCTGAAAATAGGAAACTTTTCAGTATTTCTAGAGTCTATTTTAAACTGATCATTAATGACGTATTCGGTGATAGAAACATCATCTGATTTAATATCTGCAAATTTTTTTCTATTCTCTTCTGAAATATTATGTGTAAAAAGATGAAAATGAATCTGCTGTTTTGTGTTATTTTCAATAACAGAGATAACATCTACACCTGCCGATAGCGCATAACTATTATCAAAACATAATAAAATATGTAATACAGGCGTATTATTTAATGAATTACACAATAATAATTCATTTCGTTTATGAATAAACTTATCAACATTAATCACACCACTAATCCTTAATGCTTTTTGAACGCTTTATGTTTCAAATACAATAAATAATACTTACAAGCAGAAAAATATTTATGTTGGCTTGCAAGCAGTTTAGCGTATCGCCTTGTTGTTGAAGGAGCATTTTCGTTGGCAAGTAATAATTTATCCTTTGCCCATGGCGAGGAAGCGATATAACTTTGATAAAGCGGTGTTATATAAAGCTGGTACCAAGGTTTATTACCCGTTACATAATGAATAATAACGGTATCTTTACTGATAAAATTATCTTCTTGTCCACCAACCGTCAATGAAGTTAAATTATTAAAAAAACGAGGTAAAAACACAGTTTTACCTTGCATTAAAATGTTTAATACATCCTGATCAGCAAACTTATATATTTCACCACTATTAATCATTGCAAATGCTTTGTCTGTAAGATTGTTTTGCACCCACATATCCGTATTAATATAAATCATTCCTGCATTAAAATATTCACCTAATGGAATATTACAAGCAGTACATTGTTTTTCTTGTGTTTTATCGACATCAGGAACGACTGCCGAATATTTGTTCGTTAAATCAGTGTTGATTAATTCATTAAGATTACTAGTACATAAGACATCACAATCCAAATATAGCACCCTTGAAGTCACTTTATTTAAAATTTGTGGAACAGCAAATCGTAAACATGTTGATGCCGAAACATGCAGCACTAAAGTATCAGGATTAATAGAAAAATCATCACTAATCTCATAACAAATTACAGTCACATTTTCTTTACTTAATTGATTAAACCTTATTATTTTTTCATTCGATACGTTATTAGCAAATAAATGAAAAACTAAGTTTTTATCTGGATTATTTAAAATGACTGAAGACATAGCAATACCCGCTGGCATTGCATAATTATCATCAAAGCAAAATGCAATATGTGTGAACTGTAAAGATTCTATGGTATTATTAAACAATGTTGTAATTTTACTAATAAAAAGGTTTTCTTTCATCTTATGCCGTTTTAAAGCCATGATTAAAAATTTGTATTTGTAATATTGTAACATACGTTAAATTAAACAATGAAGTAATAATCAATTTTATATTGACATATCACGTTAGTAATGACTAAATAACTGCGTTAAGTTTTAAAGAGTATTGGAAATGGATAAGAGTATTGATATTGCATATTGTACAGACTCGAATTATCTTGAACATGTAGGTGTTTCTATTACCTCTATCATACTTAATAATATGCATAATAATATTCATTTTCATGTTTTTTTATATGATGTAACTACAGAAGAACAAGAAAAATTACAACAACTTAGTTCATCAATTACACTCTACTCAATTCCTACTGACGAGTTGTACAAGTATTCAGATACACAAAATAACAAAATACAACATATTAATCGATCGATGTATATCCGATTATCCGTTCCAAGATTATTACATGGCATTGTCGATAAATTTATTTATCTAGATGCTGATGTGTTATGTTTTGCGGATATATCACCAATTTTAAATACCAATATAGATTCGGTTATTTGTGCAGTAACCCCTGATTCATTAGATAAACAAAATATGTTAAAAAACAAAGAAAGGCTTGAGCTAACTTCTGACTGTTATTTCAACTCTGGTTTTTTATATATAAATGTTGATAACTGGATGAAGTTTGATACCGAAAATAAAACGAATAAAATATTATTATCATTAGAACAAAAAGAGTTAATCTATCCAGATCAAGATGCACTAAATATGGTTTTACAGCATCAAGTATTATTTATCGATCCGAATTGGAATTATTTATTTACTTGGATGGATGATAAACAAAAAGAAACATTTTTTTATAATAAAAATACGTTACCATACATTGTTCATTTTACTGGCGCACGAAAAATGTGGTATCAAGAACACACTGGGCTTGCTCAAAATATTTATTGTTTTTATAAGCATTTTACGCCATGGGCAAATAATCCACTTGAAAGTTATAAGCATAAAATGCGCATTAATGACTATCGTATTTATGCCAAAAATAATATGAAAGAGAAAAAATTTGCGACAGCCTTAAAGTATTATTTGCTTTATTTAGTCTATAAATTTAAAAATTAGATCTAACTCACTTAAATATATTTACTAATTGACCTTATTAAATTATCTGGGTCAATTTTTTCCATACTATTAACATAAAAAACAATTTGTTTTCCATTTATATCGTTGGGTGACCAAATATGGCTATTTACTTTCAAGTTAAGATTTGGGCTGTGTTTTTTTATATACTTTTTATCTAAAAATAAATCTTGTTGTAAATATTTATAATTACTCAATTCTCGGCTATAAACAGATTTCAAACTATTTGAGTCAGGAGGTGGAGGCTCCATATAAATTGAAATACATTTAGTTGAAAAAGCAGAAGCAATATGTACGATTGATGTATCAACACTAATAACTAAATCTGCTTTTTTTATTAAAGGAATGACATCAGAAATTGTAGGAGATTGGAATTTAATACAGTCTGATATAAATAATTTGTCAAATTTTTCACCTTGACCAATTAATATTATTTTATATTCCTGATGAAAATTTTTTAATAGATCACACAACATTTTAATCTGACGCTCAGATAAACAACGATAGTTTGAACTACCATAGGGATTTATCACAACAAATTTGTTCTGAGGCTTAATATTATTAGTGATAAATATGTCCACATTTTTTTCTTTAACAGAATCAATAAAAATTTCGTAATTAAACGAACTATATTTGATATTAAGGTATGTTAAATAATATTTAAGTTGATTTGTAACATGATTTTCCGGGTGATAATAAGGCAAAGAAATATTAAATGATTTTATATTACTTTTATTATAACTAAGTAAATGTGTACTTCTCACAAAACAACAAAATAGCAAATGTTTCAAATCTAACCGTCTGTGAAATCTTGCATCAATTGCCAAATCAAACTCATGTTTTCTAACCATTTTTAGTGAGTTAATCAACTCACCAAAACTTTTATCATTATACGAAAAACGACCTGTTATATGTGGATTGTTATCTATAATTTCTAAACTGCTTTTTCGAGAAGATATATAAACTTCATACCCTTTATCAGCCAAATATCGGATAAATGGTGTTGTAACTATCATATCACCAATACAATCATTTCTAATAATAAGTACTTTCTTTATTGTATTGGTATTAAATAAATTTTTTTTCTTTTTCAGAAAAATAGTAAAAATAGACAATATTTTTATATATATTTAATTTTTTTAGTAATAAAATTACGTTGCCAATTTAATTGCCGTAATTTTTGCTTTAAATCCATCAAAGTTATTCCTATTCTTTTGATCAATTTTTTATAATTTTTCTATTTCTAATTTTAATTGTTTGAGCATAATATCAATATCAAGATTCGCTATTGGATCACCAAGCCCTGTACCTAAATTATCATTAGTAAATATTTGTATTGCGTTAGCATAATTTGGTGCCCAGACAAAATTATTAATAAATACATTATCAATCATCCTATTGTTATAAACACAAAGCATTTTTTTATCATAAATAGAAGCAATATGTACAATTGAAGTATCAACAGAAATCACTAAATTTGAAAACTTCACCAAAGCTACACTTTGAAAAAAAGAACCTAATGGGTTAATAACAATATTTTTTTTAGTTTTAATATGAGAAATTGTACTTGGTTCGCCAATAATAATTGTTATGCAATTATCATATTGAGACAAAAACGATAAGATGATATCAATTTGGGAATTAGAAAAACTTCTCGCCTGATTTGAACCATATGGGTTGAAAATAATGATATTTTTTTTTGAAGTAAGAAAAGGATTTATAAAATCTCTCGCTGAAAATTCGGCTTCTGTTGGAATATTAACAAAGTACTTTATGGGAGCTGATTCAATATTCATTAATTCAAGTATTTTTTGGCTTCGTGTTGAAATATGTGATTTGTATTCTTGATAGAAAATTGATGTATCATATAATTTATATTTTTCTTGATTAAAACCAATCGTATGTAATGGATTAATAGCTTGAATTATTTGAGCACGCCTTACACTATTTGGGCCTTTATCGACAAGATCTATTACAACGTCAATCTTTATATTCTGTAATTGTTCTTCTATCTGTTTTACACCTTTATTCCTATCGTAGGACAAAACACCATCCACCAAAATAAATTTATCAAAAAGAAAAGCAATCCTCCTTTCTACTAGTACATATACTTTAAAATTATTTTCTCTGAGATAATGAATTAAATAGGAAGTGACTATTGCATCACCAATTCCTTGATCATTCATCAGAATAGCTACAGAATTATATTGTTCAAGAATAAAAGTCGATCTTTGTTTTTTTTTTCGATTTATTAATGCTAATTTGATCGCCAATTTAAAAGGCTTTATCTTTAAATTTCGTTGCCTATTTAAGTATTTAATACATTCTAGTAATTTATTTGCCATTACTTTCAATATCCTATAATGCAAAAATCATATATATTAAACCACAAAGTTTCCTTGGTATAATTTTGCATATAAACCATCCATTGATAACAACGTTTGATGGTTACCTTGTTCAATAATTTTACCATTATCAATTACCAATATTTTATCTGCATTTTCAATAGTTGATAGTCGATGTGCTACCACTATTGATGTTCTTCCTTTTTGAAGATCGTCCAAGGCCTTTTGAATTGCTAGCTCTGATTCTGTATCTAAGGCTGAAGTAGCTTCATCAAGTATTAAAATTGGTGTATCTCGTAATAAAGCTCTTGCTATTGCAATACGTTGTCGTTGACCACCAGATAATAACACGCCACTTTCACCAACTATTGTATCAAATCCATTTTCAAGCCCAATAATAAAATCATATGCATACGCTTTTTTAGCAGCTTCTTCTATTTCTTCTTGAGAATATTCACCTACTTTTCCGTAAGCAATATTATTTGCAACAGTATCATTAAATAAATGCACATTTTGCGAAACTAATCCAATTTGATTACGCAAACTATATAAAGTTAAATCTTGAATATTATTATTATCGATTAAAATTTCACCGCCATTTATATCGTAAAAACGTGTGAGCAAACTTGCGATAGTTGTTTTCCCTGAACCTGAACGACCAACTAAAGCAACGGTTTTACATGGCTCTACTAAAAAACTAATATCTTGTAATGCTGGCTCTTGTCTATTTTCATATGTGAAAGTCACATGTTTAAATTCAATATTGCCTTTAACTCGCTCAATATTGATTTTTCCATTATTCTTCTCAATTGGTTGTTCAAAAATAGCAAATAACGTTTGGCAAGCAGCCATACCTTTTTGAAAATCAGCATTAACACTGGTTAAGCTTTTTATTGGTTGCATTAACGCTACTAGTGAAGAAAAAACGACCGTAAACTGCCCTGGGCTAATATTTAAATCAGGATTACTTGCCATTAACAAGACAAAAGCGATAGCAAACGAAATAATAAGTTGAACAATTGGCGTTGATAATGCTGAAATAGAAACTAATCTCATACCATCTCGACGAAATTTATTATTCACTTTATCAAAGTTTTTTGATTCTTCATCTTGGGCACCAAAAAGAATAATTTCCCGATGGCCTTTTAACATCTGTTCAACAGACATTGTGATGCTGCCCATTGAATTTTGCATATTTTTGGCTAATCGCCTAAATTTTACGGAAATAAAAGTAATTAACCCAATAACAATTGGCGTAATGATAATCAACGATAAAGATAACTGCCAGCTATTGCTAAACATAGTATAAAATAAACCACAAATAAAAGCTGATTCACGTACTATTGTTATCAAAGCATCTGATGATGATGAGGCGACTTGATCTGTATCATAAGTAATACGAGACAACAATCTTCCTGTAGAGTTTTGATCATAATAACTGACTGGAACATCAACAAAATGATTAAAAAGGCGTTGCCGAATATTAAGTACAATTTTAGTAGAAATCAAAGATAAAAAGAAAGAATATCCATAATTAGCAATGCCGCGGAGTAACACTAATCCAAAGATATAAAAAGGCGCCATCATTAAAAAATGCTGATCATTTTCAACAAAACCTTTATCAAGTAAAGGTTGTAACAACGCAATGAGCGAAGTATCGGCAAACGCACTAAAAATAAGCAAAATTATTGATAAAAACAGAATAAATTTATGTTTAGCAATATAAGGCCATAACTTAGAAAACGTTTTCCATGTGGATGTGTCTCGATCAATATCGTTGTTTATTGATTGATTATTATTTTTTTTCATAATATTTTTTGCTTTAAGAATTAAATTGCATTTGATACATCTTGGCATAAGTGCCATTTTGAAGTAATAATGAACTATGAGAACCTTCCTCTATTACCGAACCATCATCAATAACCAATATACGATCAGCTTTTTCAATTGTAGATAGTCTATGTGCAATAATAATAGAGGTTCGATTTTTTTGTAAATTATCTATCGCCTGCTGAACAAATCTTTCAGATTCGTTATCCAATGCTGAAGTAGCCTCATCAAAAATTAAGATAGGGTTATCGCGTAAAAGCACTCTTGCTATAGCAATTCTTTGTCTTTGTCCACCTGATAATAACACACCATTATCACCAATCTCTGTATTCAATCCATGTTCTAATTTTTCAATAAACTCCATTGCGTTAGCTTGTTTAGCTGCATTAATAATGTCTTCTTGAGTATACTGATTTTTAGCACCATAAGTTATGTTTTCAGCTATTGTGCCATTAAACAAATGGACTTTTTGTGAAACATAGCCTATTTGCTTACGCAATGAAGCAAGTGTGTAATCTTTGATATTAATACTATCTAGTAGTATCTCACCTTTTTGTATATCATAGAATCTAGGCAATAAACTTGCTATTGTTGATTTACCCGCACCTGAGCGCCCTACTAAAGCTACCGTTTCGCCTTCTTTAATTTTAAAACTAATATTATTTAAAGATGGTGATGTTCTTGTTGGATAAGTATAAGTGACCTGACAAAACTCAATATCTCCTTTTGCTCTATTCAACTCAACTTTTCCGTTGTCATCTTCGAGTGGTAAATTTAACAGTCCAAATAATGATTCGCAAGCAACAGCGCCTTTTTGTAATTCTAGATGAACACTAGTTAGCTCCCTTAAAGGACGCATCACTGCAACCATAGCCGAAAAAACAACAGTAAATGATCCTGGTGTAATATCTAAAGTTTGACTTGCAACAAGAAACAAGATTAATCCTAAAGCCAATGTAGCAACTAATTGAATGATGGGTGTCGATAAACCAGAAACAAGTACAATTTTTAAAATGCCTTTTCTAAAAATTTTATTGATTGAATAAAAATTGTCTTTTTCGTATTTTTGAGCATTAAAAATTAAAATTTCTTTATGCCCTTTCAGCATCTCATCTGCTGCTGTTGTAATGTTACCTATTCCTTTTTGCATAGAAACAAGTGTATTTCGAAATTTTTTTGCAATAAATTGGGCTATAAAAATAACTAACGGTACAACAATAATTAAAACTAAAGCCAACTTCCAATTACCATAAAACATAACGACACATAAACCGATAGCATAAGCAATTTCTCTTACTAAAATGATAAGAGCATCAGATGAAGCTTTTGATAATAATTGAGTATTATAAGTAATTACCGTGACAAGCTCACCAATAGGATTTTTATCAAGAAAACTGGTAGGACTTTTAACTAAGTGATTAAAAATCATCTGTCTGAATTTGGTTACAACTTTACCAGATAACCAAGAAAGGCAGTAAGTAGAACAATAGTTAGACAATCCACGTAATGCAATTAACCCTATAATACCAATCGAAAAAAGAATTAATAACTCATAATTTTTATCCATTAATCCATTATCTAATAAGGGTTTTGTTAACGAGATCAGTGTTGCGTCAGTTGCAGCATTTAGCAAAAGCGCAATAATTGCAACAATTAACGCTTTTTTATGTGGATAAATAAACGGCCACAATTGTTTAATGGTATTCAATGAGCTATATTTATTAGACATAATGAAGTAAAAAAATTAATTGGAAAGACAATTATACTATATATACTCTATTAATTTGAAATTTTATTACAACTCTTTTTCAACTAGAAAAAATTTGTTTTATCTATATAATAAAGTAATGTTAAGTAAGTTTATTAAATCCTTCTTACAATATTAAACTCTTGGTTAAATAATCAGTTATTAAATAATAATTAATTTCACACGATGTAATAGGAAATTGGCAATGTATTTCGACGCAAACAAAATTATAAAAAAAATGATAATATTTGGAGCTAGAAATAACAATAATGTTAATCAACTAAACATCGCATATGGTATTGATAAAAACTTTTTTTTAGGTTGTACCACTTCAATCACTTCCATTTTATTAACTAACCCTAGTTTATGTTTTAATTTTCATATATTCACAAATTACATTAACGATGATCTTGAAAAAAAACTAGAACAACTTGCCGATGACTACGGAACAACCATAATAATTTATTTAGTGGATGATAATGGTTTATCACACTTACCAACTACTAAAAATTGGACAATTGCAACCTATTTTAGATTTATCGTGGCAGATTATTTTTATGGAAAAATAGACAAAATTCTTTATCTCGATGCCGATATTATCTGTAAAGGTTCATTAAAAGAATTATGTACGTTAAATTTTGATAATAATATCGCCTATGTAGTGACAGAAAAAGACTCTATATGGTGGAACAAATGTGCCACTCGACTTGATGAACATAAATTATCATCCGGTTACTTCAATGCAGGATTTTTGCTAATTAATCTAAAAAAATGGCAAGAATTTAATGTAAATAGCAAAGCATTAGAGTTACTTTCCGATTCAAATCGTTCAGGAAAATTCACACATCTAGACCAAGATGTATTAAATATTATATTGCTTGAAAAAGTTAAGTATCTTGATAGAAAATATAACCAACAAGTCAGCATTAATTACGAATTAAAATATAAATCAAACATTAACTGTTACTCCCCCATTTCTGATGAAACAATACTAATACATTACATTGGACCAACCAAACCATGGCACAAATGGGCTAGAGATTATAAATGCTCACAATATTTTATTGATGCTAAATCAGCATCACCATGGAAATCAACACCTCTGCTATCAGCTACGACAGCAACACAAATGAGATATTGCGCAAAACATAAATTGCATCAAAAAAAATTGTTGCGTGGTTTTATTTGTTATCTAATATATTGTATAAAAAAAATAAAAGTTTAAAAAATAGGATTTTTTTATACAAAATTACTAGTCATTGTGTTTAGCATTGCATCTGGACTATATTGATACAAAACATCTAATGTAACTGGTGTAAACTTAGAGTTCAAAAATAACTCAATATTTTGATAATTTTCATTATCAAGAATAAAAATCTGTTCTGGCGAATAAAAATTATATTCTTTTATAGATTTATTAGTAGTAATTAATTTTTTGTTAAATAAAATAGCTTCAAGGGCTCTTAAAGTGACTCCCGTTTGACCTATTTGCCCTATTTCTAAAATAACATCGCTCTGTTTTACTTTTTCTATATTTTCGAAATAGCTAATTTTTTCTCTCGATTTATAATAGTTAGATTTTCCTAACGGGTTTATTATTTGTGTTGATTTGTAATTGATTAAATTAAAATCTGTTTGGTAACCATTTTGGTGTAATATAGGCGCAATTCTATTAATAATTTGGGCTCTATTTTCCCAATACTCGCCTATAAAAAAACATGTTTTTATAGTGTAGTGGAAATGATTAGGCTCTCCCCTCAATTTTTTCATTTCTGAAAAAGTAAATGGTAAAAATTGATTTAAATATGTAAAGCTATATTTTTGGCAATCATCAAAATCAAAACTATAAATTTTATCAAAAAACGGAGTGATTTTATTTATATAATCTTCATGTTGACATAACCATTTTTTTTTATTTTTCATGCTATTATTTAATACTTCAATAGTATCACGTAGCACTAAAACTTTATGACATTGAAGATCTTTAACTAAGTCAATGAATCCAGAAATAGCAAAACCACTACACAATAAAATATCATCAGATTTTAATGTTCTTAATTTCATGAATTGATGGAATTTGATAAACCATTGTCTAGGAAGATTTTTTCTATCTAATATAAAATTAATATCTCTAAAATGTTTCATTAATTTATTAAAAAGAACAACATCATATTCAGATTTTAAGACATTAACCATATGCTTTTCATAATCAGCATTCCACTCAGCAAAATAAATAGTCATTAAGTAACCTAAATAGATCTAATTTTAGAAATACAAGATATTAATTGTTCTTCCCAATTTGAACCAGATAAATTATATTTTTTTATTTTGTCCATGCTCATTACAGAATATAATGGCCTCTTAGCTTTAGAGGGAAAAGATTGAGAATTAATTGGAGAAATAACAGGAACTTGAAATAATAAATTTTGATCTAATGCTATATCAAATATTTTTTGACCAAATAAAAACCATGATGTAGATTCATTACCACAATAATGATATATACCACCTTGAATATCATTCATTAGCATTTCTAAAATCGTTTTAGCAATATCACCAGCATAAGTTGGACATCCTAACTGATCATCAATAATGGTTAATTCAGGTCTAGTTTGGCTAAGTTTTAACATCGTTTTGACAAAATTATTACCATATTCACTAAAAACCCAAGAGGTTCTAATTACAATTGTAGAGGAATAATTGTCTAAGACAGATAATTCACCAGCTAGTTTAGTCTCACCATAGACATTAACCGGATTGGTTAAATCGTTCTCTAAATAAGGGGAACTTTTTGTACCATCAAAAACATAATCAGTCGAAACATGAACTAGTTTTGCATGATATTTTTTGGCAGCAATTGCTAAATTCTTAGGACCGATAGCATTAACTTTATAAGCTAATTCATATTCATCTTCGGCTTTATCTACTGCTGTATATGCTGCAGCATTTACAATGGCATCTGGTCTATGCAAGGCAACAAAATTATTAACAGCTAAACCATCAGTTATATCTAATTGCAGGCTGTCAGTAGCAAGTAATTGCCAATCTGAAGGAAAGATATCTTTAAAACAATGTCCTAATTGACCATTAGCACCAGTTAACAAAACTTTCATCAATTAACTATAACTCCTGTAGTTTTTTGCCTAACTTATCTTTTGCCGATAGTAATGGATTTGAAATCGGCCAACTGATATTTACTGTAGGATCGTTCCACAATAAACACCCTTCTGACTTAGGATCATAATAGTTAGTACATTTATATTCAAAGTCAGCAATATCTGACAGTACAGCAAAACCATGAGCAAGTCCAGGTGGAATCCACAACTGTGTTTTATTTTCTTCTGTTAAGGTAACGCCAACCCACTTTCCATAAGTAGGGGAATCTTTACGAATATCGACAGCTACATCAAAAACTTCACCTCTAACAACTCGAACTAGTTTACCTTGAGGGTTTTCCTTTTGAAAATGTAATCCTCTTAACACATCTTTTTGTGAACGCGAATGATTATCTTGAACAAAATTAAGTTCTATACCTAACATTTCTTGATACCGTTTTTGTTCGAAAGTTTCAAGAAAAAAGCCTCGTTCATCGCCAAACACTTTCGGTTTTATAATTTTTACATCCGCAATATTAGTTGAAATAACTTCCATTTGTCCACCTATTCTATTGTTCTATCAATCTTGCTAAATATTGTCCATATAATGTTTTACCTGAACTAATGGCTTCTTCTTTGACCTGTTCAGCACTGAGCCAGCCATTACGATAAGCAATCTCTTCAAGGCAAGCAACTTTGAGTCCTTGTCTTTTTTCTATTACTTGAACAAACGATGACGCTTCAAGCAAACTGTCATGTGTACCTGTATCAAGCCAAGCAAAACCGCGTCCTAGGATCTCAACATTTAACAGTCCTGCATCCAAATACATTTGATTAAGAGTTGTAATTTCTAGCTCACCACGATGAGATGGCTTGACTTGTTTTGCCATTTCAACCACATTTTCATCATAAAAATACAGACCTGTTACAGCCCAGTTCGATTTTGGATTGGCTGGTTTTTCCTCAATGGATAATGCTTTAAAATTTTCGTCAAAATCAACTACACCAAATCTTTCAGGATCAAGTACCTGATAACCAAAAATTGTTGCACCTTCTTTTTGAGCAGCAACTCTTACCAATTTTTTGCCAAAGCTTTCGCCAAAAAATAAATTATCACCTAACACTAAAGAACAGCGTTGTTTTTGAATAAACTCCTCACCAATTAAAAAAGCTTGTGCCAAACCTTCTGGCTTAGGTTGCTGTGCATAACTTAGTTTGACACCAAAACGAGAACCGTCACCTAGCAATCGTTGAAACATAGGTAAATCATCAGGTGTTGTGATTATTAAAATATCACGAATACCGGCAAGCATGAGTACAGATAAAGGATAATAAATCATAGGTTTATCATAAACAGGTAACAACTGTTTTGAAATACCTCGAGTTATGGGATAAAGACGGGTTCCTGACCCACCAGCTAATACAATACCTTTCATAAAGTTACCTATATTAAATAATTCCTTGTCGTGATCTTGCATATGAGCCATCTTTAATATGATCACACCATTGTTTGTTTTTGAGATACCACTCTACTGTTTTGCGCATTCCTGTTTGGAATGTTTCTTGTGGTTTCCAACCCAAATCTTGATAGATCTTTGATGCATCAATAGCATAACGTTGATCATGACCTGGCCGATCAGTAACATAAGTAATCAGATCTTTATAACACTTAACGCCATCAGGCTTATTTGGAACGAGTTCTTCAAGTAATTCACAAATAATATTTACAACATCAATATTTTTTTGTTCATTGTGCCCACCGATATTATAAGTCTCACCTACTTTTGCTTTAGTAGCAACAAGATAAAGTGCTCTTGCATGATCTTCGACATATAACCAATCTCTAATTTGTTGACCATTACCATATACTGGCAACGGCTTACCTTCAAGAGCATTAAGTATCATTAATGGAATTAGTTTCTCTGGAAAATGATAAGGTCCATAGTTATTTGAGCAATTAGTGATAACTGTAGGTAAACCAAAAGTTCTATGCCACGCACGGACTAAATGATCACTCGAAGCTTTCGATGCTGAATATGGGCTACTTGGCGAATAAGGCGTTTTTTCAGTAAATAAATCATTAGTTCCATGTAAATCACCATACACTTCATCAGTTGAAATATGATGAAAACGAAATGTAGATTGTTTAGTTGCCTCTAGCGTTTTCCAATAAGCCAAAGATGCTTCTAATAAAGTATAAGTACCTATTATATTGGTTTCAATAAATTTAGAAGGATTATCAATAGAACGGTCAACATGACTTTCGGCAGCTAAATGCATAATAATATCAGGTCGAAAATCAGTGATTATAGAATCAAGTGATTTTCGGTCACAAATATCAATTTGCTTAAAATGGAATCGTTCGTTTTTAGATATCTCATCTAATGATTCCAAATTCCCAGCATAAGTCAATTTATCAATGACTAAAACTTCATTTTCTGTTTGATTAATAATATGCCTAACAACAGCGGAACCGATAAAACCAGCACCGCCTGTAACAATCACTTTCATTTAGCTTCTCTTTAACTTATTATTTAATTATAAAATATTACTGATATTTAATTTTTGAAATTAACTTGGATATTTTGTATAAATACAACCTTTATACCCATTTTGCTCACATACAAATACAGGTAAACGTTCAATAGCATGAGCAATAGTTCCTCCAACACCTATGGGTTCATTAGGAAAATCTTTATAAGATAAATTTAAAAAAAATAACTGCTCCAAAGCTTTTGGGCGATACCAAAACATAGTCCCAGCAGCAAATAATAGATCATTTAAGCACATTTCTGTCGAAAATCCCATCTTATAAATTAACTGATCTATTAATTTTTTCTCATTATAATTACCTGCTAAAGAAATATTATTTTGAATATGTCCACATTTCAACTCACTATAGAAATCATTAATAATGATACCTACACTTTGATTTTGTTCAAAAATATTAAAAATATCAATTACACTTTCTTTTTTTATCAAATTAGAAAAAAGATAATTACGCCATGAAGATGAATATGATAAATGTGGGCTTTTTTTAGAATGAATATGACAAAATAAATCATACTTATCTTGATATTTCTTTGTTTCAATCAGCCATGGAGCTACATCTCGGCCTCGATTTGGTACTAAGATAATACTCAACATATTTAAATTTTTTACTATTTTCCTATTAAATAAATTAATTAATAAATCTCGTTTTTTTTCATCAGGAATAGTTAATATTAAATCGAATTTAACTGGAAAATTATGTAAGTACTTTAGTATCTCTTCTGAAAGATCAATGTTATAAAGATGACAATGAATTCCTACTTTTTTATTAAACGACAATGATAACTCATTCTTCGGAATATATCTTTTTTCCGGATTAACGAAACCAGTTGCAGAAAATACATTATCAAATCGATAATTTTCCATAATTAATTGATATTGTATAGATTTAGTTTTATAAAAAGAAATAGATCCTTGATAAAATACATGCCTTAATTGATTCATTTCACAATAAGGCGATTTTTGCCAAGAAAAATTAAAAAGCCTAGCAAACGCGGATAAATCAGTTATATCCAAAAAACTCACATATGAGCCAAATTGATTAATAAATTGAGACAAATAATCTTTCATTTCATTTTTGATTACTAATAAATCGTTTTGAAATTTTTTGTTCTCTAAAAGTAATTTTGATGGTGAAAGCAAGGAACACATTAGTATTTTTAAAGAAGTTGAATCATTTATAGTTGGTGAAATACAAAATGACTTAATGTTACCATTATTTTTTTGAAAATTATCATTTCCATTAAAAGAATAAATTTGATCAAATAAAATATGAGTAATACTTGCTAATACTCCAGATAATAGCTCATCATTTTCTAAATTGAAAACAATTCCTCTTTTCCCTATATTCTCTTTCACTTCTTGTGAAAGAGAATCTACTAAATTATTTTTCAACTTAATTAGATATTGATTAAGAATTAAATTAAAACGTTTTAAAATATCAATACATTTCTCTTTGTTGTCAAAAAATAAAAGCTCTCTCTCTTCTTCAGATAATAAATTAAGTAACTTTTCAAGTAATGACTTGTCTAGAATAACGTCTTCAAGCATGTTACGAAATTTATAGTATTCATTATCACAATCATCAATACTTTCTATAAATCTTATAAAATCTTCATATTTGAGTATATGATAGATTTGTTTTGACATGAGCAGGCGTTGGCTCGGTAATTTTTTATTCAATAACTTATCTTTCAGAAAATTATAGGCAAACTCAATTAGACATTCATTATTAGAAGCAAAATAAATTTTATCATAATTATTTTGAATTTCATTATTTTGCAGAATTTTTAATGCTATATATAATATAAGTGGAGATAAAAGCAATCTAGATAAACAACTAATATCAGCAAAAACATTAGGCTTTTTAGGCATTTGATAATGGTCAGCGAATACTCTATTAAAACTAAATCCAATTAACAACCTTTGACCTAAATCAAAATTCGCATATTCATAAAGAATCTCTTTATAGATTGACCGTTCTGATATTAAAATATTTTTCACATAAGGATAATAGATTGCGGTAATATTTTTTTCCATTGGCTGTAAATAATCAGAATTATAATTACCACCTATATGAAAAATAGCTGATGGTTCAATATTCTCATTACTAATCACATCGTTGAATAATTCACCATTATCTTTTTTCTTATTATAACTAACCGGAGTATATATTTTTTCAATTTTACAAAAACCATTCTTATGCAAAACTGAAAGTAAAAAATCCTCAGGTAAGTATGTATCCGATACTGCTATGATTTTTTTATTATTTTTAACCGCCATATCATATAAATACATAAAATCTTTTCTAACTGTAAGTAATTTACTCTCAATTTCTAATTCTTCTTGTTGAAGTAATAATTTTGTTTTTTCATCAAGAGAAAGTTTTTTTGCAATGAAATTATATATATCTGATAACGATACATTTTGATGAACAAATTCATCAATAGCTAATAACCTAGCATTACACAAATCGATATTATACTTTTTCTTTACTGTGTGAAATAACAGATGTAATACATCCTTTGATTCTAAAGATGGGCGAATTAATAAATTATCAAAAACACCGAAACTTATGATTTTTATTGTTTCAAGTTCAATTATTTTACTGATATTTTCAATGGTAATAGGTAATGAATCTTGTAAAACCTCATATTCATTACTTAATTCACTTTTCCCTGAGTGTATTTTTTCTCTGGTTGGTAGTTCTTTTATTATTTTTAATCTCTTTGAAGCGATCCTAAACCCCAATAAACGAAATATTCTACGTTTATTTGTCTTCTCTATAATAAAAAAGCCATGCAAGAATTCTCGTCTATTTATGAATATCAACCTTTTGTAAATTGTAATTCCAAATAATCTAACTTTTACTTTGGATTTATCTTTTATCTTCTTTAATAGCATATTTTTATTAACTTATTACTCATTTAATATCAAAATTTAAAAGTTTAAGATTAATAATTATATTAATTATTAATCTGTAATGAGATGAGCATTTTTTAATAAATTCATTACATAGTCAGAGTGTAATAAATCTGTAGAGGTATTAACAAAATTTACATTTTTGTATTTCTGCATAATACTATTTTCAAATATCGCTCTATTTTTGTAATAATTATTAGGGTACATAATAACTTTTTTATTCAACATCGCTGCAAAAATAGAAATATGTAAGCGGTCTGTTTCAATCTCATCAAATTGTGATAAATAACTAGCCAAACTATATGTTACGTATTTTGATAACAAATAATTGCCCCACAACTCTCCATTCCAAGATAATGAAATGTCTTTATTAAATTCATTAATATAAAGAAGTTTAGATGATTCCCCGTCAGTTCGTAAACAATACCCGTGTCCTCTACCCTTAATAGCAAACTGTGATAATTCATTTTGTGGAAAATAAAAAGCCATATCATCAGATAAGAACAGATTATTTTTATTAGCTCCATTTAAAACGCATAATTCATAACTAACTTTTTCTCGGCAGATGATAATTAAATTTCTATGAGTTTCTTGAACAAGATCTTTATAGCCCCAGATAGTATGAGGTAATATGATACATTTATTATTATTTAAATATTTTTTTAATTTTTTATATAAATGATCATACTTACCTTCTACTAAATTTCCTCCTCCACTAAAAAATAGAATTTCATTAGAAATAGAAATATCATTATTAGGGTCGATAATCTCATAACAAATATTTAATTCATCAAATAAACAGTATGTCGAATATGTAATAAATGCGTCACCGGCATTCCCCGGATTAGTAATAAAATAAACTTTTTTATCTGAATAATTTGATAAAAAATCTCTCATATCAATTTTCATCACACTATCACCACTTATATTATTCAACTTTTTTGTTTTTTCCAACGTCGAATTTTTCTAATTAATAATCTGATCCTATTATAGATCGTCACTCTTTCATTCAAGATTTTTTTTACTTCCTGTAATTGATGATTAAGATGATCAATTGAGTTGCCTAATTGATGCGCTAATGCTCTAATCTCATTTAAATTTTTATCCTGTTCAAGCAATAGAATTTGTAATAAACCATAATTTCCTTGCGATTCTTGAAAAGATTTTCTAACCAATGCATTTTTGTAACGGATTGCATAAAGTTTATGTTTATTAACACCAGCATGTACAGAATTTCCATAGATAGATGTTGCATTAACTCTATGGTGATAAAAAGCAAGTTTTTCATCTAACGTTAAAATTTCGCCACATCGAAATAGCCTCAAATTATAATCCCAATCACCTAATACTGGTAAATCAGCGTTAAAAGGCCCTATCGATTTAGCAACATCCATTCTAATGAGCAAACAAATTGGAGGAGTTATATTTCCTTTTAAAAGGACTGATATATCAACATCATCACGCCAATATCCCCATTCATATCTAGCAGTTTCTTGAACATAATTATTTGTGATTTCTTCATGTATTACAACACAATTTGTGATGACAGCTACAGCATGTTTATTCTCTTTTAAAAAATTAGTCGTTTTTTGTAGAAATTGAGGAGTCCATGAATCATCATCATCATGAACGACAATGAATTCCTCAGACGCAAGTTCAAATCCTTTATTTGAAGCAGCTTCCATACCTAATGATTTTTCGTTATGTAAAAGAGTTAATCTACCATCAAAAGAAGAAGCATATATATTTACTAGATCTTCTACTGATTTTTTATCCCCACCATCGTTTATCAAATACAAATGCCAATTCTGATACTCTTGTTCTAATACACTTTTTAAAGCCCTTGCTAATAAAATAGGCCTATCTTTAGTTCGCATAATAACGGCAACGGATCCGTCATGTTTTATATAATTAACATTTTCATAATCTCGAATGTAAGACGGATATAATTGTTCTGATATATTCATTATATATTATCCTAAAATAAAATTTTTTAAAATTGTCGGGTAATTAGATAATTCGTTACTAACAATTTGATACAAATGAGCATTGTCAGAATAATATCCATTATATTTCCAGTAAAGTAATTGTCCACATAACCAACCTCCTCGGTGAATCATAGGATATATTTTCTCATCCCAAGGTTCTTCATTTGACCAAATCAAAGGAAAATAAATCTCATGATCGTATCCTGGAGCATGTAATATATTTCCCAATTCTTTAACTTCTAGACTAGTAGGAGAACAAATGACTTGAGCTAAAGCTCCTTTTGCCGTATTTACATTAATATAATCAGAATTAATTCCGAAAACATCTTCATTTTTAACCCATTTAGATATAACCGAATGCAATCCCTTATAAAATCTTTTTAAATTCACTACTTGTTCTTTAAGATTATCTTTTTTTTCTTTGAAAATAGGAATATATTTTCCCATTGATTCAGTAAAACCAATAACAGATTCATGATCTGCGACATGAAGATTCTCTAATATATTAATGCTATTTTTCATTAAGAAAATTTTATTAGGATCATTGAATTCACTAAAAAATGCAGCATCCATTAATCCGTTGTAAAATATTCGGCCAGTAGCCAAACCATTGTGTAATCCATAATAAAACCCAGATATTTTTTCTTTAATACCATGATTTTCTCTAAACAAAGTTAGAGCTTGCTGTAAAGTACCTGACCATCCCAAATCAACTATTGCTATTTTTTTAGAGCTAAATATACCTTCTTGATCATAGTATTGATAGGAATTTTTGTATTGTTCTTCAAATTGAGGTAGTAGTAGAGGAAGTAAATCATGACCAAGATAAAATTTAAAATCATCCAATAGTGAAAATTTAAATTTGCTATCCAAATCACCAAATTTATTAACAAAATTATTTACGTCAATATCAGATATATTAATTTTTAATCTTGTTAGAACGTCTCTATTAGTTTGCCCTTCAACTATATTATGGTTAGAAAGAAAAGTTAAAGATGCCTCAGAAAGCTTGTTATGTTTTTGACATTCGATGTAACACTGGCTATATCCAAGAACAAGTCTAGATATATATAAATAACTTGATGTTACACCACATAGTTTATCAAAATTAAATTCTTTCCATAAATTGTAAATAATTTGTGCATCACGAGAGCAAAAGTAAACATGTTCAATTTTATTTTTTCTAACGTGATCATTCAACCATTGAAGAAAACTATAAATAAAAAAAGAACCACAAGAAATCCCGAAAACAAACCAGAAATCTTTATATATTACCTTATCTGTTAATAAAATCATTTTTTTTATCAAAGAAAAAGGAATAATATTTGTCGACAATTGCCCACCTAATCTTCTTTCTGTTATGAGAGAATTATACCAAATAGTATCTATACCGTCTCTTTTAGGCACCTCAACATCTGAGTAATAGTTATCACCAATATGTAGGATTTTTTGATTGGCATAATCATCAAGGACGTTTTGCCAAATAGTACCGTGATTTTTAGTCTTTAATAAATTACTTGATAAATATAATTTATCAAAAGATGAAACCCCAACTTTGCTTAACATTTTTTTTATTGTTTCTTCATCTAAATACATATCAGAAACTAAAATAATTTTTTTATTTTTTTCAAAAATTTTATTTATCAAAAATAGATTATCTAAAGATGGGACACAATAATTTATTTCGATCATCATTTCCGTTTGCTTTGCTTCTTCAATAACATCTTGATACTCAGGATAAGTTATTTTCAATTGTTCATAAATATTGTCTAAAGTAACCTCTTCTATATTTTGTTGATAGGCAATATCTCTAGCAATTTTTTCCGATTCGAATCTAGCAACAGCAAAACTAGCACAAAAATGACCTTTTTCGATTAGACATTTCTCTACAATTGAAAAAACATCGATAGGACACTCGACTAACCTTGTCAAAATAGTGTCAAAAATATCAAATGAAATCACTTCATAGCATTCAATATCCTTTAAAACTCTCTCAATATAGGTATCGTCATATGTTTTGGCATTTTGAAAAAAATAATTCCTAGTAGAACTTAATAAATTAATAATATCTGTTTTCACATTAAATTACCTAAATTAAATCACACATAGTTTTTCAAACTACAACTGACTGCGTCAGTATAACAGCCAATAAAGATATTGCATATATGTTAAATATCATTTATATTGATTAGCTCAACAGAGCAATATAAATGCATACTTCAATTTTGTTATGATTTTTGCTACAATATAGATAAAAATAAACCTATCACCGCCCTATCCCATAATCTCTCAACTTATTTGCAATCGCCGTATGCGATACACCTAATCTTTTGGCGAGTTTTCTTGAGCTTGGATATTTGTCGTAGAGTTTTAATAACACCTCTTTCTCGAATTGTTTAGTCATTTGATCTAGTGTTTTATTTTCAATATTGTTAGTCCAAGACAATTGCGATGGCGTCGAACTTGGTAATACGATATCTTTAGCGGTTAGTTTAGGTGTTTTCAATTGCGCTAATGCCGAATAAAGAATATTTTTAAGTTGCCTTACATTACCCGGCCATGAATAACTCTTCAAATAATCAATAGCATTATCGTCAACTGTTGGAGATGTGATGCCTTGTTTATTGGCAAATTCATTCACAAAAATACCCGTAAGTTGAGCGATATCTTCTTTACGTTCTTGTAAAGAAGGTAGATTAAGTGACAACACATTTAATCTATAATAAAGATCTTTTCTAAATTTTCCTTGTTCGACCAGATCGGCCAAATCAACTTTCGTTGCACAAATGATTCTAACATCGACATAAACCTCGTTATCGTCCCCCACACGACGAAAATAGCCATCGTTAATAAAACGCAATAACTTAGTTTGCATTTGAAACGACATTTCATCAATACCATCAAGCAAAACGGAACCGCCATTAGCTTGTTCAAAAAAGCCTTTTTTGCTCTCAATTGCGCCGGGGTAAGCGCCTGCTGCATGACCGTATAACTCACTTTCAACGACTTCATCAGGCATGGCTGCACAATTTAAGGCTAAGAAAGTCTGATCGCCACGAGGACTATATTGATGACAAGCTTTAGCCAATAAATCCTTACCGGTACCCGTTTCGCCAGATATTAATAACGGTTCACGTTGCATAGAAAACACTTTCGCTTGTGCAATGAGTTTTTGCATAACCACGCTTTGGGTAGCAAAGATATCAAAAGCATGGCAAGCTACTACGGTTATTTTTGATAAGCGTTTTTTTAGATAATCAATCGGTTGTAAAATAAATATTGTTTTAGATAATTCCATCACTTTTTGCAATAAAAAGTGCTGAGAATTTAAAACAATAATCGTATCATCTTGCTTATCCATATTAACGGTATTATCAAAACTAAAAATCGATTGATAATCAAAAGGTTGTTTTAATACCAAAGCCTTATCTCCCAACAACTTCTTAGCTATGTCGTTATAAGCAACCAGATGTTGGTTATGATCAATTTCAATGATGGCTACTTGCATAATCTGCCCACTTTTCATTAAGTTTGATTAAATTATCTCGGCGATTTTGCCATTTAGGATTTTTTATCAATTCAGCATAAGTGATTTTAGTCCGGGTTAATAAGCATTTTGCTTTATCTGATGTTAGCGGACTAACCTTATCTAACGCCATTAACTGCTCTAAAATAGCCATCGTTCCTTGCCGATTATTGCAAGCCAAAAGCAGATCACAACCAGCAGCTAACGCAGCTTGGGCACGCTCAGCATGATTGCCCATTACTGAAGCACCTTCCATTGATAAATCATCAGAAAAGATTACACCATCAAAATGTAATTGCTCACGAAGCACTGTTTTAAGCCAATATGGCGAACCGCTAGCAGGTTTATCATTAAAGGCAGGATAAATCACATGAGCAGGCATAATCGCATCGAGCTTATTATTAGCAATAAGCTTAGCAAAAATCTGCATATCGTGCTCAATCAATGCTTTTTCACGATGATCAACAGGCGTTTCTTTATGCGAATCGGCAATCACATGCCCATGCCCAGGAAAATGCTTGCCTGTTGTCTTCATCCCTGCAGCATGCATACCATCAATCATGGCAGAAGCAACTTGATAAGCAATATCGACATCTTGATGAAATGAACGTGTACCGATAGCAAGACAATCATGTCCCAAATCTAAAACAGGGGCATAGCTTAGATCGATATCAAACGCAATTAACTCCATAGCAAGAACCCAACCGGCATCAAAAGCCAAGGACTTTGCTTGCTCTAAGTTATTCAGAGCTGCAAACGATTGCGCAGGGGGAATTGCCGTAAAGCCCTCTCTAAATCGCTGAACTCGCCCGCCCTCATGATCGACCGAAATTAACAAACGTTGTGAGCTAGCTGCTCTAATTTGTTTAATTAATTCGTATAGTTGCGTAGGATCTTGGTAATTTCGGCTAAATAAAATCACCCCTGCCACCAATGGATTTTGTAACAACTTTTTATCGTCTTGAGTTAATGTTAAACCATCAACATCAATCAACAACGGCCCCATTATTGATTATCTCCAATTTGTTTTGATTGTGCATTACTATTGCTATCAGACGGTTTTGGAAAATCTTTCGACGCAACTCTAGTTAAGATTTCGCCACTTTTCGTTGAAAGTAACTCCATTGCTAAATCGGTATCAGTACTTTCGCTTGGCACTTTATAAATTGTTGTAAAAAGGACATAATTTGCATTCATCGATTTAGCCAGTCCAATCATCTTACCGCGTGACACAAGCTTATCATCAGCCGAAATACCCAGTGATTGTTTAGCTTGGCTTATCGCTTGTTGATCAACTACAGTGAACGTATTTTGTTTGTGCATTAATTGATGCAATGCATCAGCAATTTTATTACTGGCAAGATAATCACCACTACGATTTTGGATATCGCTAATTAAAATCAGCTTATTATCTGAGTCTAAAGAGGATAAATTCACTAATTTACTGATAAATGGTGACAATATTGAATGCCAATCAGTCTGCCTAACAATTTGCGGTGGTGTTTCAATCACGCCAGTACCATCAGGTTGATTAACATCAACAGGCGGTTTTACTTCGGTTTTTTGAGAGTTCCCAAGAAGATGACAACCCGCTAACAAAAAAGCTAATGAGCTAACAACAAATATACGCTTGATCTGTTTCATATCATGATTAACCTATTAATCGACCTAAATTTTTACCGCCTAATAAATGCATATGAAGATGGAAAACCTCTTGTCCTGCATCTTTATTACAATTCATAATTAAACGATAACCGCTTTCATCAATACCTTCTTGCTTGGCAATTTTAGCCGCAACCACCATCATATGCCCAAGAACGGCTTCATCTTCTTCTTGAATATCATTAACGGTTGGAATTAGTTTATTTGGAATAATTAACACATGAGTCGGCGCTTGAGGAGAAATATCACGAAATGCTGTCACCTTATCGTCCTGAAAAACAATATCAGCGGGGATTTCTTGTCGAATAATTTTGCTAAAAATAGTTTCCTGAGCCATCAAACCTTTCCTCTTATCTTACCTATATAGTTATACAAACATCTACTAATAACAATTCTATTGCGCGAAAGCATATCATATTTTACTAACAAAAATGTATAGAAATCGTTACATTTTACAATGCATTTTTACAACCACAAAAAACGGTCAGTAAAAACATTGATTTTATTAATTTTTTTATAGTTTCCACACAGCGATTTTATAAAAACAGATACTTACCATCAACAAAACGTAACATTGTCTTATAAAGAATCTTGGCATATTCATTTGTCAAGCACTATAACTTGATATATAATGCCCCGTCGATTTCAACCGCTTATTTTCATGTTCCTTGCTTTCAATGGGTTGCGGTTGCCCCGACAGAAAGCTGATTAATCCGTAGGGAGCGATAATGCGTCATTACGAAATAGTATTTATGGTTCACCCAGACCAAAGTGAACAAGTGCCAAGTATGATTGAACGTTATACTGGTACGTTAACCACTGATGGTGGTAAAATCCATCGTTTAGAAGATTGGGGTCGTCGCCAATTAGCCTATCCTATCGAAAAACTGCACAAAGCACATTATGTGTTAATGAATGTTGAAGCAACTCAAGAAGCGGTTAACGAACTTGAAGATAACTTCCGTTTTAATGATGCAGTAATTCGCAGTTTAATTATGCGTACTAAACATGCTGTAACTGAAACTTCACCAATGTTAAAAGCGAAAGATGAGCGTCGTAGCTCTGATGAAGAGTTTAACGAAACAAACATGGACGATGATTCCGAAGAATAATCGTTTAACGTTATCGGGTATTGTTATCAAAACACCGATACGAAAAATCAGTCCAAGTGGGATATCACACTGCCAGTTTTATTTAGAACATGTTTCTGAGCAAATTGAAGCAGAGCTCGCAAGGCAAGCATGGTGCGTAATGCCTGTGATTGTTAGTGGACAACATGAGTTAAGTTACATAAAAAAAGGCAGCAACGTTTTAGTTAGTGGATTTATAAGTACCCACACTAAACGCAACAAAACAAGTCAACTTGTTTTACATGCTGACCAAATTAAACTATTAGGAGAATAGCCAAATGGCACGTTATTTCCGTCGTCGCAAATTCTGCCGTTTTACTGCAGAAGGCGTTAAAGAAATTGATTATAAAGATGTTTCTTTATTAAAAAGCTATATCACAGAAAGTGGTAAAATTGTACCAAGCCGTATTACTGGTACTAGCGCAAAATATCAACGTCAATTAGCTCGCGCAATCAAACGCGCTCGTTACTTGGCATTATTACCATACACTGACAACCATCAGTAATTAGCAACAGAGGGAACATATAATGCAAATTATTTTACTCGACAAAGTTGCTAATTTAGGCAGCTTAGGTGATCAAGTTAATGTTAAAGCGGGTTATGCGCGTAACTTTCTGATTCCACAAGGTAAAGCAGTAGCAGCGACTAAAAAGAACATCGAATTCTTTGAAGCTCGTCGTGCTGAATTAGAAGCTAAGCTTGCAGAAACATTGAAAGCAGCTGAAGAGCGTGTTGCTCAAATCAATGCACTTGGTAAAGTAACTATTACTTCTAAAGCCGGTGATGAAGGCAAATTATTTGGTTCAATCGGTACTCGTGATATCGCTGATGCTGTTAAAGCTCGTGGTATTCAAGTATCAAAAAGCGAAGTTCGCTTACCAAATGGTGTACTGCGTACTACTGGTGAACATGAAGTGTTCTTCCAAGTACACAGCGAAGCATTTGCTAAACTTATTGTTGATATTATTCCTGAATAATCATCCAACAATAAATACAAAAAGCCCGTTCAAATGACGGGTTTTTTTATTGTTAAAATATAAAATTTTCATGCTATATGAAAAATTAAAAGTATAATAAATTCTTAGTTAATCATATTTATCAAATAAATACCTATTTAGCCACCCATTTACCCTCTTCATCTTTGTGGTAAACCTTTTCAACAGCCGCCCAAGCCACTTTAAAAGCAATTGTCTCGGGATTGCTATCATCACGCCGTTTATGCGGATCTTGATATTCTTTAATCGCACTATTAAACGCTTCCTTAAAAATATCCTGCGCATGTTCAGGTAAAACATGGCGCACTGAATCAGGTAAATCTTCACGTTTTTTATATGGCATATCATATTCCTCCTCATAATTTAGTTTTGAAGGTGAAACATTTAAATGATAATTTAAAATGATAATAGTAAAAGTAACAATATTTTACTACTTTATTGAAATACCTATATCTATTTATTGCTAAAGAACTAAAAATGCTTAAAATAAATTATCTTATTTTATAAGGAATTTACCATTTTTAAATAAAATTAAAAGGTTAATGAAAGAAATGATTAAAGAAAACACACACATAATTATTCGTGCAGCTGTGATTGCTATGGCTTTATTTCCATTATCAATACTCGCTAATAATTCATTTGAAAAATCAAATACAGTACCTCAAAGCAATGTTAGTTTACAAGAAGCAAGAGCTAACTTTAACACTAAAATTGTCAATCCAAAGGATTATAATGAAAAACCACCTATTCCACCTAAAGATATTTTTTCATTAGTTTATTATCCAGCAAAAGATGGTGATATGTCAGCGTATTTAACACCAGATCCTAAAGATGGGAAAAAACATCCTGCCGTGATTTGGATTAGTGGCGGATTTGGTGGACAAGGTGGTGACGATTTTTGGACGCCGGCACCTAAAACTAACGATCAAACCGGTAGTGCTTTTCGAAAGGCTGGATTAATTTTAATGTTACCAAGCTTTAGGGGGGAAAGCGGAAATCCTGGACAAGATGAAATGTTTTTTGGCGAAATTGATGATTTAGAAAAAGCTCGTCAGTTTTTAGCAGCCCAACCTTATGTTGATGCTAATAGAATTTACCTAGCAGGACATAGCACTGGTGGTACTCGCGTTTTATTAGCTAGCGAACTTTTAACAGGATTTAGGGCTATCTTTTCTTTGGGTGGTGTAAGTGATGTCAAAAAATGGTGGGGTAACGCTGATATGTCATTCTTGCCTTTTGATACAACTAGCGCCGAAGAATTTAAACTTAGATCACCTGGTTTTTTTATTGAATCAATCAAAACACCAACTTTTTACTTTGAAGGTGAAGAATATTACAACACAGACTTCAATATCCTATCGTCTATGGCAAAAGATAAAAATATTCCTTTTTATTCAAATATGATTAAAGGTGGCGATCATTTTACTATTATCTACCCAATCACCGAGTTAATTAGTCAAAAGATAATTAACGATACTAGTGAAAAGACAAACATTACTTTTACGCAAGAGGACATTAAAAAGATAGAAGATTCACTTTAAGTTAAATAATCTAAACAGACTAGCTATAATACATGCTAGTCTGGATTTATCTCATCTATTTACATCAATAAAAAAACGCCTTTTATTTGCTCGGCGAGCATTTTGTTTATCATAAATTCCAAGCATAAAAATGCGAAGTTCGCTTACCAAATGGTGTACTGCGTACTACTGGTGAACATGAAGTGTTCTTCCAAGTACACAGCGAAGCATTTGCTAAACTTATTGTTGATATTATTCCTGAATAATCATCCAACAATAAATACAAAAAGACCCGTCATTATGGCGGGTCTTTTATTATCTATTTCACAATAATTGATTTACCTCGACCTCTAATATCTGATACGGCTTCGGGTTTATTATTGTTAATTCTTATGGCTTGAATATCACCGCTAAAATCTTGTTGTTCAAAATGATATCCCATCTGTTTAAGTTTGTCTTTTAACTCCTCTGGTACTTTATTTTGAAAACGCTCAATAAAGATAAGATTCGTTGGTAATAGTTGATGATGATAACGCGGAGCATCCATTGCCGCTTTTAATGACATATGATTATCAAAAACATTTGTAACAACTTGGAATATTGATGTAAAAATCCTTGAACCGCCCGGTGTACCAATAATCATTGCAACATCATTATTTTTAATAAAAATACTCGGCGTCATAGAAGATAACGGGCGTTTATTGGGCTCTATCGCATTAGCATCTTTACCAACCACGCCAAATTGATTAGCAACACCTGGTTTACTACTAAAATCATCCATTTCATTATTTAGAATGATACCAGTACCTTCTATTACAACAGCAGATCCAAACCAACCATTTAGCGTGTAAGTATTTGATACCGCATTACCCCATTTATCGACAATTGAAAAATGGGTTGTCTGTAATTTTTCACGATTATTATCTAAACCGGGTTTAACTTGTTCAGTAACAGATATCGCTTTTGGATTAACTTGCTTCGCTCTTTCTGCAACATAATTAGGATCAATTAACTTCTCTACAGGCACAGTAATAAAATCAGGATCTCCCATATATTCAGCGCGATCAGCAAAAACACGTTTTTCGATTTCGGCCAATAAGTGAATATATTGTGCTGAATTTACTTTTACATTTTTAAAATCTTTAGCAAGGTCTTGTTTCATTAATAATAGCTGAATCAAACCAACGCCCCCAGAACTTGGTGGTGGTGCTGTAACAATTTGCATATCTTGCCAACTAGCAACTAGAGGAGTACGCCATTTAGCTTGATAATTTGCCAGATCACTTTCGCTAATTAGTCCATCATTTTCTTTCATTTGTTGGGCAATTAATTTAGCTGTTTCGCTTTTATAAAAACCGTCACTACCTTGATTTGCAATACGCTCTAATACTTTGCCAAGCTCAGGTTGTTTAAATATTTTTCCTTCTTGCATTGAACCAAAGTATTGCTTAAAGTGGCCATTAGCAGGTGCAAGTTCTTGTGCTTCTTGATAACGTTTAACTAGTTGTTTGTCTACAACAAATCCTTCATTGGCAAATCGAATAGCTGGTGCTATAACCTCTTTCCACGGTAATTTACCAAAACGTTGATGCACAGCCCACATACCTGCAACGGTCCCAGGAACGCCCGATGCTTTGTGAGAATATAAACTTAAATTAGGGATCACATTTTTATGTTCATCAAGATACATATCTTTATCAGCTTTGCTTGGTGCAACTTCTCGATAATCAATAAAATAAGGCTTACCGTCCATCCAAAGGGTCATAAAACCACCCCCTCCAATGTTACCCGCTTCAGGATAAGTTACAGCAAGCGCAAAGGCGGTAGCCACCGCAGCATCGGCAGCATTGCCTCCTTTTTTTAATATTTCTTGTGCAGCAATGGCACCATAATAATCGGGCGAAGCAACTGCACCAGCTTCTAATTTTTGTTTTATGTTTTCGACAGCAAGTACTTGTTGGCTTATCAGTAAAAATACAATAAAGTAGCAATACTTTATCAACTTACGTTTAAGATAAAACATTTTGCACCTCCTAATTAAAGTATTATTTATCGTACCCACTTAACAGCAAAATACATGAATCACATTAATAAATCCTGCAATAATCAGTTAAGGGGAATCATCAATATAACATAGAAAATAAAAATATTGAGTAAATATTGATCAGCCAGCCACAATGCAATGCTTTATCCTTACTTGTCATTTACATAGAGCACCAATAATTGCTAATACCTGAAATAAGATGATCAGTTAGTTTTACTCAATAAAGGCTGATAATTTAATGCAATCGATGATAATAAAACTCATCTATATAGAGATGCCTATCTATCTTATTTGATGAACATAAGTAGGAAATAGTTAAACTTTGGTGAAAATGTTATTAAGAAGTGTCAAATATGATGTATTTTCTTAATAAAGTTAGCGATAAAAACATAATCCGCTTAAATAAAGCGGATTTTTGTAAAAAAGTTTCAGGAAACACTACGTTTAAGTATAAAAAAGTAGTGAATTTAGTCAAAATGATTTCTTGATCCTCATAGAAAATAGGCGCAATTGATTTTTATGATTATCAATAAAAAAGAGCGTAATTCATTTAATTAAAGTATATACGCTCTTATCTAAAACATAAAAAACTAAGCTGTTTGAATTTGACTTTCTGACTTACCTTGTTCCTCTTTATACAATTTATTGTCATATAATTTGACAAAAGGCATATAAATTAGTAAAGCGACAACAGCTGAAAGTATCGCAACAATAGCGGCCTTGTAGTCTCCACCAGTACCAATAAATGCGCCTAATCCCATTGGTGATGGCCATGGAATTAATGCAATGATTGGATGGATAAAACCTGTATTAATCGCAAAATAACCTAATGTGCCACATACCATGGGGGCTAAAAAGAAAGGAAGCGCTAAATAAGGATTATATACAATCGGCATTCCAAAAATAACTGGTTCGTTAATATTGAATATTGCAGGTACTGCAGACGCTCGTCCTAAGATTTTTAGTTGGCTAGACTTCGCAAAAAACGCAATAAAAAATGTCATTAATAAGGTAGAACCTGATCCCCCTAAAATCACAAGTGAATTATTAAATTCACCCGCAAAAGGAATATGAGCGCCTGCCGCATTTTCAGTCATATTAGTTAACATAATCGGGGTAATAAATGCCCCAATAATACTCGCACCATGAATCCCAACCACCCATAATGCATGAATTAAAAATAGGATAACCATAATACCCAACCAACTTTTAGTGAGATTGGTTACAAAGGCAAATGGCACGGCAATAATATTGAAAATATCAGTACCAAAATAGATCAAAATACCATTAAGGATGATCACAAAAAAAGCAATCACAAAAGTTGGGATCAGTGCGGTAAAGGATCGCGAAACACCTAATGGCACTGTTTCAGGCATTTTTACAACCCAGTTGCGTCTGACGCATAAAAAATAGAGATGAGTCGCCACAATAGCCATAACGATGGCAATAAATATCCCCGATGTCCCCAACCGAAAGACAAAGGGTTTTAAGCGTAGCCCATTAAAGACTAAATTATTTTTATCATTAAGTAAGGTAATCGCACCATTTTGCATGACCAATTCAGGCAAAGTCATGAAAAAAGCAAATACTGATAACATTGCACCATTAAGTGCATTAACTTTAAGACCAGTTTCTTCTGCTTCGATTTTAGTTAGTTCATAACCAACAACAAAGTTAAAATAAAGGGCCAAAATACCGATTGTCGCGGTATTAGCAATCATATAAAGATCACTCACTCTAAAAAAAGTATTCTGAAAAAAACCTTCTAATCCAGTAAATGTCACTGGCAACGTGTTGAATACTAAAAACATAGAGCCAACAATAGAAAAAGGTACTGACGCCATTCCCGCCGCCATTACAGCTCGAACAATTTTAAATTGTGATATTTTCGCCATCGGCGTCATCAGATATTTCTGCAAAATAACAAATCCCGTATTCATTTTGTTTTCCTCATCTAATTAATAAATTCTTCGTAAGCTTGGATTCTTTTAAAATGCTGATCCCGATTATGTTGAATATTATTTAACTTTCTAAGCATTAAAAACGTAATAATTAAACTCACCGTCAGTAATACCATTAATACATGTAAAGCATCTGGTGTCTGTTTTAAAAATGGAAAGAAAAATTGATACAAAGGGGTATAGAGCGTAATCATTAGTGCTATAAAAACTATCATTAAGGCACAATAAAATAACCGAGCATAAGGCAATTTATTGCAATGATTACGATAAAGTTTAATTTGTTCCCATGTGGTAAGTATGCCCAAAACAAAAAGAGCAAGCGGTAAAATAGCGACTATTGACAATGAACCTATTAGAAAGGTTGCCCAATAAAGATTCAAAAATAAAAAAAATGCGGTGGTATAGCGAATCACTAAAAATCGATTAAAATAGAGATTAGTTAGGCTGATTTTTTTATGCATGGTTAGCTTTTCTGTCATCATGCTACTCCTTATTTAGCCCTTTAATGTTGTTTCTAGTTCATGATGTTTTTCATATAAATGTAACATTTCAATCGCCATTTCTCGAAAACTCATAGTTGTCATTAAGTGATCTTGTGCATGTACCATAATAATTTCCATCGTGATTTTGGTACCATTTGCATAATTTTGCAGTAGTTCTGTTTGTGAATGATGTGCTTGCAAGATCTCTTTATTTGCTTCATCAAGAAGCTGATTTGCGGCAATAAAATCAGCTTGCCTCATTGCTTTAAAAGCCTCGTGGATTTTGGTTTTAGCATTACCACTATATAAAATAATATTAAAAGCGATAAGTTGAATATCCTCTGAGCTCATTTCTTTATTCATTGCTATACCTCTTTTTCAATAAGTTGGATAAAAAGTCGTTTAAATTGATCAAAGTTTTGTGATTTCAATAGTTTTGATTGCATTTCTAAATCATCAATCAAGTTAACAATCGCTTTTGTCATCATCGCAAGAGTCGGATTTTGATAAATCGAGGGTGAAATCATAAAGATAAAGTGAATTTTTGGATAATTGTGATCCCAAAATAATCCATCAGGAATAATTGCAATGCCAATTTTAGGCAATTTTCCCACTGGCATTGCTGGATGTGGCACTACGATAGTTGGGCTAAAGAAAATATCACCTAATAGCATACGATTTTCCATTTGCTTTATCATCAGTTGTTTATAATCACTAGTTTCATTTAGCGCTAAAAGATCAAGTAAACAATTTAAAACTTGTTCTTTATTTTGCGGCTGTTCACATCGGTAAAAATAACCAGCGGATAAATCATCTACTATTTGCAAAGCATCAATAACATGATCTAAAGATCTTGACTTTGATATTGGTTCTTTATGTGTTGAAATAAGCATATTAGGTGACGAAAGATGACGGCGAATTTTTTGTACATCATCTTCGGTAAAAAATACTGAAACATGAAAAACTGGGACTTTAAATACTTTTGATGAGAGATCCACCGACGAGATAATAAAATCAATCTTGTCTAAGATCTTCGGCTCAATTTCATAATAGCCTTGCGTGGCAACAATTTTGATTCTTTCATTAAATTCACATTCAACGCGATTTTTTAGTAGTTGAGCACTACCAAGACCTGTTGCACAAATAATTAATACTTTGGCTTTTTGTTCATTTTTCAGTTTTTGAATCGAAGCTAAAAAGTGCAAAGTCAAATAGCCCCATTCATCATCATGAATAGTAAATTTTTTAAGCTCAGGAAGCTGGCTAAGGTAATTTTTAACTAACTCAAACAATTCTGGAGAATTGGCTTTAATTTCATTAAGCAATGGATTTTTCAGTTTAATATGTTGCTTTAAACGAACAATCATTGGTTTTAAGTGTTGGATAATGCCGTTTTTCAATTGCTCATCATTTAAAAATAAATATCCCGTCTCTTGTTCTATCTTGATGAGTAAATTAGTCAAAGACGAATACAACTCAGCATCAAAATCATTTTGGCAAAAATTTGATTTACTCATTAAATGTAAAGTTAAATACATTTGTTCTTCTTTTGGAAAACAAAAACCTGTTACCTTTTCAATTCTATTGATAATCTTTTTAGCGACTTGATATTCCAAGGTATTTTTTGTCGATTGTGACATATCAAGATTTTGAATAGAAAGCCCTGACTGTAAGCGTTTAATGCTTAATGACAGATGTAACACGATATTTTGTATCATTACATCAGATAATTTTATTTTTGCCTCACGGCATTCATCTAAAATAATGATGGTTAACGAATCAAAACTAATGACATCACTAAAGTTATTTAAATACGTTATATGCTGCAAAAGATTAATTGATCCATCATGGAAAAAATAACTCAAAATGAAATGTCGTTTTGCTTTTTCCTCGCCTTCAACATAAAACAGGGATTGGCTTTTTTTGACTGTCAGACCATACGGTTTAAGTTGATGCTTAATTTCTAAAATATCTTTATTGAGTTGGGAAGAACTAATAAATAATTGTTCAGCTAATGCTTCTATATCGATTTTTTGGCTTTCTAATAATAACAGATTAAGAATATGGTGTTTTCTTTGACATGCTTCTCGACAATTTGCTTGCTCTACATTGCGATCTAATAAATGATGCTCAATTAAAAATAAGTTGAAAGCTGTTCTGTCTTTAATTTGTAATTTGTAACCATAACCTTGTTTACTAATAATAGATCCACCGTGACTTTCAATTAACGATTTCAAATCATTAAGATAAGTGCGAACAGTACGATCTGATAATGCTAACTCAGTCGCTAGTAATGCACTGCTTTTAAATAGATCTTTAGAACGAACCAATAAACTAATAAGGTCACGCTGTTTATTTTTAATCACTATCATCCATACCTGTGTCATCAACTAAAACCATATTATTAATAATATAGTGAATACTTGTAACTATTACATAAGCACAATAAAGTAAGATAGTAAGGCGCTGCTATTTTAATAATCTATTCACAACGCCAAATCATATCGCTAAAGCCGATATATATTGATTTAAATTAGTTTATATTCTCCTCTACTAACTTAGCCAATTGTTCAATGCCTGATTGAATGGGTATATAAGCCTGAAAAGGAATACTGACAACAGGCTTACCGACTTCTTCCCCCAATTTTTTAAATTTATCAAGCATCATCATTGTTTGCGGACTAATTAAAAAAAGTGAAAAATCACTATTTTTAATCATATTCGCCCCTTCAGTTGCTGATACCGCATCAACCGAAACCGCTTTATCTTTGCTAGCAAAATATTCTGTCACTTTTTTTGCCATTAATGATGATGACATCCCTGCGGCACAAATAATTAATGCTTTTTTCATAAATTCTCCTAAAAAATAGTTATATGCTTTATAAAACTTCACCATTAGACTCAATGACTTTTTTAAACCATGCAAATGAGGCTTTGCGGCTACGTTTTAGTGAACCGTTACCTTTGTTGTCTTTATCAACATAGATAAATCCATAACGTTTTTCCATTTCGCCAGTCCCTGCTGAAACAAGATCAATACATCCCCAAGGAGTGTATCCCATCAAATCAACACCATCTTCTTCAACAGCTAGCTTCATTTGTTTAATATGTTCACGCAAGTAATCAATACGGTAAGAATCGTGCACGCTACCATCAGCTTCGAGCTTATCGTAGGCGCCAAAACCATTTTCAACTATGAAAAGCGGTAAACGATACATATCAGTTAACCAATTAAGTGTATAACGAAGTCCCTCAGGATCGATTTGCCAACCCCAGTCTGATTTTTTAACATATTGATTGCCGATCAGATCGGTTTTTTCGTTATATTCATAGCTTTCATTATCTTCTTTTTTCCTAATTGCATTAGACATGTAATAGCTAAAGCCAATGTAATCAACTGTTCCATTTTTCAAGATCTCAAGATCTTGATTGGTGATATCAAGTTTAAAATCTTTACGTTGCCAATAATTTTTAATATGGTTTGGATACTGACCATGGACATGAACATCACCAAAAAAATATTTACGTTCCATCGCCTTTTGTGCCATTAGAATATCACCTGGTTTACAAGTCTCTGGGTAAATAGGGATCATCGCCAACATACAGCCTATTTCAAAATCAGGGTTAATAGCATGGCCAATTTGTACCGCTTTAGCACTAGCAACTAATTCATAATGTGCAGCTTGATACATAATCTGCTCGCGATCGTCGCTTTGTTTATAGAAAATACCTGAGTTAGTAAACGGTGCAAAATCTTCATTAAAGTTAGCTTGATTATTGATTTCGTTGAAAGTCATCCAATATTTGACTTTATTTTTATAACGGTCAAAGCAAACTTCTGCAAAGCGAACAAAAAAGTCAATTAATTTACGATTGCGAAAGCCACCATATTCAGTAACAAGATAATAAGGCAATTCAAAGTGGGAAAGGGTAACAACCGGCTCAATATTGTATTTTAAGCATTCATCAAAAAGATCATCATAAAATTTTAACCCTTCTTCATTTGGCGCAAGTTCATCACCTTTTGGAAAGATACGAGTCCAAGCAATAGAAGTACGAAAACATTTAAAACCCATTTCGGCAAAGAGTTTAATGTCATCTTTATAGTGATGATAAAAATCAATAGCGTCGTGATTTGGGTAATATTCACCGTCAATAACACCTTCAGTAATTTTACGGTAACTTTTTGGTGAACCAACAGTCATCACATCAGCGACACTTATTCCTTTTCCACCAACTTGCCAAGCACCTTCTAATTGATGAGCAGCAACAGCACCTCCCCACAAAAAATCTTTTGGTAAACCTTTATTTTTCATAATCAAGTACCTGTGTTTATTGATAATTCAAATTTAGTATAAAAGGAAAAAAATAGAATTACTAACCAACTTTTTCCGTATTGATCAGGAAAAATAAAAGTATATTTTGGAGGAAAGTTATAAATTAATATTAGTAAGATGAGTTACTTTTTTTGATATTTAGAAATTTATCGGCATACGATAAAGATAAAAAAATAATTTTAAATTTTAAATAGTTAAAGCAAAATCTTAAATAAATTCGTCAAACTCATCAGCCTATTTCGAAGGCACAAATTCGATAATATGGTATTGAGTAATGTGATGAATATAAAATGAATCTTCCTTTATGATTAAAATTGCTGTTTCTTGCTTTCTACTTAGCAAACAATCATTCCGCCTATGCGTGGAACTTTTCGACCTGATGCTATAAAATGTCCCAGCTCGTAATAGCTTTCCAGATAACTAATATATTGCTGTTAATTACGTTTTACTTCGTTAATAGGTTTAAAGTAAGTCAGAGAAAAATAAACAGCGTTTATTTATAACTAGGATAAAAAAGAAAACCAATATAATAAATCCGTTTTTACTTGTGATAGAAATAATCTAATCCTAACTTATTTTATTCTCATAAAAGTAATGATTAGTAAAAAATTAGGATAATATAAATTATTTCTATCAAATTATTATTTAACTGGGATGCCTAATGATTATTTACGTTGCCATTTACCATCTTCCCCCTTGTGGTAAACCTTTTCGACTGCTGCCCAAGCCACTTTAAAAGCAATCGTTTCGGGATCACTATTATCACGCCGCTTATGCGGATCTTGATATTCCTTAATCGCGCTATTGAATGCTTCTTTAAAAATATCTTGTGCGTGTTCAGGCAAAACATGGCGTACTGAATCGGGTAAATCTTCACGAGTTTTATATGGCATATCACATTCCCTCATAAATTAATCTTAGATGACTGAAAATTTAAAATGGTAATGGTAAAAATAGCACTCCAACGAATTTATTCCCATTTATAAAATAATACAAGCGCTAATTTCATTTAAGAACTTGCTGATGTGATCTAACGAGTCGGAATACCTCACATTGTTGATAGTAATTTCAGCAATGACAGTAATGCATATATCTAACGCCGTATCCCAGATAAGCGATATGGCGTCTATATCATAAAAAATCACCGTTATTAATTAGCTAAATATTTATGCTCAGTCATCCAACCATTTATAGTGTGTTAAAAAAAGCTCGATTGAAGATAAATTAAGATAGCAAGCTAAATTTTTGTAAAAAATATTCAGGAGTCTATACCGTTTCGTGGTTGATTAACAGTAATTATCAAGATACCACTGTTTAGCAATACCTAGATTCATTTGTTTACATCAACAACAAAGCGCCCTTTTATTTTTCCTGCGATCATTTTATTTGCCACTTCAACACACTCGTTTAATGTGATTATTCTGCCGATATAAGATAAGATATCTTCATCCAGATGCTGCGCTAATAAACTCCATGCTGTTACACGTTTATCATAGCTTGCCATGACACTATCCACGCCAGCCAAAGTTACGCCACGTAAAATAAATGGTGCAACCGTTGCAGGTAAACTCATTCCTTGAGTAAGCCCACAACAAGCGACAATACCGCCATATTGAGTTTGAGCACAAGCATTGGCTAAAGTGTGCGAACCAACCGCATCAACAACCGCTGACCACTGTTCTTTTTGTAAGGGTTTACCTGCTTCTTTTAAAATTTGACTATCGATAACATTAACTGCACCGAGTTTTTGTAGATAATGTGCTTCATCGATTTTACTGGTCGATGCTGTGACTTGATAACCAAGTTTAGTAAGTAATGCAACGGCAATTGAGCCAACTCCCCCACTTGCCCCTGTCACAAGCACCATACCATGGTGTGGTTTTATTCCAAAATCGATAATTCGCTCAACACATAACGCAGCTGTATAACCTGCTGTGCCAATGACCATGGCTTGATAAGGCGTTAGATTGTTAGGTAGTGGAATCAGCCAATCCGATTGAAAATAGGCATATTGTGCCAAACACCCCCAATGCGTTTCGCCACAACCCCATCCATTTAATATAACTATATCGCCTTTTTGATAACGACCACTGCGACACTCTAGCACAATACCAACACCATCAATACCTGGTACCATTGGCCATTGCCTAACTACAGGGCCTTTGTTGGTTAAAGCTAGCGCATCTTTATAGTTAATACTTGAATAGGTTACTTGGATTAAGGTATCACCTTCTTGCGCTAATAACTGCTGTTTACTAATACTCTTTAAGGAGCATGAAAACCCCGTTTTTTCTTCTTTCGATAAAACAATGGCATTAAATGGCATAGTGTCTCCTCATCACATATAGTATCGGAACATCTAAATAATATAAGAAACAACTTAAATATTAGATGTTTTTTAATAATAAAGAGCCATTCGAGAAAAAGCAATGTGATATGTTTGGTTGTGAGGAATAAATAAAAACTGAGCTGATAATAACAAATTACCATACTCAGTTATAAATGAGAGTTACCAATTAGATAGGTTTGAATACTTAATTTTAGTCGTATTATTTTGCTTTTTCTGCGCTGCTGATGAAACCGCACCAATAAATACAACATCACTTGATGAATTTAATGCAGTTTCAACCGAATCTTGAATTACACCAATGGCAATACCAATTCCAATTACTTTAGCCGAGATTTCATTCGGTATACCAAACATACTGCAAGCAACTGGAATAAGCAGTAACGATCCCCCAGCAATGCCCGATGCACCACAAGCACACACTGAAGTTACAATACAAAGTAATACCGCAGAATAGATATCAACATGTATACCGGCACTAACTGGCATTGAGTTCACTGTTGCTAGTGTTAACACCGTAATGGTAACAGCTGCACCCGACATATTAATTGCCGCACCGAGTGGCACTGCAACGGTATAGGTATCTTCATCCATATTATATTTTTTACAGATTTCCATATTGACAGGAATATTGGCAGCTGAGCTACGTGTAAAAAAAGCAGGGATCGCGCTTTCTTTTAAAGCGGTAAATACGAGTGGATATGGGTTTTTTCGCATAACTAGATAAGCGAGTAATGGGTTGATAACCAATGCAACAATCACCATGCAAGAAACTAATACAATTAATAAATGCGCATATTTTTCGATCTCATCAAAACCTGTTTCGGCTAATGTTGAAGCAACAAGCCCAAAGACGCCTAAAGGCGCAAATCGGATAATAATTCTGACAATAAACGAAATAGCATAAGACAAATCATTCATCATCGTTTTAGTGGTTTGACTGCTATGTCTTAATGCCAAGCCAATACCAACTCCCCACACAATAAGGCCAATATAATTTGCATTCATCAGCGCATTAATTGGATTGTCGATCATTTTGCCTAGTAACGTTTTTAACACCTCGGTAATACCATTAGGCGGAGAAAGCTCAAGGTTATTTAGTGTGTCACCAAATGAAATTTGCGATGGGAATAAAAAACTGGCAACGGTGGCTAATAATGCAGCTAACATCATACCAACAAGATAAAGAGTAATTAACGATCTCATATTCGCTTGTTTACCGTGTTGGTGATTTGATATTGAAGAAATTACTAAAATAAGCACAAGAAGAGGGGCAACTGATTTTAGGGCGTTAATAAAGAGATCGCCTAATAATGACATATTTAGTGCTGTATTTTTAGATACATCAGCAAGTATAGCGCCAAATATTAAACCTAATAAAATCTGTAATACTAACCCAACTTTAAAATAAAAACGGACCAGAGGATGAGATGAGTGTGCCATTCTACTTTCCTATTTATTAAAGATAATTCTAAAACCTTAACATATTTGAATAATAAATTTATATAAAAAATCATGATAATAATCTTTTTTTATATATTACTTCAAGTAATTACTAAGTTTTATTATTCATTAAAAACTGTCTTGACTTAAGCATCATTTAGTCATTTACTATCAAAAAATGGCTAAACATAAACAAAAAACTAGTATTATTATTTTAATATAATACTAGTTATTAAAGCTTAACCATTAGGCTGTAGAAGTGCCCAAATTGGGATTAATTGAAGCTAATCAGGTGCTAGTTAATTTCAGCAACGACATCACCTGCATTAACATAATCGCCCTCTTGGACTGTTTTGGTTACTGTGCCACTTCGGTGTGCAATAATTTGTACTTCCATTTTCATGGCTTCCATAATACCAATGGCATCACCTTCGTTTACATTTTGGTTATTATCAATTAACCATTTAAAAAGGTTACCAGATACAGGCGATGGTACAAGCGAATCGGATAGTACGTCATTAGCAGAAGTTGAAGTCGATGAGATAACGTTTGCTTCGGTTTGCATAGCAAATCTAGCAAATAGGTTTGCTGGTAAGCCCAGTTTACAGCGTTTGCCGTCAATTTCGATAACGGTTTTTATTAATGCTTCTTCTTTGGCAGGAATTTGCCTTTTTGCAGGTGTGATTGTGGCATTTAATTCGGTTTCAATCCAACGTGTATGCAATTTAAAATCATCACAAAAATCAGAATGTTCAATAACCGCACGATCAAATGGCAACACACTAGCAACCCCTTCAATTGTAAATTCTGCTAATGCACGGCGAGCTCTAGCAATAGCTTGTTGTCGATTATGACCAACTACAATCAATTTTGCCATCAGTGAATCAAACGTGGCAGGAATTGTTGATCCCACCGTTACGCCACTGTCCACGCGAACACCTGCTCCTAATGGTACATCAAAGCGTGTAATAGTACCAGCTACAGGTAAAAAACCATTAGCTGCGTCTTCGGCATTGATACGAAATTCGATTGCATGAGCTTTAGGTTTTGGTGTTTCATCAATGCTTAATGGCAAACCTTGAGCGATACGCAGTTGTTCAACAACAAGATCAATGCCTGTTGTTTCTTCTGTTACAGGATGTTCTACTTGTAATCGTGTGTTGACTTCTAAAAATGATAATTTGCCATCTTGGCTGAGTAAAAACTCAACTGTCCCTACGCCTACATAGTTTGCTTTAGCGCAAATATCAATCGAAGATTGAATAATTTGCTGTTCTAATTGCTCAGTTATAAAAGGTGCAGGAGATTCTTCAATTAATTTTTGATTACGTCGTTGTAATGAACAGTCACGTGTACCGACCACAACAATATGACCTAATTTGTCGGCAATAACTTGTGCTTCGACATGTCTAGGATTATGTAAAAACTGTTCTAAAAAGCACTCTCCACGCCCAAAAGCGGCAGTTGCTTCACGCACGGCAGAATGGTAAAGCTCTTCTACTTCATCTATTTGCCAAGCAACTTTTAAACCTCGACCACCACCACCAAATGCGGCTTTTATAGCAATAGGTAAACCATGGGCATGGGCAAATTCGACTGCTTCTTTAGCGTTTTTAGCAGGTTCTTTTGTTCCCACAACCAATGGCGCACCCACTTGCAATGCAAGTTGCCTTGCTTTGACTTTGTCACCTAATATTTCAATCGTTTCGGGATTGGGTCCAACCCAAATTAACCCAGCATCTTGCACCGCTTTTGCAAATTCAACACGTTCAGATAAAAAACCATAACCAGGGTGCACCATCGTTGCTCCTGATTTTTTAGCTATAGCGATAATTTTATCAATATCTAAATACGTTTCGCTTGGCATATTGCCTGCTAGTCCATAAGCTTCGTCGGCCATTTGTACATGAAGTGCGTTAATATCGGCATCAGCATAAATCGCAACAGATAAAAATCCCATATCACGACAAGCACGCACAATGCGTACGGCAATTTCGCCACGGTTAGCAATTAATACTTTATGCATTATTGTTTGATTATTTTCAGACATGATCAACATCACTCCCTTCAAATTCTTTAAATATCCCTATCGGATTAAATTTTATTTTGGCATTAACTGGTATTTGACCTGCCAAATCTAAATGATAATTACATACTGCACCAATAACAGGATAACCACCCGTTAAAGGGTGATCATTCAAAAATAGTACTGGCTGCCCATTAGCAGGAATTTGGATTGCGCCGATACAAGTTCCTTCACTCTGTAATTCTTGGTGTTTTTCACGACTTAATGGTTGTTCACCAGATAAGCGTAATCCAATACGATTAGAAGCTGGCGTTACTTGCCATAGCTGTGAAGTAAGAAGCTCTATTGCTTGCTGAGTAAACCAATCAGTACGCGGCCCAAGCACAATATCTAAAACAACCACATCCTCACTAGTTGGGTAATTGATAGCAGGGGTTTCAGTTAATGGAATTGGTTTTAACGCATTTGTTTGCTTTATTGCCAATGTTTGCCCTGCTTTTAGTGGCAATGGACCTACTTGTGCAAGGGTATCAAACGCACAACTGGTTAAAATTGGCGATACTTGAAAACCACCACGCACCGCTAAATAACTACGAACGCCACATTTTACATTACCTAAACGGATAATATCACCTACTTCTAATTGAATTGGCCGATACATGGGCGAAGTATAGGTTTCACCTTGTGAGGTGGTGATGGTGATATCGCATACAGCTCCTGTTACTGCAACTAACATGGGGCGGTTTATTTGTGCACTAAAACCGCCTTGAGTAATTTCTAACGCTGGTTCATTAATTGAATTACCTAACACTCGGTTAGCGCTGTGTAATGCGCTTTTATCCATCGCTCCCGATTCAGAAATACCTAACGCCGCCTGCCCAATTCGACCATTGTCTTGAAACAATGTTTGCAATCCTGTCGTTAATACTGTTATATCTTGTTGCTCAACAAGGTCTTCTTGTTTTTTAGCAGCTGATAAATGAGCAGGTAAATGATAAGTTGTTTTCGATTGACTTACATCAATAAAATGAACCCGAGTACCCGGTTTGAACAGCGCTGGCTTATCACGATAGATGTCCCAAACTGCGGTGTCAGTAATACCAATTAGTTGCCAACCACCAGGACTTGCTTGTGGGTATACACTACTAAATTCTCCTGCCAAAGCAACCGATCCTGCCGGAATACGAACTCGAGGCGACTTGCGACGCGGTACATTAAGCTGAGCCGTTTTAGATACCATATAAGCAAATCCAGGAGCAAAGCCACAAAAAGCCACTTGATACTCGTTATCAGTGTGCCTTGCAATGACTTCGGCAACCGTTATACCAAGATAGTCTGCCACTTGAGCTAAATCTTCACCATTATAGCGAACAGGTATTGTTACCAATTCGCCAGATTGTATAACAGTTGCCGAAATATCTAATTGAGCAATCTGCTTAGCAAGTATATTAGCACTGGTTACAATGGGGTTATAACGGATTAATAAGGTTCGTGCTGCTGGGATTATTTCATTGATATGCCAATCAGCAATAACACCTTGAAGCACATCAGTAAGTGCCATAGTTTGCTCAAGGCTGTTTAATTCTACGATAAACGCATCGATATTAACGGGTAAAAATCGCATTAAGTACCTCGAAATATGATCAACATCCAATCACTAACAATACATATTTTATATTGTTTGGTCATATTAAAGGCCAAGTTTATAGCCCACTTGGTAAAGTGTTGTCTAATCATACTTTTATTTTTTTATTAATTTGATTAATTTTTCAAAATATTAACTAATTTATTTATTGTTACTTTTAGCAAACGAGGCAATATTAATGCCATTTTGTTGTAGTTTTTGTCGCACTTTTTGTGCCATCGCTAAAGCGCCAGTGCTATCGCCATGGACACAAATTGATCCTGACTCAATACGCACAAATTGCCCTTCAATAGACATCACGCCACCATCATTAACCAATTGCAACATACGATCGGCTACTAAATCAGGATCGTGCAATACAGCACCTGCTTCTTTACGCGAAACTAATGTACCATCAGCATGATACGCTCTATCAGCAAACGCTTCGGCAACTACGCTTAAGCCACTTTCTTTAGCCCAGTGAATCAATCTTGAACCAGCAAGAGCAACCAAAATCAGCGTCGAATCAACCGCACAAAGCGCATCAATCACCGCCATTGCTTGACGTTTATCGTGTGCAATAGTGTTATATAATGCGCCATGTGGTTTAACATAACTTATTTTGGTGCCGATTGATGTGGCTAATCCTTTAAGTGCACCAATTTGATAAATCACATCAGCGGTTAACTCATCAGTTGCTATATCCATATTGCGACGACCAAAACCGACTAAATCAGGATAACCGACATGAGCACCCACTTCAACATTATTGGCTTTGGCCGCTTTCAATGTTTTTAAAATACCGGCTGGCGAACCGGCATGAAATCCACAAGCGACATTGGCACTGCTAACAACTTTTAGCATTGCCTCGTCATTACCCATTTGCCATTGACCAAAGCTTTCGCCAAGGTCACTGTTTAAATCAATACATTTGGTGATTGTCATATTGTCCTCTATTTTAAATCGTTAAAAATAGTCGCAACCGACATTATGCCCATATACCAAGTCATTGCGCACACTATCACACCTGAAAATAACAACCATCTTGGATAATGATATCCAGACATAAGATCAGCTCGTCGCCAACCAATATACACAAAAATAGTCAAACCAAGCGGTAACACTAAACCATTAAAACCACCGGCAAAAACAAGTAATGATACAGGTGCTGTTCCCATAGCTAAATAGATCACAAGCGAAACAGCAATAAAGATAATGGTGGCAAATTGGCGTTGTCTATCTGTAATTGTTCGTTTAAAAGGTGTAATAAATGTCATTGAAGTATAAGCGGCCCCAATAACACTAGTTATGGCTGCCGCCCATAAAATTAAACCAAAAAGGCGTAATCCAAGCTCGCCCAAGGCAGCCTGAAAGGCTTGCGATGCGGGATTGGCTGCATAACTTGAAATATCAATTGTCACACCACTTGCCACGACCCCTAAAATCGCTAAAAATAAAATGTAACGCATTAAACCAACAACGACAATTCCTTTTGTGGCCGCGCCTGAAACATAATCAATATGCTCTACACCAACCATACCTTTATCAAGTAAACGGTGAGCGCCAGCATAAGAAATATATCCCCCAACGGTTCCACCAACAATAGTTGTGATTGAAGCAAAATTGATATCACTCGGAAACACGGTTTCTTTTAATGCTTCACCAACTGGAGGGTGCGATGCAAATACCACAAATAACGTTAAAACAATCATTAACAAACCAAAACCTATCATTAAACGATCAATAAAATTGCTGGCTTTACGCGACGAAAAGATATAAACCGCTAAAAGTGCACTAATTGCTCCGCCCCATTTAGGATCAAGCCCAACAAGTGCATTTAAACCTAATCCTGCGCCGGCAATATTACCAATATTAAACACTAACCCACCAAATATAATTAGTACCGCTAGCACATAACCACTAAATGGAATTGTGGCATTGGCAATGTCTGACGAGTTCATTTTGGTTAACGCAACCACTCGCCAAATATTTTGCTGAACAACAAAATCGATAATAATAGATGCTAAAATACCAAAGCCAAAGGCAGTACCAAGCTTAACGGTAAACGTAGCGGTTTGAGTAATAAATCCTGGACCAATTGCCGATGTCGCCATTAAAAAAATGGCACTGATTAATGAAGCACGCTGATTTTTAACAAAAGCAACGGTACTACTGCTATGATTTTCCATATGCATGTCTCCTCTTAATTTATTTCTATAATGCCGTAGTAAATATAATTATATTCAATGTTATCTATAAGAAATAACCATGTCATAACTTTAACAAATTTTGATAAATGCAAATTAATATCATTACTACTTTTTACGCCAAAAACTAATAAAAATAATTATAATGATTCATCATCCTGTAGTAATAAATTTATAATGTTCTAAAAACTTGGCATGCACAAAATTGTATACAAAAATGTCTTTATATAATACGTATATCTTTAATTTATATGGCTAAAGATAATAATTTTTGTAAAAAAGTTTCAGAAAATACTACGTTTCAGTATAAAACAAAAACATCAATCTTATACATAATTATAATTTAATGTAATAATTTTTAAAAAATTTTTATTATATCTTTGCGTAAAGCAAGAATAATTATCTTTTAAAACAAAATGGGGTATTAGTGTATAAGATTTGCTTGTAATCAAGCAATCACTTATTTTCTATACATTTAGGTTTACATATACTGTAATTATCGTTCAGGTATAAGGTATTATTAGTTAATGTCATATAAGAAAGGAATGTTTCTCAATCATTTATTTAGAATGAGAAACACTAATACTGATTATCAAAATACACATATCATTAAGGTGAATGTTGAGTTTACTATTACAATATAACCTTAAATAGTGTAATTGATGTTAAAAAATAGCTTGCGCTTATTGCAATTCCATAGGGTAATGTAATACCGCCTTCGGGTTTCTTTAAACGTTTATATATAATTACAAAGATTGCTAGTGGCAAACCAAAAAATGTAATCACAACCAAGAAAAACAGAACGCTGCTTACAGGAATTGTTATTAAAAGTGCCGTAATTAATTTAATATCCCCCGCACCGGCTAATCGGCAATAAAACATAAGCAAACCACAGATTAAAAATATTGCTGATGCACCATAATTTAGCTGTCCTTGACCAAACAAAAAGTTTAAAATAGCCAGAATGAATATTATTATGACGATTTTATTTGAGATTATTCGGTACTTCCAATCCGTATAACAAGAAACTAACAAACACAGCCAAATCGCCAAAATAATAATATCATTAATTAATCCTTGGTTAATCATTAGTAACCTTGCCCTGGAATATAGTTTTCACCATAAACTTTTTTCATTTCATCTGTAACAAATTTTAATTCTACTCCTGGCCAATTAACTGCACCGGTTCCTGAGCGAAATTTATTTGTGCCAGGAAAGCCAACGCCAAAAACTTTACCTTCATCATTCCAATACAGTAGGCTTTCTTTACCTCCATCAACTTTTGTTAAATTGCCAATATGGCTTTTAATCGTTGGTATTGCTTCATATATTATATGATTAAAAGCACCAGCAGTTACACCCCATACTGATATTTTATTGCTTTTTGTGGTAGCAATACATCCTGCATAGCGACAATATAACATACCAACATTACCGGTAATTAATTGAGGATCTTTTATGCCTCTTTCGCACCGACTATCATAATGAGAGTCACAACCAATTCCTATGTGATTTGCTGCCCCCATAGAGTAAACGTCAGCGGATGATGTTACAAAAGTCGTGAACCGATTTCCGCCTGTTATCTGCATAATATTTTTTCCATCAACGGGTAAATTTGTGATTTGTTTCGGAGCAAAATTATAAACATGGACAGGTATATTTTCAAAACCAAATGCATTTGATTCTTCATCCCCCCAGGCAAAAACTTCGCCATTATCATTAATAGCATAACCGCTTTCATAAGCCGCTCCGATTAATACTACCGGTCTATTATTAAAATACTTTTGTGCAATACGATTAACTCCAACTATTGATCTTCTTGTTCCTTGCCCTGCTTGCCCATAAAGATTATATCCCCAAGAATAAACCTCGCCACTTCTTGTTAATGCATAAGAAGTATATTCCCCTGCATTAATCATGATAACATCTTTATTATCTAACACTAAAGCAGGCGAGGTTGGATAACCGTAGTATTTACCTCCGGCAGCTTCCTGATAGCCATTTTGCCCCCACCCCCAAACATTACCTTGATCATCTAATGCAATTATATGCGCAATTCCAGTTGCAACTTGTGTAATACTAAGCCCTTTTTCAACAAAACTTTTCACTCTGGCGGGAGGCGCACTAGATGAAACAGTATAGACACCATTACCTTGTAGGCCTAAATCTCTATATCCCCAAATCCAAAGATCGCCGTTTTCGATTGTTATGCCCGTATAAGCTGAATTGGATGCGGTAGGTATCTGCAATCCTGATTTTATTGAAAACACTACCGCATCACTTCGCTCATTGGCAAATAATAAAGAAGAACATAAACAAAATACAAACAACACTACTAATTTAATCAGTTTCATTTAGAATTGCTCCTATCATATTATTGATTAATTAGACTCACCTTTGTTAATAAAATTTCCCGTCTCTGTTTGAATAATTTTTTCCACTGTATCGAACAATGTCTTATAATCATTAGCCTCGTGCACATATTTTTTATTACCATTCATACACTTGGTAAACCATTTTCCGTATGCATCTGTCGAATTACCTGCTTGTGGATCTAGTTTTATATAATGGATCATCGCTGTTTTAGCTGCTCTATTAATATAACCATTTTTTTGATTATCTAATGAGGTCAACCCGCTAGTTATTGCCTGACAAACACCAGCATCCAAGAAGTTATCTCTAAGAATATCCGCTCCTGCATCATCTTTGCCATCTGTAATAATAATGATCATTTTATTATTACTCTCACCTTTTGCCATTACAGGAACAGCTCTTAATAAAGCAGTTATGGTATCTGTTCCACCGCCTGGTTGCCAGTTTCCATTCTTAATATAATTTAGTAAATCTAAATTATGATTTTTATCTTTACTAAAAGGCACTAAATGAGGGGATGATTTAAATGTTCCAATATGTTTTGCGGTTTCTTTAAACCTTTGGAAGTTAGAGTTCATATTAATCACATCTTTACTCATAATATTATTATTGTATAAAGGTGATTGGCACATTCCCAAAAACGGTGAAAAATCAGCGACAGTTGGCGAAATTGGTCGGTTAAATGTTATTGTATTACTATTGATACCACTAAATAAGGTATCAATTGTACCTTGTACATCGACTGTTTTAGTGTTGGCAAATGAATAATGCACATCAGGATAATCCCCTGAAAACATATAATCATACAGTTGAACTATATTGCCATATTGCTTTTTAATTATTTGCTGGTTTTTATCGCTCAATGGATAATTTGGATCATTTTCACCACAAGCATATTTTGCCGATCCCATATTCAGTTGATCAACATGATGCCTACGGCTACACAATCCACTATTGACTAAAGCTTGATCATTATTAAGACCTTTTGCCGGCCCAATAATTTGTGAATAATAACGATAATTAAAATAATCTAAATAATAATTAACAGTATTCTCAAATTTAGTAAAGTAGTTATAGGATGAAAAGTCATTAATCTCTCCACTTGCTTTTAAATTACTCCATTTTGAATATGCAATATTTTTATTGGCCCAAAAATTATAATCAATTTTGTCATAAGGCGATTTCATTTTATACATAACCGAGCAAGCGTAGCTTTCTCCGCCTGCTGGGTTTTTAGTATCTTGCTGAACCGGTACGCCAATGTCATAAGGAACTAATGCAAATTTAGAATCCCCTTTAAATTTATCAATAATATCAACGATTGCCGCTTTCATGTATTGAAGGCGTTGCTGTGAGCTATTTGTTCCTAAGTAATCGTTACAAGTTGAGTCATTATATTGGCACGTTGCCGAGCCTGAAAAATCAGCAATAAAAGCGATATCAAATGAATCAAAACGTTCAAATTTTTTTGTGTTCCCGTAACTGTCGGATTTATTAGTAACAAACATAGATTTTGACTCACCGGTTTGTTCATCAGTAATTTGGGAATTCAATTTTTGTTTATATTTAATACTATATACTTTTTCTTTTGTGTTATATTCAACATCAATACTATCGCCATCGCCCAACGTGTCAGTAATTTTTTGAGAAGAAAAATAATTGATATAGTTCATTGCCATTGAACGATTATTTTTAATGGCTGTTTCATCAATATTTTTATTGTTTAAAGCTATGATAGCTAACGAGGCTTCGTTAGTTGCTTCAGAAAGCCTTGCACGATTGCGCATTGTTTGGGTATGTTCTATCGAAACTACCATAAAAGCAAGCATAGCTGGGACCATAATTGCAAAGCTTATAGCCACACTACCTAAATTACACTTAAAAAAAGATTTATTATGATTTTTGTGTTCAGATTTGTTATTACTCATATAGACCTCTAATATGCGTGTGGTTAGCGATGATAAATTGGACAAGCTGTGTCTGTAGGATTTAAAATATCATTACAGCGAGACAACACTACAAAATTACTACATAAATTTGGTAAAAAACCAGAGGCAGTTCTGTTTGAGTTAACCAATTTTAAATAAAGACTTTCCTCGTTGACAATACACATACTAACGCGATACAGAGGAATCCAACGCCCTTCTAATTTATTTTCCAAATCACTAATTCTTGGAACATATGGAACTAGTTTTGAATAGTTAGTAAGTGAACCATCTGAACGATCGTCCATCTTAGGTAATGAAGAAAAATACTTGCGAATACCATCATTGCAGGCGCCAGAAGGACAAGATTCAGCACTTAACGTAACAAATTCAGCATCTTTTAAACTTGCTGGGTTATTAACATCTTGAAAAATAAATAAACCATCTACTTTTACAGCCACATTGCGTCCACCTAATAATGAACTTGCTAGTTGGCTAAGTTCTTTTACTTGAGTATCATTAAACAGTTCATGAGATTGAAAGCAAGAGTCAGAATTACTGCATAATGAAGATGTATTCTGAACACTTGAGCTATCTATAATTGGATACAAAGATGACCTTTCACGAAAAATCGAAGCTACCGCATAATTTGCACGCTCTAATCTGCTTTGTAACATAATGCTACTATATACATCATAAATAATAAATACCAAAGCTGAAAAGCACAAAAAGCATGCAGCAAATTCTATTGACATTATACCATCTTTATTACGCAAAAAATTGCCAGAAGATTTCATTGTTATTTTATTCCTTAAATTATCAACTATTTTTATTAAACTCTCGGTAAGCGATAGTTTTTTTTGTCAAAGAAGTATCAAGAATACGACTAAACAATTTGGAAAATATGGCTGAATATTCATACTGCAATTCAAATAACAGTATCTGAGTATTATCAGCAAGCGCAGCTTGGCAACCACCATCAGTTACCTGCTTGACTGTTTCACAATATTTTACTGTTACTGTAAACTTTTGTGGATCAGCAATATAGGGAAATAAAAGTGATTCTGATGCGATCAATTGCTGCATTTGTTGTTGATAACTCGACTGTTGGGAAATTGCTGCTTTTCTGGTTATTTCTGTAGTCATTAAATCCAAAGCCGAACCAATAAACATAATTCGGCTAAATTCAATAACGAACAAAAATAGAACAACTAACGAAGGAAAAACAATTGCAAATTCTAGCGAGACACTTGCTTTTTTTTGGCGAAAAAATAATTTCCAATATTTCAACATAATTTTGCTCTATTTTATTATATTAAGGATTAATCTTTCTTTTTCTTTAATATTGAAAAAGGTGATTTTTGTTTGTTTGTTTCGATTTTTTTATTACCTATAATAGTTGAAGCTATTTCTTTTATTTCTTTACTGCTATGTGCTTTTTTAAATTTATCCAAACTTGGGATAAATTTGCGTGTAAAATCAATATTTCGGCCTAAAAATTCTTCTATATCGCTATCTTGCAAAGCATTTTTTTTATCATAAGGAACATCTTCATTTAAACAAACCAAAAAACGTTTATTTTGGAAATCTGTATTTTGTGTGGTAAGGCGAGATATTTCGTCTAACATTTTTTTAGCAGTTTTGATCGAAAAGGGATCGCGATTTATTACAATAAAAACAATATTAGACAAGGTAATAATCTCTTCAAAGTGCTTAAATGAAGAGGCTAACCCCATATTTTGATCAATAACTGTAATATTAAATTGCCCTGAGTTTAAATTGTCGTATTTCCAAGCGGTATCACTTGGCTCGACTTTTACTTGCAGCGAGAGTTCAACATCAACTAATGAACCATCTTGAGGGATTGGCATTTCAAATAAAAAATCAGCATTAGGACTTGCTGTTGCACCTTGAATATAAAGAAGAGGATAATTTGTTAGTGAACTAATATTTTTTAGCGTATGAACCACTAACGATGAAGTACCAATACCTCCTTTACACCCTAAAAACGCAATAACGCTACCTACTCTTTGGCTTGAACCTGGTGGAGTGATACTCCTTGAATGTAAGATATCTGGAATCTTTTCTAATTGACTATTCTCTAATAAAAAATGAATTCCTTTTTTTAACAAAAATTCAGAAAACTTAATCGAATCATGACTACCAATGAGTATTGTTGATGCTTGAATTGGAAAAAAACGGTTAATATTTTCTGATAAAATTTCTGCATTGTCTTGATCTTTGATATCTAAAATAATAGCATCATATTTGTTCCAGTGTGGAGCTTCCTTTAAATCAGATAACTCTAACGGAAAGATCTCCATCCCTAATACATTGTAAAGAAAAAGCACAGAGCGAATATTTTCAATCAACTCACTTCTTTTACTTAAAATAGCCACTTGAAAACCGGATATACGCCCAACCACAAATTCTTGTGAAGCGCTTTTTGATGTATCATTATCTTTTTTACTACCAAATAATTGCATAATAATCTCACTAGCCTTTTATTCAATAAAACCCATGTCGTTAATAAATTTTTCACTTTCATTAGATACAGGCACTGTTTTGCGTCGTTGCTTATCCATATTATTTTTAATATTAAAAAAGCTATTAATTACATCGGTACGTTCTAAAATTGGTAGCTCTACGCCATTAAAACTATTATTAGAGTTAACCAAATTAACTGTTGCAAATACCACCATTTCGGTCTTTTCACGACCGTTTCCTGCACTACGAGCCAATGCCCCTAAAATAGGGATATCACTAACAAAAGGAATGCGAGATAATGTTTCTGTATCTTGCTCACTAATTAATCCTGCTATTACAAAGCTATCACCATCAGATAAGTCAATAGTTGAACTGGTTTTTCGTGTTTGTAAAGTTGGAATATTATAGTTATTAAACGCATACGAACCAACAACCGAACTTACTTCGTTATTAATAAATAATCTAATACGTTTATCATTATTTACTTTTGTGCTGATATTTAACTTAATACCATACTCTTTATACGTAACGTTAGAGTCACCATCTTTACCAGTAGATATAATTGGAATTTCGCCACCAACTAAAAATGAGGCGCTTTCGCCTGATAATACAGATAAATTAGGCTGTGCTAAAATTTTAGCTAACCGATCATTTTTTATTGCACGAATCATGGTGACAATATTATGAATATCAAATCCTTTTTTTAGACCCAATAATGTAAATTCACCAATATTATTAGGCTTAAAATCTTGACCTTTGGCCATACTTTCCAAAGTTAAACTTTGCCATTCAATACCCAACGAATCAGTAAATGTTTTGCTCACTTCAACAAAGGTCAACTTTACATTAACTTGATATTCTTCAATTACTCTAATATTATCAATAATATTGTTATAGACATAATAATCCTGAAATGTAAGATCTATATCCCCAAACTCACCTGATGCTTTGCTTCGTATACGTTCCGCATTTTGCCCAACAAGTGTCCCTACAAGCGTGATAATTTTACTTTTTGTTGTCGTATCTGGCGTGGTGCCATTTAATACATAAACAAATTTACCATTTGCACCGCCGTTATCATAACGATCTATTGTTACGCTGCTATTTGGAAAATTTTGCGCTATTCTATGTGTGATTTGCGATAAAAGCGGATCAACATTAATAGTATCATTAATGATAATATTATTTGCATCATCATAAACGAGTAAACTAGTTCTACCATTTGATCTGCCATATATAATTAATGATTTACCATCAACAACTTCGTAATTAGCTACGCTGTCTTGACTAATAAAGACAGTGCCTACATTTTCAGGTAAAACAATTGTTTTGCTTTGCCCAATTTGTAAGTTATGAATATTAGCAAAAACCAACGAGGAAAAGCTAATAGATAATAAGCAAACTAGCTGTTTAATTGTGTTTATAATTGGTTTAATTTTTATTAGCATTCTTAGTTACCTTTTAGCAAATTAAGCGGTTTTTTCTTTTTTGAAAAAATCGCTTTATCCGTTAGTGGCCAGTTTTTTTCTTTGTCATTTAACAAACGTAATCCATCATCAATACCCCTTTTATAAGTACTTGGATACATAATAACTGTAGAGTTGGCCATTAGTGTTCTTAACAATTTAATTTCTTGATTTGAAAGCTCTAATTGAATTTGAGCCGTTTCTTTTCTATTCTGAAAGTTCGATTTAACTCCTTCAGTTAGATCAATGTAAATAATTTTTTTACCTACAATAATTGGTTTTATGCGATTTTTAGTAAAATTATCACTAGGAGAAACAAGCCTATCATTACCATAGCCTTTATTATTAGCGTTTGCTAATTCGTTGTCAGCATAAAAGACATAAAGATCGACAAGGTCACCGGCCTTTAGATTTTTTATTAAATAAGAATCAATTTCATCTATTTTGAACGGAAACATATAATTTCCATCTTTTAGTGCAAGTAGTCGGTATTGTTCTGAATTAGGCGAGGCAAGAAACTGACTTTCTATTACAGTATCTTTAGCAATATTGTTTATAGAAACATAAGTATCAATTGCCATTGCATCGCTGATATATTTGGATGCTTCGTTGCTTCCTGCTTCAACTTCAATTGATTTAAAATAGTAATCAGCCTTAGTCAAAATTGTATTTTTATCAATATCATGTTTTGCAACAGCGATTGTAATAGTTTGTTTTTGGGGCTCTTCTTTTTTAGGTTCTTCAACCACAACCTGCTGCTGAACCGATGGTTCAGTAACAGGTTCAGGCGATGATTTTGTAAAAAGTAATGCTAGCCCAACAAATAACATTAATATGTACAGAACTAGTAATTTTTTTTCTTTCATGCAAACTCCATATGATGTTATATTTATTTTTGTTGCATTTATTTATTTTCTAAATAAAAATCAAACACAAAGCACTTTGCTTTACAAGCATCAGGACCTGCATCAAAATCCTTCACTATTGAATTCTGCTTTGTTTTTATTTTTAAAATTAATTTTTTTTCAGCCGTTAAAGTTCCTGTTACATTGCTAAAATCACGATCACTACGAGCAATTCGATTAATGATATAGTTTATTCCCGCTTTTGGAAGCGTTACATCATAAAGCGATAACTTGAACTCGGTTGGAGAAATCTTCTCAAGCAAGTATTGATTTTTGCTCAATGGACTGACTGTTTCAAAGGTGACTCGACTGAATTTGCCGTGTTCACCGGAGCGAACGGCTAAAATAGTCGACTTAGTTACCGCCTGATTAGCTTGATTATTTTTTTGAGAACCTTTTTTAACGTCGGTTTCGGTTTCAGTGTCTAATTTTGCTATGTTCGCTAATTTAGCATTAACTTCTGACTTAGTTGTAGTTTGCGCTTTAGTTCCCTTTTTAGGTTTAATCTCGGTATCTGTTTTAGATACTTTTTGTAATGCTGTTTTTTCAATCGTATACTGTTTTTGACCTTCACTTTGTGTTGGCCTGATCTCATTAAACTTAACTGCATCAATTGGTTCAATTTGTTTTAATTCTTGAATTAAAATTTCTGGCTCATTCGATAACCTATGCCCTATACAAAATGACTTAGCTAATTGTATTTTGTTTAACTTTACCAAAGTGTAAAGTAAATTATGAAGAATGGTTTGATCACGATACCCTTTTGTATATAAAATATTTAGGTATTTATAAGCTTCATTATAATCTTTATTCAAAATTGATAGCATTGCCAAATTATTTGTGACTTTATTTTCGTCATAAAAGTTGTCTCTGGCCAGATTGAACGAATAACGTGCTGCATCATATTGTTTCTTTTTCAACAAAACGATACCTTTTACATTATACGCCTCACCATTTTTTGGGTTAATTGCAATAGCTTTGTCTAAATATTCTAATGCCGTGTCATTATTTCGCATTTTAGATTCAATATGCCCATATAAAACAAAAACATTATCATTTTTACTTTTCTTTAATACTGGCATTAATGTTCTTTTTGCAGCTTCAAAATCATGAGTAAGGTAATAAACTTGAGCAAGTTTATATCGAGTATCTTCGCTATCAGAACGTTGTAAACGTTGTTTATAAAGCTCAATTAAACCACCATAATTTTTAGTTGCTTCATGGACATAAATTTTTTGTTTGTCATTTAAATCGTATCTAACGGTACTATTTTGGCACCCAGTAACAATAAATAGCATTGAACATACTATAATAAATTTTGTGTTTATTAATTTTTTTACTTTACAATGTATTGAAAAATGGTTCATTGTTTCTACATCCTTTCGCTTAATGATGTGATAATATCCATGATGACAGGCCCGGCCACAATAATAAGAACAGGCGCTAAAAAAAACACCATCATAGGTAATGTCATTTTGGCTGCAATTGCAGCAATTTTTTCTTCTATAGATAATTTTTGCATTTCTCGCATTTCAGCTGATAAATCTAATAAAGCATCATAAATTGAATTACCATAGCTAATACTCCTTTTTAAGGTAATACAAAACATTCTAACTTCTTTACTTGGTACCTCTCGCTGAATTAAATCAATCGAGAGTTCAATACCATTAACATCCATCATTAAGCAAGCCCTTTCTAAAATAGCTGCCACATCTTTATTGATTGGTTTTACCCTTGTACTTAAATACCTAAAACCATTTTCAACGGTCATGCCCGATTTAACCATAATAGCCATCATATCAATAACCAATGGTAAGTCTTGTGAAATTCTTCTTATTCTTTTTGCTGTTTGTCTTCTTACTAGCTTTTCAGGCACAATAATGACTATAATAATAATGACAAATAACACAACCATTAACATATTAGAACCAAGTTCAATAAACGAGAATATCTGATTGGCAAGATAAAAAAGTGAAAATACGATAATAACAGCATATATCTTCCAACTATTTTGTTCTTGAAATTGGCGTAAAAAACTAAGGCTTACACTATTTTTTGCGGCAATTTTTTCAAAAGCAACATCTTTTTGGTTAACATGCTTTTTAGGTGCTTTTTTTTCTTGATTCTCATTATTTAATAGCAAGCTGATTTTTTGTTTTCTTTTACTTAATAAATAAGAACCAATTAACTCTTTGCAGCCAATATAAATTAAAATAATTGGAATTAATATATTTAATAAACTAGTCATAATTTAAACGATTTTATTAATCATTCCCTTTATAATGATAAAACCAATAGCCACACTACCTATGACATAGTACAAAATACCACGACCCACTGATGTATCCATTAAATAATCATAATGTGTCTGTGAAATTAATTTAAGTATAAATATAAAAGCAAAGGGCATACAGCCTAATATTGTCATCGTCATTCTTAATTCGGCGGTTTTACCGTCTCTGGTTTTAACTAAAACCTGATTGTTTGTTAACATTTTTGTTAACCGACTAAGCACCTCTTTTAATTCACCACCACTATCAAGGTTAACCATTACCGTTAAAATAAAAAAGTAATATTCAGGGAAAGGCAGTCGTTGATAAGAGTTCATTAAAACTCCTTCAATATTATCACCAATTTCTATTCGCTTATCTACTTCCTTTAATGTTTTACCAACAACGCCTTCAATAGAGTTGCCGCACGCTTTAAAGCTTGTTGTTATGGCACTACCCGATGCTACAATACCAGTAATGGTATTTAATGCTTCAGGAAATGTATTGTAAAATTCTTTTTTCAACTTTCTTTTTTTAAGAAAAAGCATAATAACAACCGTGCCAATACCACTAGCTAAAGCTACAGTATAACTATCATAATGAAGATACTGTCCATTTAATATTATCCCCACAACCGTACCGACAAAAATATAAACAAACAACCGACTTTTAGATTGTCCCATGATAAGTAGGTTATAATAAGATCGCATCATTACGTTAAAATCAAAGCTAATTCGCTGCCATAATGATTGCTGCCTTTGAGATAGTTGGCTTTCAACCAAACTAGACAAGGTAGTGTTTTTAACTTCAACATTATAAAAAACTTGTAATCGCTCTCTATTGCGTCGCCATGTCCAAATATTTACAGCACCGACAAGAATTAGAATAATTGAAAGAATCAATATCATATATTTATACCTGCTGCGTTGAACATTAGTTTTTCTAATACATCTGACATATCATAATATTGGGCACTTTCATAAAGGGCTGATCGCTTTATTAAGCCATTACAGACAAATTCACCTTGAATCTTACCCTGTTCGTTTCTTTCGTCATGAATTTTAAATTTAAATACATCATGCGTAACAATATTTTCAGATTCTAAACCGATAACTTCGGTAATACTCATTACTTTACGTTGACCATCAGGCAAACGAGAAACTTGAATAATAAAATTAACCGAGGAGGCAATATAGTGCCGAATTGCCACAATAGGTAATTCGGACTGAGCCATAATGATCATACTTTCTAAACGCGATAAAGCATCTCTAGCTGTGTTAGCATGCAAAGTTGACATTGAGCCGTTATGCCCTGTATTCATAGCTTGAAGCATTTCAAAAGCCTCTTCACCACGACACTCCCCTAAAATAATTCGGTCTGGCCGCATCCGTAGTGCATTAACTAACAGATCTTGCATCGTTACCCGTCCACGCCCATCTTCACCACCTGATTTGGTTTCCATCCTAAGCACGTGGTCTTGCTGTAGCCTTAATTCGGCCGCATCTTCAAGAGTAATAGTACGTTCATGTTCGCCAATAAAGCCTGATAATGCATTTAGCATTGTGGTTTTACCGGAACCAGTACCGCCTGAAACAATAATATTCATTCGACAACGCGCTGCAATGACTAAAAAATTAGCCATATCTTCGTTTAATGAGCCATATTTAATTAAATCGTGAAATGTTCGGCGACCGGTACCAAATTTACGAATCGACATTGAGGTGCCATCAATCGCAATCGGCGGAATAACAACATTAAGGCGGCTACCATCGGGCATTCGTGAATCGACTAAAGGATGTGCTTCATCAATATTTTTACCAACTTTATTAACTAACCGCCTTGCAATATCAAGCAGTTGGCGCTCGCTAATAAAAAACTTATCGGTTTTGCTAAGAATACCACCACGTTCAACATAAATGCTGAAAGGACCATTAACTAAAATATCATTAACTGATTCATCTTTCATCAATGAATCAATTGGACCATAACCAATAACTTCATCACAAATCATACCCGCCAATATATTTGACTCATCGGCAGTAATATAAGCATTGCCTGAATTGACAATATCTCTAATTATAGTTTGAATTTCGCGCAGGATTTTATTAGGTTCGTTTTTTAGTTGCTCAATTAAATCTAGATCAATGACTTGAAACACCAAATCACGAATTTTACCCCATTCATTAGAGAACTTAGTTTCTTCACTAGCCATTTGTATTTATTTCATTGTTTTTTTATGCTAACAAAGAGCTACTGTTATCACTACCAGTAACTCTCATTCTTATAAAAAAGCGATATAACACGCCATTTAAAAAAACTAAGATTTAGTTACAACTGCAACCAAATCTTACGTTTGTCACTTTTATACAGCTTAACTGAGCAAAGTTGCCATTTTAGTTTGTAGTTTGGTGAATACATCCTTTAACATACCTTCTACAGGACCACCACTCCCAAAGATAACTAATACAACAGCTGCAACACCCGCTGCGACGATTGCGTATTCGATTGCAGTAACACCTTGTTCGTTTTTAATGAATTTGCCTAAAAAAGTTCTTGCTTGGGCGCGAATCGCTGATAAATACATCATAATTTTCTCCTTAAATATTTCTTACATTTTTTATAAAATAATCTTACTCTCTTTACTGAAAGTAAATGAATTGTATAACATAATAAAAAATATTCAATAATTATTTCACAATATAAAAAAACATGTAAAATACATACCGCTTTTATTTTCATTAATTTGTAAAAATTCCTACAATTAAACAATATTTACATTGATTTATTATAAATAGTGATAAAAATTAACTATAACTATCATTTTTAACAAAAAATACTTGAATATAGGATTGGGATATATTTTATGAATTTATGTAGGATAAAAAAAATTCTTCCATCAATATTACTGCTATTAATCTATACTTTTATTGGTGCTATTTGGTCTTACTGCTATTGTAAATATCATTTTTATGATAATTCTACTGACTCCGTTTTAGATGATCTCTTTTTTTATATAATGACAATAACAACTTTATTTTTTATTATGATTGTACATAATTGCCTTTGTAGCGGTTATAAGCTTGTTGTTGTTTTGGGCGTTTTATTGTTATTCCTTTTTTTATCAGAAGTTAGCTATTTTATTTTTTATGGAGACATGATATCAGACAGCCTACTTGATTCTATTGTCGAGACTAATTCTTACGAACTACTCTCAATGGCTAAGCAAGCCTTAATGATAATTGGCCCTGCGTTTATTGCGACTTTGCTTATTTTATTTATTCTTAAAAAATTTGTTTGTATTAAATTTAGACTTTTTATTCCTATAACCATTTATGTGCTTATACTGTTCACCCTTCTTTATTATTTAGGAAGCTATTCAGTAATAAAATCTGATCTAAAGCGTGGGGCCTATAAACCTGCTATTGGTGTAATGCGTAAATGTTATTCTGCTGTACTGGCTAATTTAGCCTATATTTTAGTTAGTTATACTACAACAGATATCTATTCAAATAGTCATGAAATTGAAAAGTTTAATGATGCTGTTCTTTTACCGCCTAATAAGCCGGATAACGACTTAATTGTATTTATTATGGGGGAATCTTCTTTCGTAAATCGCTATAGTAGCTATGGTTATCATAAGCAAACTACGCCTTTTATGACCAATATTTTTAGCCAAAATGGCGGGTGTATTATGCCAAATAGCCACTCAGCTGCAGCCTTTACTCGAGATTCGATACCAATGACACTCTCATTTAATGTACCTGAAAGTGATGATAATTTATTTAATAATAAATCGATTATTGAAATGGCCAAATTCAACCATTACAAAACCTATTGGTTGGCATCTAAGAGGCAAGTAATTCAAGGAACATTTAATACTAAATTTGGTTTTATTGCTCGTAAAAGCGATGTTGTCTCTTTCAGTGAAGAAAGCCTCGATATTGGTTTAAGTCAATTATTAGAAGATACCCTACAAAAAGATGATGCCCCCCCAAAATTTATTTTAGTGCATTTGCGTGGTAGCCATCAACCTTATGAAGGCGATTATGATGACATTGATAAACAGGCTTTACCTGATGCTGAGGAATATGATCTAACTGTTCACCATACCGATCGTACAGTTAAAGCGTTATATGATGTTATCAATAAATATAGTGATAACTATACTATAATTTATACTTCAGATCATGGTGAAATTGTCAATGTTGGGCATGGTATAGGGGACAATGTTGATCAGTTTCTAATCCCTTTTATGTTTATATCAACCAATCCACGTTATAACTGTGAGTATATTGAATCGTTTCGTGGGGAAAGTGGTTATTTAAGTGGGCTTATGAATAAATATATTTTATCTAATCTTTTGGGTTATGAAATTGATCAGGCGACTCTTAATAAAGAAAAAGGTAATGATCGAGTTGTTATGCCTAATAGTACTGTTAGGCCTTTTTCAGAAATTCTTAACAAACATTAAGTTGTTACTTGCTATAGGTTGAGTAATAAGTTAGGAATATACTATCGATTTTATACAAAACCCAATGAGGCTAAATGCCTCATTTTTATTGTTACTGATTTAGTCTATTTATAGAAATTAGTTAAGTTGGCTATTCGCACTTTAACAAATAGATAATCAATTTAAAAACATTTGAATGCCCTTTGCGACTTGGATAGTAAAGGTAAAATGAATCATAAGTAATGGCAAATTCAGCCAACAACTCAATCAATTCGCCCGATGCTAATTCTTACTCAACACTAGAACGAGCAAGCCAAGTCATACCTAAACAATGTAAATCGGCTTGCTTGCGCAAATGATTATTAATTATAAATTGCGAATGCGGATGGCATTTAACCATTTTTCCTGCTTATAAAAATTCCCACGGCAATTCAGCGCCATGCCCAAAGATATTCGCATACCAATTAAATGGTGATTATTCAAATCGTTAACACAAATTGGTACGGTATTTTTCTGCAAATAATCGGGGCTAGCGACAACAGGTAGCGAAATGAACAATGGAGGCATTATCACAAACGAAGACACAAAACAAAAATACCCAATCCATGGATTTTGTTTGTTCCCTAAAGTTTCGGTGATTAACCCTAAATTAACCCTAAACTACAAACCACAGTCAGCCGCAATTATTTGGTGTATTCGGCCACTGATATTATTGCTCATTCTATTGAAAGATACTTTACCGCAAGTGTGCAATCGAAACTAATTAATTTACAAATCGAGGCCAACATAAAAACCGTAATGTGCACAACCGAACGGCTACTGCAAGATCCAATGGACTTAGATGTGCGTGGCGAATTTGCTTGGGCTGCAACCTTAGCCTTAAATGGCATAACTTAAAATTGGTAATTGATAACACAGCACAAAATGCGGTTGATTGGCAAATAAATTCGAAAAGTTTAACAACGTTATGCATCATGAATTGGAGCGGGAAACGAGGTTCGAACTCGCGACCCCGACCTTGGCAAGGTCGTGCTCTACCAACTGAGCTATTCCCGCTTATTGAGGTGCTTGGAAAGAAGTGGTGAGCATTATACAAAAATTTTTGTATCTAGCAACCACTTTTTATTATTATTTTTTGTCTTTCCAACTAAGTGATTCAAAAACGCCAAATAAAAACAGGCGCAATACTTTGAATTTGTCTTGTTTTTTTTCTTGTTTGGTCATGGTTGAGTTTAACATCCATGCTTGCAAACCATGAGTAACCGCAAAAGCGATTAACCCTACAATAGCAACCACATTCGCTGGTTTTGGGTAAGGGCAAATTAGGTTAAATAATAAAAATAGCCACATCAATGAGTATAAAGTTTTGCCAATAAAGATGAACATTAATTATCTTCCCGTATAAAAAGGTAGCTGTGAACTTGGCCGGCGGTCTTTTCACGATGTAAGCACCAATGAGTTGGGATGTAAGTTGTTAGGTCATACCCTATTTCTGTTTCAATATAGATATAAGCAGATGGTTTGAGCCAATTATTTTGCTCAAGTTGGCTGACTGCTTTGGCAACCAATGATTGATGAAACGGCGGATCGATAAATACCACATCAAACTGTTTTGAGGCTGGTTTGTTTAGCCACTTTAGAGTATCAGTATGATAAATATCGATAGCATCGCTAGCAATCAGTTGTTTGTTTTTATTGAGTAGCGTAGCAACTTGTTTGTCTTTTTCAAGCAAGGTGACGTTTTTGGCACCTCTTGATGCGGCTTCAAAGCCAAGTGATCCACTACCTGAAAAACAATCCAAACAATGGCTACCATGGATAACCGGCATTAACCAGTTATATAGGGTTTCTTTAATGCGATCAGTAGTTGGGCGTAGTCCTTGCTTATCAAGCACCGTTAATTTTCGCCCTCGCCACTTTCCGCCAATAATTCTTATTGAACCATTCATTTTAAGTCCTTTATCAGAATAGTTCTGATGTGTTGCCCTCTGAATCAGTTACTTTTGTACCGACTTCTTTTGTCGCATAACCCGTTGGTTCAGTGCCTTTGATGAAATATTCTGACATGGTTTTAGAGCCTGAGCTAGGTAATAAGCCTGTTTTTTGATCGATAGTAACCGAAATTACATTGTCAGGTTTTACATCTTGTTTTACAGGAACATCTTTTAGGGCTACTTTCATATAATCAACCCATATAGGATTTGCTGTTACAGCGCCCGCTTCGGCGCGGAATGTTCGACCTAAATCACGACGGTGATCATCAAATCCCATCCATACGGTGGTCACAATATTGCCACCAAAGCCTGAAAACCAAACATCTTTAGATGAGTTGGTTGTTCCAGTTTTACCACCAACGTCTTTCCTGCCGAGTGCTTTTACGCGCCATGCCGTACCCTGCCAATCTGAACCACCAAATACAATGGATCGAAGGCCATCTTTCATAATAAATGCAATACCACTATCGATTGTATGCGGAGCGTATTTTGGTGTGTCATTTGTATTGTTATCATTTGGGTTGATATTAGGCAATACTAAATCGTCGTCAGATTTAAGGTTCGCTTGTTCAGGCTCTTCGCTGTCTGTTGCGTTGGCTTCGTTTTCGACATTATCTAACGACACCACTGGTTTGTTATCCTCGGTGACGACTTCGTCATTACAAGTTTGGCAAGCAATCATTGGTTGATGTTGATAAATCATGCCGGTGCCATTACTATATTCTATCTTCTCAATCAAATATGGCGTAATTAAGTAACCGCCATTAGCAATAACCGAATAGGCTCTTGCAACTTGTAACGGAGTAAACGAGGCCGAACCTAATGCTAATGATTCATTATGTGAGATGTTTTCTTTAGGGAATCCAAAGCGTTCTAAATAATTTGCCGCATAATCTATACCAACGGCACGCAAGGCTCTTACCATCATGACGTTTTTAGACATTCCTAAACCGATTCTTAACCGTAATGGGCCTGCATAAGTTGGTGGTGAATTTTTAGGCCGCCATGTGGCACTGCCCGTTGATCGGACAATAGGCGCATCATTAAGAAGTGTCGCCATTGTTAGCCCTTTCTCTAAGGTTGAAGCATAAATAAATGGTTTAATGTTAGAACCTAATTGCCTTAGTGCTTGTGTGGCTCGATTAAATTTACTTAATTTAAAATCATAGCCACCCACAATTGCTTTAATTGCGCCATTGTCTGAATCAAGTGACACTAGCGCAGCATTAACTGCAGGGATTTGTGCTAACTCCCAGCTTTCCGCCGATTTTTTAACCCAAATAAGTTGCCCTGCTTTGAGCGTATCAGATACTTTTTTAGGGAAGGCTCCTTGTCTTGTATCGCTAATAAATGGCCGTGCCCATTTCATATTTTGGTATGTAATCGTTATAGTACTTTTATCTGATAGTACCGCTGTTGCTTCTTTATCTGATGATGTCATAACAATCGCTGGGCACATGCCGCTATAGCATATATATTTGTTAAGCGTTTGCTGGATTTTATCTGTTTCCCATGCAGTTTCGTTAGGTTGCCATAGGACTTTTTCAGCTCCACGATAACCATGTCTGATGTCGTAATCAATAATATGTTTTTGTACCGTTTCAGTCGCCGCGATTTGGTCAGTTTTTGAAATAGTTGTATAAACTTTATAGCCGTCTGTGTAAGCTTTTTCGCCAAATTTATCATACATAAATTGGCGTGCCATTTCGGCAACATAAGGGGCTGAAAATTCGATTTTTGGCGAATGATAGCTTGCACCAAGCGGTTTTTTAATGGCCTCGTTATATTGTGCTTGGGTAATATAGGATTGATTTAACATACGTCCTAATACCCAATTACGTCTAATTAATGCACGATCAGGATGAGCAATTGGATTATATGCCGATGGTGCATTAGGTAAGCCCGCTAATAAAGCGGCTTCGTCAATTGTTAATTGATCGGGTGTTTTGCCAAAAAAGGTGTAAGATGCAGCAGCAACGCCATAGGCTCTTGAGCCAAAATTGATCATGTTAAGGTATAGTGTCATGATCTCTTCTTTCGATAGTTCTTTTTCCATACGAATCGCGAGGATTACTTCTTTTGCTTTCCGTGCAATGCTCTTTTCAGGGGTTAGGAAGAAGTTTTTGGCAACTTGTTGAGTGATAGTACTACCACCTTGAGAAAACCCTTTTTGTTTTAAACCAATATACATAGCACGAGCAATACCTATTGGGTCAATACCAAAATGTTCGTAAAATCGTGAGTCTTCTGTTGCGATAACTGCGTTAACGACTATTGGCGGGATCTCGTCATATTTTAACGGTGTTCTGCGTCGTTCACCAAAAATGGCAATTAATTCACCATCTTTACTTAGCACTTGCATTGGTGTTTGTAAGCGAACATCTTTTAATGTTGCAACATCAGGAAGATCCTTAGAATAATAACTATATCCTGCGATGCCAATAATTAAGCCACAAAGAAATAGGCCTATGAATAGTTTTAGAATAAATTTTAGCACTCTAATTAATATCACAAATCTTTCCTATCTACATTTTTAAAGCAAAATAATGACATCAGAAGCCTCTCTGCGCCAAATTTAGTGAAATTGTCTTTAAATAAGGAACATCACATTAATACAATACAAAGTGATAATGATTGTTCACTCATCTTTTAAAATAAAACATAATTAAATTGTGTGTATTATCTCCCATCTTTAGTTTTATTTTAAGCATTTTTTAACAAAATTATGAAATAATTCTATTTTAACTAAGCTATGGAAGTATTATGTGGAGCACAAAACTAAGTGTATCAAAAAGGCAATTACTGATTTCAACAATTTTTTATTTAATACTAATTATACTTTGTTTAGTCATGTTTGCTAATACATCTTTAAACGCTTATACCTTTATTATCATTCCATTGTTGCTAATAGAATGGTGGCGTAGTGTGTGTTACTTGAAAACAATTAAAAGGGAATTTGCATTATTTCACTATATCAATCAAATATATTGGCACAAACAACGCTGGCACCTAATACATAAGCCATTGATATTCCGTTATGTTGTTATCTTAAATTTAAAATCTCGACACAATGGAAAACATAGTACACTTTGGTTAATGGTTGATAACCTTCAACCTAATGACTGGCGAACATTACGCTTTTATTTAAAACAAATCGAATTCACTTGATACAACTACATACTTTTCTAAACTTTTTGCCAAAAAGATTTTTAATTAATGCGACTTTTTAATCCAATATTGATATGGTTCAGATTCTATCTGTAATGAAAGTAATTCGTGATCCATATGACGGCAAAAGCTAGGAACATCGCGCGTTGTGGCAAAGTCATCCGCAATAACATAAAGAACTTGCCCTATGGCAAGTTCTCGGATGGTCTTTCTAATTAGCATAATAGGTTCAGGACAACGCAATCCAAGCGTATTAAGTTCTTTGTCGATAATTATGTTCATGTTTAAATACTTTGTTAATTATAAAAATAGCTTACTTAAATAATGGGGCACTGCATCTTGAGCATTCGATCCAATGACTTCTAATTCTGGCAATAATTCTTTTAATTCTGTACTACCATTTTGCATTATACATCCTTTACCTGCTGCTTTTAGCATCTCATAATCGTTCATGCCATCACCAAAAGCGATGCTATCTTTCAAGCTGTAACCAAGTTTTTCAACAACTTTTTTTAATGCACTGCCTTTAGAAACATTTTCGGCCATAACTTCAAGGCAATTTAATGTTGAAAAAGCAACACTTATTTTATTGCCAAATTTTGCCTCTAGGCGATTTTTTAGCTGAACAAGGTGTTGGTAAAGAGCATTATCAGTCGTTGTAAAATAAATTTTAGCAATATCAGTAGTATCAAAGTCAAGTGGGTTGAATAATTGATAAGTAAACTGCGTATGGCGATAAAACTCTAACGAAAATGTATCTTCTTTATTAATTAACCAATCATCACCACGATATAAGTGAGTATAAATTAGCGGATCATCCATACTCATTTGAGCAATTTCGCTTGCAAGCGATGGGTCAATGCTTTGGCTAAAGACTAAATTACCTTGGCTATCATGCACTCTTGCACCATTTGAGGTTATCATAAAAGCATCTATTTCCATGTTTTCGCGCATTTGTGCAACATCAATATGGTGTCTGCCAGTTGCAAAAACAAAGTGAATGTCTTTTTTACGTAGAGCTTGAAGAACTTGTTTGGTATAAGGCGATAAGTTATGTTCAGGAGTTAATAAAGTCCCGTCTAAATCAGAAGCAACAACATGCATAATATTCTCGACTTTTCTAATAAATAGTAATGGCTAAAATAATATGCTTTGAATAATAATGACATATCAAAGCAAAGATTAAACACAAGTTTAAGTATGATACAACTGTGTTAACATTTACTCAACCAATTGCGGTGTAATAAAAATAACTAATTCACGTTTTTGTTGTTTTTTACTGTTGTGTTTAAATAAATTTCCAATCACGGGCATACTAGCAGCACCAGGGACTTGCCGTTTGTTATTAGTATTAACCTGTTGAAATATTCCCCCTAATACCAGGGTTTCTCCATTTTTTATTTGCACTTGTGTTTTGATCTCTTGCGTATCAATCGCAAGCGCTTCGCCACCATCACTACGTTTTATCGAACGTCCTGCCGTATTTTGTGTAATATATAAATCTAAAATCATGCGATCATCGGACAGTATTTTAGGTGTCACTTCTAACCCTAATACCGCTGATTTAAATTCAATCGATGTCGCACCATTGCTACCACTAGATACTTCGTAAGGAATTTCGGTACCTTGTTTTATCGATGCCATGTTTTGATTAGAGGTAAGTAAATTAGGACTGGCGATAATTTCAAGTTGATTTTCAGATTCAAGTGCTGATAGTTCTAAATTAAGCAAACTACCCGATAGTTTTGCTAAATTAAACCCCACTGTTGTAGTTGGATGAGCTACGCCAAGACCAACATCAAACTTATCCAATAATTGCGATGACTTACCTGTGTACCCCCATTTAATACCAAGCTGTGACATGCTTTCATCACTCATGGTAACGATATGTGCTGAAATATGAACTTGAGGCATGGGTTTATCGAGTGTTTTTACTAATTTTTTGATATAAGTAAATTGTTTGGCTAAATCAATAATAATCAGTGAATTGGTGCGTTTATCGTGTGTTATCTTTCCCCTTTCTGATAGTAGTCCTTGCTGTTGAATTGTTTCAATTAACATTGTTGGATCAGCATGATTAATCGCTATTGATAACGAGTTAAGTGGTTGGTTAAGTTCTTGTTCTTTTTGCGCTAATTGTTTTTTTTGCAATAATATGTCAGGATCAGGCGCTTTAGAAACAAACAAAATATTGTCATCAATGTCAGCGTGTAAGTTTGCTGAGTCTAATACGATCTTTAGTGCTTTGTGCCAATCAACGTTATTTAATTTAATGGTTTGCTTTATGGGTAAATCTTCTGTCATAACCAAATTCATCTGTTTACTATCGGCTAGTGCCTGTAAAATGATAGCTATGTCGGTTTGGAAAAATGTCATTGAGACATTTTTTTGCTGTTCAGAATTAAATGATTGATCGATATTGGCATAACTAGCTTTTATTCCAATAATTAAAAAAATAAAAATAATTGTTATTGCCAAATTGATTTTAGTTTGAGTAACAAGGTTAATAGAGTGATTTAGTCGTTGATTTTTAGTGTCGTTATTCATTGATAGGCATTGTCCATGATACAGTTTGATGGCAATAATCAGGTAAATCTGCTTGCCAAATAATTTTATCGTTGAGTAAAGATTGCACATGCCAAGGAAATAAGACATTTGGCACTGCATCGTCGGTTATTGCTAGCCATTGATTATCAGATACTAGCCAAATCTGCTGATAATTTTGATCAATTTGTTTCATCACCCCCCTAAAGTGCCAAACTTGAATTTGTTCAAGTAATTGTTCGGTCTGTTCACTACAAGAAACCGAATAATATGGTTGAAAAGGATCCCGTTCTAAAGGCTTATCTGCTTTAAGATCAAAACAGACAAAAAATAATAAACCGATGTATAAAAATAAATAACGCATCACTCGTTATCCTTTTTAAACAATAATGTAAAGGTGATCTGTAACTGCTGATCTTGTTTACTAATTTTTAGGTTTTGAAAATCAAGAAAATAAAAGTCATCGGTCAATGATGAAATTAAATTCATAAAATTAAAAAACTGACCATTTAGCTCTATATCCCAATTCACTGTTTGGTCTGATTGATAGCGCTTAAAGGCACTCAACACAAGGTGGTGTTGTTCGATCGCCTGCGATAACTCTTGTTCTGATATCAAGCTATATAAACTATTTTTACTTGTTTGATAACGATTCACTTTTGCCTGTAATAGCTGCGTTTCAGTGATTTTTTGCTGATACGCGTTGGCCTTTAATTTAGCTTGTTGCTCAATATCGTGAATAAAAATTAGATAAACAACCACAAAAACGGCCAAACAACAAAATATAGACAGTAAATATTGTTGCCAAATTGGGCGATTAAAAAAATCACTGTTCATTAAGGCGTATTTCCATTTCAAAAAATAAGTTTGTTTTATTAGATAAGACGCTATTTATTTGACTATTGCTGATATTTTTCAACGTTAACAGATTTTGATTAAAATTAGTTAATTCAACATAACTAAAACTTTGCCCATCAATCGTAATTTTTTGTTGTTCATAATAAAAAGAGTCCAACCAAATAACCGAAGGTAACTGTGCTGAAAACAACAATAATGCGTCTTGGATCTGTTTTTGACTTAATGAGGGGGTAGGTAGGTAAGTAGATAATTCAGCAGTAAGTTTTTGTGCCTCCTGCTGCTGTTCTAGTAATTTTTGCTCATAATATTGCTGTTCATTTCGGGCTTGAATCCACCAATAACAAAGCAAACAACTAATTACGCCAATAAGGCTAACAATCGTGTAAGCTAATTGCCGCCGGTGTTTTATTTGCTTTTCTTGTCGCCATGGTAAAAAATTAATTTTTGCATGGTCAACTCGACAACCAACAAATGTTAATGGTAATTCATATTTTTTAAAAAGATTTACCCAATTTTCAATGTTATTGCGCTCAGTTATCATCACAGTAACGTATTTATTTGGTTTGCTTGGATAAACAAAATCAAAAAATACATTTTTAGCAGATAATTGAAATAATTTATAAATATTAGCTTCAACATATAAAATCAATTCACTTAATTCTAACTTTATATCTGGTAAGTCAAGTTGTTGCATTTGGATTAAATTGGCGTCCAAATTAAGTTCAAATTCAGTCCGTCCAGCAAATTTTTTTTGTAAATCACTTAAAAATAAATCTATATCGGCTTCATTTTGATAATGAAATGCAATTAAGCCATCGCTTGTGTCTAATGTAGTTATCTGCTTGGCAGAGCTAACTGCCTTATAGCGTAAAATAGCGGGCTGAACATAAATAATGACGCGTTCTTTATTAAAAACCATGATGAATTAACTTTTATCTGTGATAACCGAATCGCTTCATCATAGTAATTCTTTACCAAATAAAAATAGAGAAAAGTAATTTTTGCGAACTACCACCCAAAAAATGTTTAAAATTAAACCGAACAAGGTGGATTTTAGAGAAATTTTAAAAAAAAGGTTGACTGAAATAAGACGTGCCTTATAATGCACATCCACACGGTAAGGGTGATTAGCTCAGTTGGGAGAGCACCTCCCTTACAAGGAGGGGGTCACTGGTTCGAACCCGGTATCACCCACCAACCTCTAACGGGACGTTAGCTCAGTCGGTAGAGCAGCGGACTTTTAATCCGTTGGTCGAGCGTTCGAATCGCTCACGACCCACCATTTAATTATACATTTCTTAAGTAAATCCAATTAATCTAATTAAACAAAGAGAAGCGATGAGAACGCTAGCGTTCGACAAATTTGTCCGGAACAAATTTGAACAACACGCAGTGTTGGCCCTGCAGGGGGGAGGCACATGATGTGCCGAATAATCGCTCACGACCCACCATTTATTTAACAAATGCCCAACAAATTTTACAAAAAAATAATATCAATGACATTCAAAAATATACCAAACTAATTGATAAGCGATATAAAACATTATACACCCAATCAAAAAGTCCAATATGATCCAAACCTTTTTTTGTTTAAATAGTGGTGTTAGCAATCTTGCGCCATAACCTATTCCAAAAAACCAAATGAACGAAACACAAACAGCACCAATTAAAAAAGCCAATTTTTGTTGGCTTGTTAATGTGCCAGCAATTCCACCCACAATAACAACAGTATCCAAATAGACATGAGGATTAAGTAGTGTAACAGCCAAGGTTGCCAGTACAACTTTTAATAAGTTGTTATTTTTTAGTTTTTTAGATTCTATTTGCATGCTACTTGTGCCTTTAATTGCATTTTTAAACGCACAAAAGCCATACCAAACTAAAAAAACCGCCCCAGAGATTGCTAAAATATTAGTAATTAAAGAATTGCTACTAATAAAAGTACCTATCCCAAAAATCCCAATTGACATTAAGGCAAAATCACAAACAAAACAAATTGCCGACACATAAAAGATATGATTTTTTAGTAATCCTTGCTTGAGCACAAATAAATTTTGAGCACCAATGGCAATAATTAAACTCGCTGAAATTAATGCACCACGTAATATTGCTGATAGCATTTTTTGATAATTCTTAGGTAAATATAAAACAGAGTGAATATATATTACTCCTCTTGTAAAGCGTCAATAAACGACTAATAGACTCATTGATATATTTTAAACTATCGAAATTACTCACTTTGTTTACAGCCATTTAAGCAACTACACATAATAAATAAATATATATAAAAAAACAAATAAATATCATATAAATGACAAAATAACTTTTTGATATTATGAATAAAAATAACTATCACTCATTTAGCTAAACGCTCTATGGTCATTCGCTAGAGCATTTATAATCTGCTAAAAAAGCCTGATGAAAGCTGTTTGTGTCTTTAACCAGTAAGAACGAACGTTATAAAGCCATCAGCTAGGGTATTAAACGTTTGTTTAAAATCGAAAAACCCATTAAAAATAAATTAAGACGGCAAGCTAAAGCCGATAACAAAACCTATCTAAGCGAAATGCAACAGGCTGATACCTAAAGTTTGCCGTTACTTAAAAATCAAACAAAGCAGCAAACTAGATAATATTTCCATTTTCATATCTATTTGATTTTTAAGTTTTTTATACATAAACGTAGTACACTCCTGAAACTTTTTAACAAAAAATATATTATCTTGATTTATTTAGATAAACTGTGTGATAACCGGTATATCAAGCAAAAATTACCTGCCCATAAACTAATGGAAAAGCCGAAAGCATGATACGAACTTTGAATTGAGATGCGGCATAATCAGCCAATATTTAGCGATGCAAAAGAGCGAAAACAAAAGCTTAAACGTTTGATTAATTTTTATCATACCGTTAAACCACATAAAGCGATTTCAGGAAAAACGCCTTATGCGCTTTAGCGGATTATTTTAATCATGAAGTTTGAATTACTTGGCGTTTGCCTACATATTAGGTTGTAAAATCGCATTCGCATTGATGATAAAGATAAACTCATGTAACGAATATAATACTTAAAAAATAAAAAGATTAACTGCAAAATATCACAGTTAATCTTTTCAAAAAAATTACAATTAAGCAATAATACTTATAATTATCACAACAGCTAAACCAACAATTGAATTAACTAGTTCTAATAAGCCCCATGTTTTTAAAGTATCTTTGATTGATAAATCAAAGTAACCTTTAAATAACCAAAAAGAAGCATCGTTAATATGAGTCAATGTATTAGACCCCGCAGCAGTTGCAAGTACAAGTAAGGCTGGGTTCACACCACTCATAATCCCCGTAGTAGGATCGATAACTGCAGCACCGATAATTCCAGCTGCTGTCATAGCAGAAACAACACCTTGCCCTGTTGCTAAACGGATTAACACAGTAATTAACCATGCCATAATATAAGGAGATACCCCGCCAGTTGACATTAATTGACCAATAGTATCGCCAATACCAGTATCGATGATAATTTGCTTTAATGCGCCACCGGCACCAATAATTAGTACAACCATTGCAATACCTTTTACTGCATTATCAAAAGACGTCATAACCCATTCCATTGAATGATTAAGTTTCTTCCCAAATAAGATAAAAGCAGCAATCATTGCAATGAACATTGCAATTTGAGATGATCCAATAAAGTTGAGAACGCAATAAGCTGTTGTGCCTTTTTCTAACCATATATTTGCTATTGTGGTTGCTATCATGATATAAGCAGGAATCAAAGGAACAGTAATTGATGTAAAAAAAGAAGGAAGATTATTTTCATCAATAGGCGTTTCAGATTGTAAAAACTTTGGAGTGGGTCTTTCTAAATTACCGAGAAATTTAGGAAGAATTATACCAGCACAAATTACTGAGGGAATTGCGACAATAAGTCCATAAATATAGACCATTCCCATATCAGCCCCATAGGCATTAACTAAAGCTACAGGTCCTGGTTGTGGAGGAAATAATGAGTGGGCTGTGGTTGCTGCTGCAACTCCAGGAATAGCTAGTTTTAAAAATGGAATTTTCGCTTCTTTTGCTAATGCAATTACTAACGGAGCTAATATGATAAATGCGGCCTCATAAAACATTGCTAGACCAAATATAAGCCCCATAATAATGATCGCTATTTTTACATATTTAATCCCAAGTTTTTTTAATAATGTCTGAGCAATTTGATGAGCTGCACCTGAATCAACCATTAATTTACCAATAACAGCCCCAAAAACTACAATAATAGCTAATTCACCAAGTGTTCCACCAAATCCTGATTTAATCGTTTTAAGAATACTCAATAAATCCATTTTAGCCATCAGACCAACAAATATTGCAGCAGCTAATAATGCAACCATTGAATTTATTTTAAAGCGAATATTTAAAATCAACATTAATCCTATCCCAAGGATCACCCAAAGAATATTTAAAAACTCCATAAATAAAAGCCCCTATTCTCAATTTTATTTTTATTGGTTAAACATGAATCTGGCACATAGATTTCTTCTGTAAACAAGTTAATTGGTTCTCAAAATAAAAGTTATAAAAACTATTAGTAAATAGTAAAACAAAACACTAATAAAATAATGGCAAATACAGATCAGATATTGTATTTGCCTGTTTAAAGATATAAGGAAAATAACTAATTTCTTTCTAATTGAAAGTTACTGTTCTCAATTTTGTTTTCTCTGATAAAAATCCATAAAACAACGGCACCTATTACATCAAAGAAAGCTAACGCAATGAAAAATGGACCAAAACCAATAATCCCAACGAATGCTCCAATAAAGAGATTAAAAATTAGCTGACCTGTCCATGCACACGCTCCTGCCATTCCAACTGCCGTAGCCACTTGTTTTTTATTAAATAAATCGCCACCTAGTGTTGAAGCAACTGTAGATAATAGTTGATGAGAAAAACCACCTAAGCTAACTAAAAACACGGCTAAATAAGGGTTTTGAACAATACTTACAAAACCAATGGTCATCATAAGTACAGCGCCTATAGAAAAAGTAATTAATCTTGATCTAATTAACGAAAAACCTCTATCATTTAAAAATTTAGCTACAAATCCACTAGCTAAACACCCTAAATCTGCCATTAAAAAAGGTAACCAAACAAACATAGCAATTTCTTTTAGGCTAAAGTGTAGTGTTTCAACAAAAAATATTGGTACCCAAAAGTTAATAGTACCCCAAGCAGGATCGGCAAGAAAACGAGCAATACCAATTCCCCAAAAGTTTCGTTGAGAAAGAATTGATGAAACAGAAACTTTTTCTTTTGTATCAATATCTAAATATTTCTCTTGTCCAGCCTCAATATATGCACGTTCTTCAGCCGATAGCATTTTAGAATCTTTAGGATCTCGATAAAAAGTAAACCAGGCAAGTGCTGCAATCAATGCTAAAGAGCCAGAAACAACAAAAGCAAATTGCCAACTTTGAAATAAAATACACCAGGTAATTAAAGGTGGAGCTAGCATTGCACCAAATGAAGTACCCATATTAAATATGCCTGAAGCAATACCTCGTTCTTTTGCGGGAAACCATATAGATGCTGTTTTTATACCGGCGGGTATTGCTGAGGCTTCACTGAAACCCATTATACCTCTCATAAAAGCTAAACCTTGCCAGGTACCAGTTAATGCATGCCCCATAGTCGCAAGTCCCCACACAATAGCACAAATAGCAAAACCTAACCTTAATCCAATAGTATCAATAAAAAACCCCATAATTGGTTGACCAATTGTATAAGCCAATTGGAAGGCACTTACTACCCAAGAATATTGTTCTTTAGTAATACCTGTTGTTTCTAAGATAGTAGGGGCAGCAACACCCAAAGCTGTTCTGTCTAGGTAATTAATGATGGTAATTGCACAAATAAGTAATATCATGCTCCACCTAAATTTTTGTACTGTTTTCATTATTACTCCTTATTATTCCCTGTAAACTTTAATTATTGTTACTATTTAGAAAAGTAGAAATTAGCATTATTGAAGCAAATATCTTGGATCATCTTTCCTACCAAATTAAAATCAGCAGGAATTTCACCATTTTCGATCCAATTGCCGACCATATTGCACAAAATTCTTCTAAAATACTCATGTCTTGTAAATGAGAGGAAACTACGTGAGTCAGTTAACATTCCAACAAATTGGCTCAATAAACCCATTTGTGAAAGCTGCATAAGTTGACGCTCCATGCCATCTTTTTGGTCATTGAACCACCACCCTGATCCAAATTGGATTTTGCCAGCGATACCAGAACCTTGGAAATTACCAGCCATTGTAGCTAGCACTTCGTTATCTCTAGGATTTAAGCAATATAGTATTGTTTTAGGTAACTCATCGGTCAGATCTAAAGTTCCCAACAATGAAGATAAAGGTTCAGCGATCGGTCTATCACCAATTGAATCAAATCCTGCATCTGGCCCCAGCAATTTATACATCCGTTGATTATTATTGCGTAAAGCACCTAAGTGTAATTGCATAACCCAATTACGTTTATGATATTGTTTACCTAACCAAACAAGAACTGCTGTACTAAATTGTGCTATTTCTAATTCAGATAAAGATTGATTATTTAGACGTTTTTTGAGTATTAAATCGAGTTGTTTTTCTGAAGGGATATCTGCGTAGCGTAATATCTCAATACCATGATCTGATGCTTCACAGCCATGCTGTTCAAAGTGATCAAGCCTTTTTAATAATGCAGTGAGCAGTTCTGAAAAAGTGTTTATTTCAATATCACAAACCTGACCTAATTGAGAAATATAGTCAGGAAATCCAGATAGTTCAATTTTAAATACTTTATCAGGTCGCCAACTAGGTCTTACTTTAGTTTCAAAGGAACCATCCAAGCTTATTTGTTTATGGTATTGAAGTGAATCAATTGGATCATCAGTAGTACCTACTGCCCTAACATTCATTTGTTTCAAAATACCTTTTGTCGAAAATTCTTTTGTAGCTAATTGTTCATTAGCCTGAAGCCAAATTTTTTCAGCTGTTTTTTCATTAAAAAGAATATGTTTGATACCAAATGGACGTCTTAACTCCAAATGAGTCCAATGATAAATTGGATTACCCAATGTCAAAGGAACAACTTTTGCCCAAGCTAAGTATTTTTCGTAATCTGATGCATTGCCAGTAATAAATTTCTCATCTACCCCGGCGGTACGAAGAACTCTCCATTTATAGTGATCACCGGCAAGCCAAATCTCAGCTAAATTACAAAAATTTTTATTATCCGCAATATCTTTTGGCGGTAAATGGCAATGATAATCATATATTGGTTGATCTGCCGCATAATCAAAGTAAAGTCTTTGCGCTGTTTCGGTTTGTAACAAAAAGTTTTCATCCAAAAAGTTTTTCATTATATTTAATCCGCCCTTTAGTTTGATAATTAGTTTGATAAATTGCTGACAGTCTGTTTTGCCCCATAGTTCATTAAAGAAAGATAATGTATTGTCACTTTTTCTTTAAATAATGTATTGTTCGGCAAATCTAAACCAAAGACAGCCTCTAGACGTAATAGAGCATTTACTCGTTCAACGCCATCAATACTCGTTTTAACAATAGTTTGTAGTTGCTCACTCATTGGATCTCGTAAATCTATCGGCTGGTTATTATCATCAATGCCGCCGACATAGCGCATCCAACTCGCAATCCCTAAAGCTAATAATGAAAAATCTGAACCATTTTTGATATGCCAACGGATTGAATCGAGCATTCTTTGCGGCAATTTTTGAGTACCATCCATCGCAATCTGCCATGTTTTATGTTTTAATGATGGATTACTAAAACGTTCAATAAGTTTGTTTGCATATTGTTTCAAATTAACATGACTAGGGACGTGAAGTGTTGGTGCTTGTTGTTGCATCATCAATGTTAAAGTTGCTTTTTTATAATTAACATCATTCATGCAATCATTAATGTGCTCGTAACCAGCCAAATAGCCTAAGTAGGCTAAAAAAGAATGGCTACCATTTAGCATACGAAGTTTCATCTCTTCATATGGAACAACATTATCAACGAATTCAGCACCGACTTCATTCCAATTAGGGCGGTTAGTCACAAAATTATCTTCTATAACCCACTGAATAAAAGGTTCACAAGCAATACCACATGGATCAAACATACCGCCTAATGTATCTTCAATTTCAGTTAATGTTTCAGATGTTGCGGCAGGGACAATACGGTCAACCATAGTACATGGGAATGTTGTATTAGACTCGATCCAATTTGCTAATTGTGGATCTCGAGCATTAGCTAATCCTAGTATTGCTTTTTTTAAGACTAATCCATTTTCAGGAATATTATCGCATGATAAAGCAGTAAAGGATTTTAACCCTCGTTGCATTCTTCTATAAAGCGCCTCAACAATAACACCTGGGGCAGATATAGGCTTTGTTGGATTCGCTAAGTCAGCTTTAATTAATGCATTATTCAAATCTAATCTAGCTCCACTAGGTAACATGCAATATCCCTTTTCTGTTACTGTTAATGAAACAATTTCAACTACTGGATCCGTCATCTTTTCTAAAATTGCATCTATGCCATCTGTTGGTGCTAATAATGATTCTTTTACGCTACCAATAATAAATGCTTCTTTTGATGTTGCGCCTTTTTCTAACACAGTATACAAATGGTCTTGTTTACGAATTTCATTAATTAATTCTTCACCACCAACAATATTAACTTCACAAATACCCCAGTCACAGTTTCCCTTGTTAAGTAAACGATCGGTCAATAACGCTTGATGAGCACGGTGAAAGGCACCGAATCCCAAATGAACAATTCGTGAGGTTATTTTTTGCCGATCATATAAAGGTCTATGTTGAATTGATTTAGGAAGATTTACTAAATTTAACATTTTATTCACCGTGATTATCTGTTTAATTACCTTATTGGTTAGATATATTTTCATTTGTTGCCGAAATTTTCATCCCAATTTCTTCTTTTTTGTGATGCAGATCACGTTTTTTGGTTTATTTTATGTGTGACGCTCAAAAAAACTATAATATGAAACCATATTGGCATACCAATTATGAGATTAAATCAATTTATCCCATAATTGACTTATAGTACTTGTAATAATTAGCGTATAATTACTCAAATTAGACCGAAATTAGAATAAGGATTATAAATAATGCTAACAGTTAATCGGCTATATCAAGAAATTGGCAATGAACTTAAATCACTATTAAAAGGTGGTACCTATAAAATTGGTGACCGATTACCGCCAGAAAGAGATATTGCAGAGGCATTTAATGTAAGTAGAACCGTAGTAAGAGAAGCGCTAATTATGCTAGAACTTGAAAATCTAGTCACTGTCAAAAAAGGTTCTGGCGTATATGTAATTGGTTTACCAAATGAAATATTATCAGAAACAGATAAAAAAATTGAAGAAGAGGATTTTGGTCCTTTTGAACTATTACAAGCTAGACAATTAATTGAAAGTAATATTGCCGCTTTTGCTGCTTCACAAATTGTAAAATCAGATGTTATTGAGTTAAGAGCTATTTTAGAACAAGAACGACAAATTTTAGAACTAGGTATTTTAGATGACTATAGTGCAGATGAAATGTTTCATATTGCAATAGCAAAAGCGACCAAGAATTCAATACTTGAAAGTCTGTTAAATGATTTATGGCAAAAACGTACCGCTAGCAAAATGTGGAGGCAACTACACAGTCGAATTACTGATCATAGTTATAGAAAAAAATGGCTTTATGACCATGAAAAAATTTTACAAGCGTTACAGGTAAAAGATGCAATGGCCGCACGTCATGCTATGTGGCAACATTTAGAAAATGTTAAACAAACATTAATGGCAGTTTCGGATAGCGAAGATCCAAATTTTGATGGTTATTTATTTGACTCAATTCCGGTTAACATTGTTAATCAATAGATAATAATCAGCATTGTTTATAGATCTTTATTATTTTAGAAAAACAAAATGAAATCGTGAAGGAGATTTATATGGAACAAACGATGCGTTGGTTTGGACCAAATGACCTAGTATCATTAGATGATATTAAACAAGCTGGAGCAACTGGAATTGTTACAGCTTTACACCATATTCCCAATGGAGAAGTTTGGACCATTGAAGAAATTCAAAAACGAAAAAATGTTATTGAAGAAAAAGGATTAACATGGTCTGTTGTAGAAAGTATTCCTGTTCATGAAGAAATAAAAACCCATACAGGAAACGTTTTGCAGCATATTGAAAATTACAAACAATCTATTAGAAATTTAGCAGCTTGTGGCATTGATACTGTTTGTTACAATTTTATGCCAGTTTTAGATTGGACTCGTACTGATCTTGCTTATGAGTTGCCTGATGGTTCAAAAGCATTACGTTTTGACCAAACAGCGTTTGCAGCATTTGATATCTTTATATTACAAAGACCCAATGCAGAAAAAGATTACTCAAAAGAAGATATAGCTTCAGCTAAATCTTCTTTTGAAAAAATGACGCAATCAGAAAAAGATAAGCTTATTGCTAACATTATCGCTGGCTTACCTGGTGCAGAAGAAGGTTATTCTCTTGATCAATTTAGGGCACACCTTGCAACCTATGATGGTATTGATAAAACCAAATTACGTGAAAATTATGCCTATTTTTTAAAAGCTATTGTACCTATTGCAGAAGAAGTCGGTGTGGTATTAACAGTACATCCTGATGATCCTCCTCGACCTATCTTGGGTTTACCTCGTATAGTTTCAACTATTGAAGATATGCAATGGATTAAAGATACAGTTGACAGTATTCATAATGGCTTTTGTTTCTGTACAGGATCTTATGGCGTTCGTAACGATAATGATTTGGCAACAATGGCTGAAAAATTTGCTGATCGTGTTCATTTCATTCACTTACGCGCAACGGTTCGAGAAGAAAACCCATTATCTTTTCATGAAGGCGATCATTTAGCTGGTGATGTTGACATGTATGCCGTAATAAAGGCGCTTATTACAGAAGAACAGAGACGTAAAAAAGCAGGAATCAAACGCTCAATCCCTGTTCGTCCAGATCATGGACATCAAATGTTGGACGATCTGAAGAAAAAGACAAATCCAGGTTATTCAGCTATAGGCCGTTTACGAGGTTTAGCCGAAATTCGCGGTGTTGAGTATGCTATTCTTCGAGCTTTTTTTAACTAGTTGGACTAAATTATAATTAGTCAAAATCCTAACAATTCTAATGCCCTTTTAAGGGCATTTCTTTGATATAAAATAATTAAAAAATACACATAATTCTTTTCTGAAATCTCAATCAATTCAGTTAATATTAGAAAAGTATTAAAAATAATTGTTTTGCATCTTAGTAAACAGTTTATTGTAATACATAAAATGCTATTAATGCATAACAATTTTGACATTACATTCTTTTAAGCGCTATATTGAATGTGATCTTTTCTACATCTATATCGTTAAGCAGTTTTCTTAAAGCAGTTTAAATTTAAAGGAGATGTAATATGAATATTTTAAATAACATTTTTTCCAAAGTATTTCCAAGTGCTCAAGCAACTGTAGATAATGCAGTTGATGCTGTGAAGGATAAAGTTGAAAATATCACCGCATCTGTTAAAAATACAGTATCAAGTGGTTCAGAGAAAGTCCAAGATAAAGTAGAGCAAAGCGCATCCGCAATTGATGTTACATCTATTCTTGAGAATTTAGCTAAAAAGCACCCTGAAACGCTTAACTGGAAAACATCTATCGTTGATCTATTGAAATTATTAGGTATAGATAGCAGTTTAGATGCACGGAAAAATTTAGCAAAAGAACTGAATTATCCAGGCAATACTGATGATACCGCAGCAATGAATACATGGTTAATCAAAGAAGTAATGAAAAAAATTGCTGAAAAAGGTGGTAATATAACTCATCTTTTTTCTTAAAAAACGTTAAGACAATTAAATCCACCTAATATTTTAGGTGGATTATTTAATTAAAATATAGAGTTATTTATTATTACGTTATTGAAAAATTTAATAATTTAACTAAGCTTTAAAAGCATGTAACTTGTTCATTGCAACATCTATTCCATCAGACAATAAGATATCTGTACAACGCAAAGATTCGTCAATAGCTTTATCAATTAATTCCTGTTCAGGTTTAGATGGCTTATTTAAAACATAACCAACAACTTTATTTTTATCGCCAGGATGTCCAATACCAATTCTTAACCGATAAAAATTTAAATTATTACCTAATTTATTAGCAATATCTTTTAGCCCATTATGTCCACCATGACTACCGCCAAACTTAAGTTTAGCTATTCCGGGATTTAAGTCGAGTTCATCATGTGCAACTAAGATCTCTTCTGGCTTTATTTGGTAAAATGTCGCCATAGCTTGCACAGCTTTACCACTTAAATTCATGAAAGTAGTTGGAACTAATAAACGTACATCATGACCTGAAATATTGATTTTTGATGTGTAACCCAAAAATTTTTGTTCATTTTTTAATGATTGATTATAACGTTCAGCCAATTGATCAACAAACCACGCACCTGCATTGTGCCTTGTTGTTGCATATTCGTTTCCGGGATTAGCGAGTCCTACAATCAGTTTTATCGTTGTCATAATATTTTATTGTCACTAATTTTATCGTGAAAAATGCTCCAAAAGGAGCATTTATATCAATGATAAAATAGATTATTGATGGAACATAGCTGAAATAGATTCTTCGTTACTAATTCGACGAATTGCTTCAGCAAGCATACCTGATAATGTCAATTGGCGAACATTTTTCAATGCTTTTACTTCAGCCGTTAATGGAATTGTGTCACAAACAACAATTTCATCAATGGCACAGTTTTTAATGTTACTTACTGCTTTACCTGAAAAAATCGGATGGGTAGCATAAGCAAATACTCTTTTTGCACCTCGCGCTTTTAAAGCATCAGCTGCTTTACAAAGTGTTCCTGCAGTATCAATCATATCATCAACTAAGATACAATCTCTATCAGCAACATCACCAATAATATTCATCACTTCAGCTTCATTGGCACGTTGACGACGTTTATCAATAATTGCCATGTCAGTATCATTAAGCAGTTTAGCTATCGCTCGAGCACGCACTACACCACCAATATCTGGAGATACCACAATTGGACGTTCAAATTGGCGTTGCAACATATCTTCTAAAATAACTGGGCTACCAAATACATTATCAACAGGCACATCAAAAAAACCTTGAATTTGTTCGGCATGAAGATCAACGGTTAATACCCTATCGACACCAACAGTTGATAGAAAATCAGCAACAACTTTAGCTGTAATAGGTACACGAGCCGAACGAACTCGACGATCTTGCCTTGCATAACCAAAATAAGGAATAACTGCAGTAATACGACCAGCAGATGCACGACGCATCGCATCGATCATAACAAGTAATTCCATTAAATTATCGTTAGTAGGAGCACAGGTTGATTGAATAATAAAAACATCTTCACCACGGACATTTTCATTGATTTGAACATTAACTTCACCATCACTAAAACGGCTTACAACAATGTCACCAAGAGAGGTATAAAGGCGATTAGCTATACGTTTTGCTAGTTCAGGTGTGGCATTACCAGCAAAAAGCTTCATATCAGGCACGAGAAATCCTCAAGCATGTCTTTATGATTACTTAATACGTAATCGGTTAAATTGGGTTTATAATTATATAATCATTTTCCCATCATACTCAACTACAATATAAAAATATATCAAAAAATTTTGATATCAGCTCGCAAATAAAACGACTATTTTTAATTAGTTATTTGGCCTGTTATCTTATATCTGTTAGGATGATTTGTGTCATGGTTTCAAATTTATTGTGAAGAAAAATATTGCCAATATCTGGTTTTTTATGTAGTGATTATATTTTTATCTGTGACTAGCTCCCATGTATTTTAGTTGGCGCCATGATTCATAAACCACAACAGCGACAGAGTTAGATAAATTCATACTGCGACTCGTTGCTAACATAGGAATGCGTATTTTTTTATTCTGAGGTAATACATCAAGTATAGTTTTCGGTAAACCTCGGGTTTCAGGGCCAAACATCAAAAAATCATTTTGTTGGTAATTGACTTCGCTATGTGATCTTTGTCCCTTTGTGGTCAGTGCGTAAACTTGAGTTAATAAATCAATTTGATTATTCTCCAAAAAATGATTGAGGTTTTTATAACGTTTTACATCCACAAATTCTTGATAATCAAGCCCTGCCCGTTTCAATTTTTTGTCATCCCAAAAAAAGCCCATTGGTTCAATAATATGTAAATTAAACCCAGTATTAGCACAAAGACGAATAATATTACCAGTATTAGTCGGAATTTCTGGTTCAAATAAAACGATGTTTAATACAGCATTTGACACAATTTTTCTCTTTTATTATCTATATTGATGAATAGGCAATACTATCACAATTCTAAGTCCACCTAAGTGGCTTTTTTCAGCTTTAACAGTTCCATGATTGCGTATAATAGCATTGGCTACAATAGCTAATCCTAATCCTGTTCCGCCAGATTCACGATCGCGAGCTTCGTTTGTGCGATAAAATGGTCTAAAAATTTGTTCAAGTTCACTTTCAGCAACGCCAACTCCGTCATCATCTATTGTAATTGTTATTTTTTGTTGTTTTTCAATAAAACTGATAACAATTTGTTCATTAGAATAACGAAATGCATTACGTATAACATTCTCAAGTGCGCTACATAAAGCAATTGGATAGCATAAAATAGTATGGTTGGTAGGAAGATTGGTAACAGTAAACTTTTTACCTATTTGTTCTGCTTCAAAAGTTGCATTATCAAGCACTTGTTTAAATAATAAATCAATTTTATTAAATTCTCGAATTTCATTATTGTCATATTGCTGCCTTGCCAATGATAATAAATCACCAATCATAGAGTCTAACTTTAATGCTTCAGCATTAATACGCATAACTTCGCTACTTTCGCCTTGTTTTCGACGCAATAAAGCTGTAGCAAGCTGTAATCGTGTCAATGGAGTGCGTAATTCGTGGGAAATGTCAGAAAACAATCGCTGTTGCAGCTCTTGCATTCGTTTTAGTTCTCTCAACATATGGTTAAAACTAGCACCCGTTGCTTTATATTCTGATGAACCTATCTGTTCAAGTTCTGGCCACTCCTGCAAATTTCCTTTTGCAACCTGATCAGCTGCCTTTTTTAACCTTTGAGCAGTTTTTGCAATACTCCAAGATAACCAAAGTAAGACGGGAGAGCTTGCAAGCATAGTCAAAGTTAATAATAAAAAAGGGTGATCAAAAATAAAATTAACAAATTGAGATTGAATATCTGTGGCTTGTTGTAAAATGTATAATTGATATTGGGCATTAGAATAATGAACTAAAAAAGGTCCTATAATTTCTTGGGAATCATAAATCTTCTTTGCAGGATCATTAACATTTTTAGATTTTTCTCTAAAATTTTTTACTAAATCAAGATTTTTAGTTTCAGCAGTAATAATTTGTTCATTGGGCGTAACAATAAATAAAAATTGACCTGGTTTCTGATAACTATCCATCACAACAATAAAACGCATCCACCATCGAAAACTATCTTTAGGTACATTAATAAGATCATTTTCAATTTGATTAGCAAGTACATTACCTATTTGCTTGTCTTTATTTGCTAAATACGTTAAATTTCGAGAATCGAGATTAGGTATAACCATAATTAATATTAGAAAAAAGGCTACTGTCAGTAAAAATGTAGTGAAAATTCTAATGGTTAGTCGGTCAAAAAGCCACATGTTATGTTATCTTCATTTAAATGTTAGCTTAGTTTTGCAATAGATCATCTTGTTTATCTATCACAAATAAATAACCTTTAGCACGTAATGTTTTAATCCAAGGTAAACCATCACTTCGATGAGGAAGCTTTTTCCTTAAATTAGAAACATGAACATTAATTGAGTTAGCAATAGGGGCAAGCTCTTTACCTAAAACAGATTCACTTAAAGTTTCACGTGAGATTATTTTACCCGCATTTTCAAGAAGCTTAAGTAGCACTTGAAATTCAGTGCCCGTTAAATCAATATATTTGTTATCAAAATAAACAGATTGTTGTTTTCTATTTACATTCAATTTATCAATAGTATACTGATTTGGTTTATGAGAATCATTATCAACGCTATTATCCCAACGGGTTCTTCGTAAAAGCGCATTAATTCGAGCGAGAAGCTCTCTATCATTAAATGGTTTTAGAATGTAATCATCAGCCCCTAGTTCAAGCCCAATAACTTTATCATACTCATTATCTTTAGCTGTTAAAAAAATAACAGGGACTATAAATTTATCCCTAAGTTGAGATAATACACTAAATCCATTCATTTCAGGCATCATAATATCAAGTAGAATAAGATCAATTGTATTATCAAACTTTTCTAAAGCTTGAGTGCCTGTATTAGCAACTTCAACTTGATATCCTTCTAATTCGAGTAATTCTCGTAATAATAAAGTAATCTCTAGATCATCATCAACTACAAGTAATTTGCTGTTCATTGCAGTCCTCTTTATCTTTATTTTAAATTTATTATATCTGCAAAAAGTACTAATAATATAGTAAATTATCGTTTAGTTTTATGTACGAAATATTTTAACGTTATTAAAACCTTGATCAATTAAATAAAGTGCTTGTAATTTACTCATCACACCTCGTTCACAATATAACAAATATTGCTTTGATTGTTCCAAATCCCCAAATTGAGTTGCTAACTTATAAAATGGGATATGTTTGATTTCAATATCGTTCAATATTAATGGATTATCCTCTTGCTCTTCTGGTGCTCGAATATCGATAACCACATGATCTGCATTAAGCATAGTCACTGTTTCAACCGATGTAATTGTCGTGTCGGTTTGTTTTTTTATTTCACGAATATCAATATTTTCAGCATTTTCAACCGCTCTATCTAAAATTGTAAAATCAAAATTCAGCTCTTCGGCTTCAATTTTTTCTTTTACTGCTTTAACTGTTGGTTTTTTGGATATAACACCACAAAATTCTGGCATTGTTTTTGCTATATCCTCTGTGCCGATTTGACGTGCAAGGTTAATGATTGTTTCTTTATCGTGCGTGATAAGTGGACGCAGAATTAATGTGTCACTGACATTATCAATTAATCGTAAATTAGTTAACGTTTGACTTGATACTTGCCCCAATGCCTCACCAGTAACAAGCGCTTCAACATTATAGCGTTTAGCAATCTTCGATGCAGCACGAATCATCATTCGTTTTAAAATAACACCCATTTGCCCATCGTCTACCTTTTCAAGAATTTCACCCACAACATCAGAAAAGTCAATAGCAATAAAACGGACTTTATGCGAACTTCCAAATCGCTCCCATAAATAATGAGCCATTTGTTTAACACCAATTTCGTGTTTTTTTCCGCCAAGATTAAAAAAACAATAGTGCACTCGGCTGCCACGACGCATTAACATGTAGCTTGATACGCCAGAATCAAAACCACCGGATATAAGCGATAATACGTCTTCTTGTGTACCCGTTGGAAAACCACCTATCCCTGCATGTCGGCCTTTGACAAGCAGTAATTTGTCTTTGTCAATTTCAAGGTTGACGGTGATATCTGGGTGAGTCAATTTTACTTTAGCTGATGCAACACGTTGATTAAGCCCACCGCCAACATAACGCTCAACATCAATTGAAGTAAATTCATGTTTACCTCGACGCTTCACGCGTACACAAAACGTTTTGTTTTCAATTAATGGAGCATAATAATCCAATGCTTTTTCAAAAATATCATGCATATCAACAAAAGTGATTTCATCAACGGCTAAAATATGATGTATTCCAGGAATGCGCATTAATAATTCAAGTATCTTAGCTTCACTATTTTTTACTTTTGGGCGAACTTCAATAAAATCCCAATGACGAATAACTGCGACATTTTCAATATGATGCTTTAAAATATTACGAATATTGCTGGTTAATATTTTAATAAAACGTAAACGAACAGAATCACTTTTAATGGTAATTTCGGGGAAAAGCTTAACAATAAATTTCATAAAATCAATGTGAACGATAATAAAATGGCGTCATTATACTGGTTTTCCTAAAAAAACGTACAATTGATTGTGAAATAATATAGAAATTATAAAATTAAAAAAGCATCAATTAATTTGTTTTGCTAAATGAAGCAAATTTGTAAAACGATAATACATAATATAAAAAAGATATTTTTTACATAGAAACGACGTATTTTTACTTATTTAAAAGTATAAATGCTCAAAATATATCAACTATATTTTAAATTTTACTTGCTTGTTGGCCTGTCTTTCGCTAATATTCCGCATCAATAAATTCTGTTGTATAAAATATAAAATTGACAGGCTAAAATGTACGGATTTTTAATTATAAGTTATTTGATTATTGCAATTGCCATTATTGGGTTAGTTCTAATACAACGTGGCAAAGGTGCTGATATGGGATCATCTTTTGGGGCTGGTGCGTCTGCAACCTTATTCGGCTCTTCAGGAAGTGGTAATTTTTTAACCCGTGCAACAACACTATTAGGTATTTTGTTTTTTGTTATAAGTATTTTACTGTCGAATTTAGGTGGCAAACCTCATATATCTTCGAGTAACGAATTTAATATTATTGATAATAGCGTGCCGGCAACAACTCAGCCAAATGAAGGTAGTACTGTTCCTATAACAATACCAGTTACTCAACCAGTACAACAAAATTCAACGTCAGATATTCCAGAATAAAAACGGCGCCGTGGTGGTGAAATTGGTAGACACGCTATCTTGAGGGGGTAGTGCTCTAAGGGCATGCGGGTTCAAGTCCCGCCCACGGCACCAAATCAATAAACAGTAACATTCTTTTAAACCCAACAAAGCACACCAAACCCAGTAATAACAAGCCTTAAAGTCTATTTTATTGCCCATTAAGTATCATTAAGGTACATTTACAACCAAAAATAATGGGGGTATATTTGGGGGTATATTAAATACCCTATTATTGCGTACCCCCAAAGGTGAAAAATGGCTGTAAAAACTACTCCCTTAACTGACACACAAATAAAAGCATTAAAAGCCACTAGTAAGGATAAAAAGTATTTTGATGGTGGAGGTCTTTTTTTGTTAGTTAAACCGACAGGGGTTAAATTATGGCGATTTAAATATAAAAAGCCAATATCACATAAAGAGACATTATTATCTTTCGGTAAATACCCAGAAACATCGCTACAACAAGCGCGAAAACAACGAGATGAAGCGCGCGAATTAATAAAGCAAGGGATAGATCCACAATATCACAAAGCGGAACAAGAACAACGTAAGCAAGAAGCTTGTAATAATACCTTTTACGCTATGGCTGAGAAATGGTTCAAATTCAAAACAGAACAAGGTTTAGAAGAACAAACGCTCAAAAAGGCTTGGCGTTCATTAGAAAATCATGTTTTCCCTTATATAAAAGATATTCCAATAAACCAAGTAACAGCTATCAAAGCGATTAACGCATTACAGCCATTAAATAACAATAATAAATACGAAACAGTAAAAAGAGTTTGCCGGCGAATTAATGAAATAATGTATTATGCTGTCAATATGGGAATTATCGATAATAACCCTCTAGCCAAAATCACCGAAGTATTTAATAGCCCGAAAGTAAAAAATCAGCCAACTATACCCCCTACTGAATTACCCGAATTCATGCAAGTACTGGCTATGGCAAATATTGAACTACAAACTCGATGCGTTATTGAATGGCAATTGCTAACTTTAACGCGACCAAGTGAAGCCGTAGGGGCTACGTTTAGCAATCACCGTTCGTCCGCCTTTTTGACGAACAAAGCACCGAAAAGGCTCGCTGTCATAACCTTTATCGGCTATCACTGTATTGACTTCATCGAGCCTTTCAACTAGGTTTTCTGCATAAGTGATATCATGTCGTTGTCCTTCAGAAAGCTCAAAACAAATAGGCAAACCACCACTATCAACCGCAAGATGAATTTTAGTTGAATTACCACCACAGCTCTGACCTATTTGCTCACAATGCTCCGTTGCAGCGCCTGTACTATGTTGATGAGCCCTGATAATCGAGCCATCTAGGAACACCCATTCAAAATCCGCTAGTTGTGATA
>NZ_FMBA01000071.1 GCF_900094935.1 Gilliamella intestini
AAGGTTATGACAGCGAGCCTTTTCGGTGCTTTGTTCGTCAAAAAGGCGGACGAACGGTGATTGCTAAACGTAATTATGGTAAGGATATAGATAAAAGCAGTATGGATAGGTGCCTTTATCGCTATCGTCATTTAGTCGAGAATGCCTTTGCTAGAATCAAACAATATCGTTCAATATCAACTAGATACGATAAGTTAGAAAGGAATTCTGCTAGTATGGTATCACTGGCATTTATGTTAATGTGGCTGCCAATGTATTGTTGAGTAATTTATGTACAGCAAAGATCAACAGCCCCTAATAACTTTTATTAAGGAAATCTAATTTATTGTCTAACAGTAATAACTTTTTTTTATTATAAAATTGTACCAGAACGCGCTATATTATGCCTTTAGCTAAAAACGAGGAAAGATAAATCATGAAGAATTTGTTAAAAGTGTTAACCATTTTTTTGTGTTTAAGCTTATCCGTAACAGGTTATGCCACATTGCCTGATTCGATTAAAGTTGGTTCGGATACGTCTTATGCACCTTTTGATTTTATTGATGCTAATGGTGAAGTTACTGGATTCAACATTGAAATCACGAAAGCCTTGTGCGAAAAGATTAATATTAAATGTACTTTTCAATCGACTGATTTTGATGCGCTGATCCCGTCCTTATTATCAAGAAAGATTGATATTATCTCGTCTTCACTAATGATGACCGAAAAACGTAAAAAACAGATCGCTTTTTCTGACGAAATTTTTATGACTTATTCTCGTTTGATTGTTAAAGAGGGTTCTAATTTAATGCCTAATGCTGAGTCATTAAAAGGTAAGCGTGTTGGGGTTGAGCAAGGGACATCACAAGAACATTTTGCTAATGAGATGTGGCGTTTGAGCGGTGTAGTTATAGTGCCTTATCAAAATCAGTTACAAGTATTTTCTGATCTAGTGGCAGGTCGTTTAGATGCGGCATTGCAAGATGAAGTTACTGGCAGTTATGCTTTTTTAAAACAGCCACAAGGTAAAGGTTTTGTTTTTTCAGGCGATGCATTGACTGATGCAAATTATTTTGATGTTGGAGTAGGTATTGGTTTTCGTAAAAACGATAACGAACTACGTGAAGCGTTTAATCAAGCTTTAAAAGATATTTTAGCCGATGGTACTTATCAAAAAATCAACAATAAGTATTTTGATTTTAACGTATATGGTAATAAAAAATAAACCATGCAAGGTTATATTCCGTTAATTCTTCAAGGCACATGGCTAACGATTATTTTAGCGCTAACCTCTTTGTTGTTAGCTATGATTTTGGGCATTGTTTGTGCATTAGGTAAGTTGGCTGATTCTAAAGTATGTAATGTATTTTGTCAGGCCTATACATCGTTAATTCGAGGTGTACCCGATTTAGTGTTGATGATGCTCATCTTTTTTGGTTTGCAGTTTTTACTTAATAATATTACAGATTATTTTAATATGCCTTTTATTGAAATCGATCCACTAATAGCAGGTATTATGACTTTAGGTTTTATTTATGGCGCTTATTTTACTGAAACCTTTCGGGGAGCTTATCTTGCGATATCTAAAAATATGTTGGCAGCAGCAACAGCACTAGGGCTTAACAAAGTCCAAGTATTTCGATATGTGATGTTTCCTTTAATGATGCGTTTTGCCCTGCCAGGTATTGCGAATAATTGGTTGGTGGTATTAAAAGCGACGGCGTTAGTGTCATTATTAGGACTGTCGGATTTAGTTAAAGCTACTAAAAATGCAGGCGAAGCCCTGTACCAGCCTTTGTTATTTGCTTTGATTGCTGGGGCGTTTTATCTGTTTTTTACATCAATATCTAATATCATTTTATGGTGGCTTGAACGGCATTATTCTATTGGCATTACCAAAACTAAATTATAAGAACTCATGTTAGAAATTATTCAACAATATTGGCAATCACTATTATGGACCGATGGTTATAATATCACTGGTCTTGCGATGACGCTGTGGATTTTGATTTTATCGGTTTTAATGGGGGGAATTTTGTCGCTAGCGTTAGCAGTAGGTCGAAATTCAACAAATAAACTAATTAAATTACCCATTTGGTTGTTTACTTATATTTTTCGAGGTACGCCTTTATATGTTCAGTTATTGATTATTTACACAGGTATTTATACTTTAAGTATGGTTAAACATAATGCTTGGTTGGGCGATTTTTTTCAAAGTGGCTTAAATTGCACGGTGCTCGCTTTTACTTTAAATACCTGCGCCTATACTACTGAGGTTTTTGCTGGTGCCATGCGGAATGTGCCAAATGGCGAAATTCAAGCCGCAACAGCACTTGGTTTTAATCGTTTTCAACTCTATCGTTATATCATTTTTCCAAGAGCATTTCGTATTGCATTACCTGCTTATAGTAACGAGGTGATCTTTATGTTACATTCAACAGCATTGGCCTTTACAGTTACTGTGCCAGATGTGATGAAGATTGCGCGCGATATTTATGCCGAAACCTATCAACCTTTTCATGCTTATGGTATTGCAGCAGTGATTTATCTTTGTGTGAGCTTTACGTTGATTTTTAGTTTTAAAAAGTTAGAGCAACACTACTTGGTTTTTCAACGAGCTAATGTGAAAAATGATTAATAACTTCATTTAAGCTATGAACTGATATTTCCTTATTCGTTTATAATTTTATAGTTCCATTCTTATTAAAATAATAAATAAATCTGACAATTGCGATAGCAGTTGTCAGATTTTGAATTTCCGATATATTAATTTACAGGATAGAATTCACTTGTAGAATCGCTGTTATCGCCTTGATCATGGTGACTTGAGCCTGGTAATGCTCTAGCTCGTTCAATAGGTACATAGCTGCCACTCGGCGTTTCAACTTGGCATTCACCTAAGAAGATAGAATATTTAGTGTTGGCATGCATACTTTCACCCCTAAAATAGCAGTGAGCAGCATTATATAAGTCAACGCGACAAAGAATTGCAACGGTTAACCAAGCAATAAGGACTGCTAACGATACCCATTTTAAATATTTCCAGATGAAGGACCAAAAACCAATCTTCCTAAAATGGCAATATCCAAAAACAAGCAATATGACTGCAACAAATGCTAAACCCTCATATAACCAAAATAGCCACATAGCAATCTCCTATTTTTTTAGCTTTTACTATTCTATACTAACTTTGCTTATACATCTATATGCTATATGCTTACATCCATGAACCATTACGAATAATGCCAACGGCAAGTCCTTCTATGGCAAAATTTTGTTGTTCTAGGTCAACTTCAATAGGTGAAAACTCGCTATTTTCGGCAAGTAGGTGAACTTGTTTGCCTTTACGCGATAAACGTTTGACAGTGACTTCGTCGTCAATGCGGGCAACAACAACTTGACCATTTTTAACATCTTGGGTTTTATGTACAGCCAACAAGTCACCATCAAATATACCAATATCTTTCATTGACATACCTTGCACTCTTAATAAAAAGTCTGCGCGAGGTTTAAATAGTGAAGGATCAACTTGGTAATGGCTTTCTATATGCTCTTGCGCTAAGATTGGCGATCCTGCAGCTACTTGGCCAATAAGCGGTAAACCTTCAGGCTCGTTTTGTTCAACTGGGTTTTCAAGTAAAAGACGAATTCCGCGTGATGAGCCTGCGATCATTTCGATTGCCCCTTTTTTGGCTAGAGCTTTTAAGTGTTCTTCAGCAGCATTGGCTGATCGAAATCCTAATTTTTGAGCAATCTCAGCTCGTGTTGGTGGCATGCCAGTAGTTTGGATATTGTCTTTAATTAGATCATAAATCTGTTGTTGACGTTCTGTTAATGGTCTCATAACATATTCCTGTTTTTATATACATATATATGTGATTATATACAGCTAATAATATAAAACAACTGTTTTATTCTATTTATTTGACAACAGGCAATAAATTTTCCAAATTCTTGCTATTATGCTTAGTTTTAGAGGTAATTTTGTTAGATTAATGGACAATAAATTCCCTAATTAGCAAATAAGTTTGCTTTTATTTAAGGTTATATGATCGAATTACTTATATGCTATAATGAAATACTATTTTTTAACTTGGAATTTGCCTTATGCCTTATGTTGTTGCGCTCAGTGGAGGTATTGCCAGTGGCAAAAGCACTATCGCTGATTTGTTTGGTAGATTAGGTGTACCTATTATTGATGCAGATATTATTGCAAGGCAAGTTGTGCAAATAGGAAGTTATGCATTTAATCAAATTGTTAAGCATTTCAGCCAAGAAATTTTACTTACTAATGGCGAACTTGATCGTAGTCAACTTCGCGAGATTATTTTTAATAATGATCATGAAAGGCTTTGGCTTAATGATTTATTGCATCCAATCATTAAGCAAGAAACTCAAAAACAAATTGCTATGCAAAAAAGTACAACCTATCTAATTTGGGTTGTGCCATTATTGATTGAAAATAACCTGCATACTTTAGCTGATCGTGTGCTGATAATTGATACTCCTGTTTCACTACAATTGGCACGATTAGTAAAAAGGGATAATATTAGTGAGTCATTAGCTGAAAAGATGATACTGTCACAAGTATCTTTAAAAAAACGTTTATCTTATGCTGATGATATTATAGTTAATGACGGTAATTTATCGTCGCTAACAACACAAGTTAATCTACTGCATCAACAATACTTAGATAGCTTTAAAAAGTAAGATTTAGAATAGATGAATAATATTATTTTTGAACACCCATTAAATGAAAAAATGCGCACTTGGCTTCGTGTTGAATTTTTATTAAATCAATTAAATACACATTGTCATTTTAATGACAAGAATGCGTTGATTTTTTTTCATGCATTGTCCGAGTTGTTAGAGATTATTGAACGTAACGACATTAAAGCTGATTTCATTAAGGAACTTGAAACACAAAAGCAAAAGTTAATTTCATGGTTAACTTTTGATGGTGTGGATTATGATTTACTTAGTGACTTGATTCGCAAGTTTGATGTGTTTTTAGCACAATTTAATGTCATTACCCGTTTGGGACAACCGTTAAAAGATGACCGTTTTATTACCGCAATTCGTCAACGCTTAATGATACCTGGTGGTTGTTGTAGTTTTGATTTACCTTCATTTTATTTGTGGTTAAAAATCCCACAAGAAAAACGTGATATGCAAGTAAAAAATTGGCTACAACATTTATCTCCTCTTGATGAGTCTTTAACATGTTATATGCAATTAATAAGACAATTAGGGGAATTTAAACCATTTATTTATACTAATAGCTTTTTTCAAGAAACTAATGGCGATGTTAATTTGATTCGTATTCGAATTTCGTTAGAAAAAAACGTGTATCCCCAAGTATCAGGTCATATGTCGCGCTATAGCATTCGATTTTTACCGCTTGATGCTTGTGATAGCGTAAATACCGATGGTATTTATTTTGAATTAGCCTGTTGTTAGTACTACTAAATACTGATTATTTAAAAAGAAAGAGTCACAATGAATAAACAAACCGTTACCTATGTCAATTGTCCAACTTGCCAAAAACAAGTTATATGGAGTAAAGACAGCCCGTACCGTCCATTTTGTAGCAAGCGTTGTCAACTTATTGATTTAGGTGATTGGGCAACCGAAGAATATCGTATTGCTGATAAAGATATTACCGAACAAGATCTTTGGAGTGAAGAAGATCTTAGCGATTTTGCAGGTAGGCATTAATGAAGATTCTTGGTATTGAAACTTCATGCGATGAAACAGGTATCGCAATTTATGATGATGTCAACGGTTTAATTGCAAATCAGCTTTATTCACAAATTAAATTACATGCTGATTATGGTGGGGTGGTACCAGAGCTGGCATCGCGCGATCATATTCGTAAAACTGTGCCATTGATTCAAGCAGCTTTAAAACAAGCTAATTTAACCGCACAAGATATTGATGGGGTTGCCTATACTGCTGGCCCGGGTTTGATTGGAGCGTTAATGGTAGGTGCATCAATTGGACGATCGCTTGCTTATGCTTGGAATGTGCCAGCTGTTGCTGTGCACCATATGGAAGGCCATTTACTTGCGCCGATGCTTGAAGATAATCCACCTGAATTTCCCTTTGTTGCATTATTAGTTTCGGGGGGACATACACAGCTTATTAGTGTGACTGGTATTGGTAAATATGAACTTATTGGAGAGTCAATTGATGATGCTGCAGGAGAAGCTTTTGATAAAACAGCCAAATTGCTTGGTTTAGATTATCCCGGTGGCGTAAAATTATCAAAATTGGCTGAACAGAGTAGTGGAGCGCGATTCAATTTTCCTAGGCCAATGACTGATCGTCCTGGGCTTGATTTTAGTTTTTCAGGCCTTAAAACAGCCGCAGCTAATATGATTCATCAGCATAGTGATAATAATATTATTGATCCACAAACTAAAGCAGATATTGCTAGAGCATTTGAGGATGCTTTGGTTGATACATTGGTGATTAAAGTAAGGCGAGCACTTGAACAAACTGGATTTAAAAATTTAGTAGTTGCTGGTGGGGTAAGTGCTAACAAAACACTGCGTACTAAATTGACTGAGTTGATGCATCAACGAAAAGGAAAAGTTTTTTATCCAAGGCTCGAATTTTGTACCGATAATGGTGCCATGATTGCTTATGCAGGTATGATTCATTTAAAAGAGAGGCAGTATTCAGATTTAGTTATTAGTGTTAAACCAAGATGGCCTCTTAGCGATCTTAATGTTGGTTAACTGATTATTTTGATTTGACAACATGTAAATAAAAATTACATGAAAAATAAAATGCGGGAATTTGTTTCCGCATTTTTAATGCTATATAGTTAAATAAACGATATTAATTAATAGTATCTGTATCAGAACATTCTTCTTGTTTTTCTGAATTGGTCTTTTCATTAGCTAATTTTTGAATATTTTGATTAATATTAAATAGTACACAAATTAATTCAAAACCAATGCGAGTTGAAATAAAGCCCACAACTAAGGTAACAATGCCAGTGAAAAAAGCAACTAAACCCATAGTAAAGCTATAAGTAAATGCAGCAAAACTACCTAATATCATAGAGAACGCACTAATTCCAATAAGTAATAATGCGATCCAATACACGATTGTGATAAAAGAAGGTGTTAATATGGATCGGCTACACTAAATCATACAACTTTTTTAAGGGGTGAGGTAAACTTATCACAACTAAAAAAGGAACAAATATGAATAAGATTAAACGCA
>NZ_FMBA01000097.1 GCF_900094935.1 Gilliamella intestini
TATCGCAAGCTCGCCATAGGATTTGTAAACGCCACTCCAAACTATATCACCATTTGCGGTCATTAGCTCTTGTGGGGTGCCGAGTTGGTCGTTGAGGTAGTAGTAGATTTGTCCACCACGTCCTCGACCCACTAACTGCGCCATCGGTCTAAAGCCGGTGCTGCTTGGTTCGTAGATGTAGCTTAGGCAGCGGTAGTTTTGGGCTTTTGTGTGTTCATTGCGGATAGTTTCTACACTAAAATCCGCATCATCTGCATGGCATTCGGTAATAAGCTTATCGCCCAACCAGAAGAATAGCGTTTTATCACCGGTTTGCATGTCGGTTTTGCTGATTCGTCGACCAAAGGCGTCATACTCATAACAGTGCACGGTTTCAACGGTTTAATGAAAGTCTTTATCGTATTCGTGCCAATAGTGGCGGATTTTTTTAAATTCAATAAGCCGATGTTGCCCATCCCATTTAAATTGATGTTCGGTATGTTGCCGTTTACCGCGTAATTCTCGAATCACATTGCCGTATTCGTCGTACTGATAATGCCGGTCACCTTGAATCAGCAGGCGGTTAGCTTTGAGTTTATTGTGAAGCGCATTAAACTATGATGTTTCAGCCACAAGGTGGTCTGGAAACGTAAACGCTAATAATCCTGCCTCTTCAACCCGTTGTTTAAACTTTTCTGTCACAAAAACTCGACGGATATCTTCTTCTATAGTAAATAAATATTCATCGGTGATATTATCAGCGATTAACACTACATGCTCTATCATTAAACCATTGGGCCATTGTTTATAAATTGATTTTTCTTTATCAAAGCAACCTTTTAAAACATTTGTCGGAAAGTAGCCCCAGAACTTCTTCCTTTTACTTGCTGTAATAATCGGTAAAACTTGCCCTCGAGGAAGAAAAATATCACTTAATGCCTCTAAAGCCCTTTCGCTCAACACATAAAAAGGCGCTGTAAAGCCACTGATATCTAACTGATAATTCTTTCTACCATAATCATTTGCACATAGCTCCATAGTCACAGGTTGATATTCCTCGCCAAACGGTTGCCAATGATGATAAAGTGCCCTATCCATTGCTCTTCCCTGCATATCTTCTTGTCCCTTAGGGCAATTTTCAATAAATGAACTATAGTCAGATAAGTCTGAATTCAATAAATAAATCTTTGTTTTCATTATTTTTCTCCGTTTCAATTAACTTACTTATGATTAAATGTAATAACAAGCGCTTATAATTGTTGCAATATCGTTTTCCAATTTGCGTTACGGTCAGCGTTTGATAAAATATTTGCGATGTTTTTTAATTCAGCCTCAATTGCTTCTTTGGTGCCTATTTTATCTGCATTTCTAAGTCGCTTATTGACTTCATTAATATAATCATTAGGATGACGACCATTATGCATTATTCCTGGCAGTTTAGAGGTATTTTTATTTGTTGGCAAAAATACGCCATTCATAGCACCGTTAATATCAATACCATATTTTTCTAAAATTTTTCGTGCCGGCTCTGCCCTTTTTGCGCTTTCGGCCACAATATGATGAGCAGCGGTATTTTCTGGACGGAATACGCCCGCTTTTTCTAATGCCTCGCCTAATTGACAACTGGTTAACCCCAACGGGTCAATCCAAGCCAGTGGGTCGGGAACGTAGCTATAGGCGTTTTCGCCGCCGGCAAGTCCTATGGGGTCTTGGCTGATGTAGCG
>NZ_FMBA01000076.1 GCF_900094935.1 Gilliamella intestini
CGGTGATTTTCTAAACCGCCTATGCGGCGGTAAACGTGAGCCCTATATTGATAGGTCGATTTTCGTATTTCTAAACCGCCTATGCGGCGGTAAACTAGAAACCGGTATACTATAAACCTTGTTTAGCAAAAGGCAAATAGGATTTCTGTTTTCAAAAACCCTTTTTTGTAGCGACCGGATAACATATTGTTTTTATTTATTTTTAATTTATCGTTAAAAAAAGGGTTGGCAGCGTTTTGGTTATTTTTATGATGTGCTAATTTTACCGTTAAAAAACACTCAGGTAGCGTATTGATTTTATTAAACTTTAGTTTTGTATGTTTTAAAACATACAAAACCAAAAAATAAAAGATCAATCTAATTTAGGATGTTGATCCACTAAATCTTGACGCTGTTTTTGTAAGGTATCGATCTGTTGTTGGATATCTTCCACTTTTTGCTCTATTGAATCGAAGTGATCCGATAAAATCTCTTTGGCTTCTGAACGATCCGATGCGGCAGGTGTTGCGCCTCGAAGTGGTTTATTGGCGGTTTCTTTCATTTTTATGCCTGTCACTAACCCAACTAATGCAACCACCATTAAATAATAGGCTGGCATATATAAATCACCACTCGCTTCAACCAACCAAGCGGCAACAGTTGGTGTTGCCCCGGCAATAAGTACCGAAATATTAAATGCAATAGCTAAAGCACTATAACGAATACTTGTTGGGAAAATAGCAGGTAAAATAGATGCCATCACTCCCGTAAAACAGTTAAGTAACACCGCTAAAATCAATAAACCAATAAAAATAAGTCCAATAACATCACTGTTAATCATCATAAATGCAGGGTAAGCAAGAATGAGTAATCCTAAACTACCTCCAACAATAAAAGACCTGCATCCAATTTTATCGCTAATAAAGCCAATCATTGGCTGTACAAATAACATTCCGATCATAATAGCAATAATGATTAATACTCCATGATCAGCACGATAATTTAAGTTATGCGATAAATAACTTGGCATGTAAGTAAGCAACATATAATAAGTGACATTGGTAATAATCACCAGTCCAACACACACTAATAAACTCTTCCAATATTGAGTGAAGATAGCTTTAAATGTCATTTTAGGAGGATTAGCGGTATTGGTATTTTCATTACTTTCCATTTCATTGGTATGTTGCTGAAATGCGGGGGTTTCTTCTAATGCGTGGCGTAAATACAGACCAATCAATCCTAATGGTAAGGCAAACAAAAATGGAATTCGCCAGCCCCAATCATGAAATGCAACTTTACCAAGAATGCTTGATAACAGTACTACCAAACCTGCACCAACTAAAAAGCCTGCAATTGAACCAAAATCTAACCAGCTCCCCATAAAGCCACGCTTACGATCTGGTGAGTATTCAGCGACAAAAATGGCCGCACCTGAATATTCACCACCGATCGAAAATCCTTGAGCTAATTTTGCTAGCAATAATAAAAGTGGCGCAAAAATACCAATAGTTGAATAAGAAGGAATAAGCCCAATACAAAATGTACTAAGAGACATAATAATAATGGTAACAGAAAGGATTTTTTGACGTCCTAACTTATCACCAAGCACACCAAAAACTAAACCGCCTAATGGACGAACTAAAAAAGGAACTGAAAAAGTTGCCAAAGCTGCCACAACTTGAATACTTGGCGACGCATCAGGAAAAAACACCTGTCCTAAAACATACGCCAAAAACCCATAAACCCCAAAATCAAACCACTCCATCGCATTGCCTAGTGCTGCTGCAATAATTGCCTTTCTTAATTTGTTATCATCAATAATAGTAATATCATTAATATTTAATGGTTTCCTTTTAAATCTTACTGCTTTTTTCATAACATACCGCCTATCTAAAATTAGACACAGAAAAGGAATAACGAAGTAACACCATTGATATCATTGTGTAATGCCAAACGAACATCAGCGGTATTACATAAAATACGCTAAAACAGTTAATAAAGATTGATGCAAAATCCAACAAAACAAAAAAGAGGACAATAAAAAGCAAAAATGGGTAAGTAATTTCGACTAGCTATATTGCGACTTGATAACAGTAAAACAATTCCTTTTCACGAAAATTGTCCGTCAAGTATAACAAAATATCCCATTTTGTAAAATGCAACCGCTACACGGCCTGATTTTGCTTTTGTTAAATATAATTATGAACCATCGTTTTTTTTCGAACAAAGGTAAATACCAATGACAATAAATAACGTACTGATGATATGAAAACTCGCAATTTCGGTATGCAAAAATAGAATACTAAAAACACCACCAGATAAAGGAATAATATGAGTATAGATCTGTCCACGGCTTGCGCCAATTTCAGCAATTCCCCTATTCCAAAACAAGTAAGATAACCAAGAGGCAAAAATAGCAATATACAATATACCAAGCAAGAAGCTGCTATCAGTATAATGCGCTAAATTTTCAACGGGATAAAAATAGAAATACACCAAAGCAATAGGTAGTAACATCAAAGAGCCTAACACGGCACTGACTGTCACAAAAGCATTGCCTGCAATTGATTTATCTTTTAAACGTAAAAAAGTACTATAACATGCCCAACTCATGGCCGATGCCATTGCCCACAAGTCGCCTTTGTTAATATTGCTCAATGCATTTAAATTGGTTAGATTGCCTTGTAAAATCAAATAAACCACGCCAATTGTACTAAACAACACACCTAAAATATTATTTTTTGAAATTGAATCATTAAATAATAATTTATTCATTACTAAAACCATGCCGGGCGTTGCCGAAAGGTAAATTGATGCATTAAGCGATGAAGTATATTGCAATCCAATATAAAGCGTTAAAGGAAACAAAATCTGACCAAAAATTGCCAGTAAACAAATGGGCCCTATCGACTTTTTAATTTTAGAAAGATCATTACGCACTTGATGATGATACAATCCTAATAACAACACAGCCGTAATAACCCAACGCCCTTCAGATATAACAATGGGATCGGCTTGCGTTACCAAAACACGCCCAACAACATAATTTCCGCCCCAAAAACAAGCAGCTAAAGTAAGCAATAGATACGGCATATAATACCCTGATATCAGAATGAAAATATGATAGAATTGACCACATTATATACCTAAATTAACGCAAGAAAATAACCTCTTTAATGACATTGTTACCTACTGCTCTCATTTTACTCATTATTACTTTTCCAAATTACAACGATAGCATTGACTTAATCTAGTATCCTTAATCATTATCCATTAAAATAACAAAACCAAAATTGATAAGGTACTTCTTATGCGTTGGAAAGACCAAAGAGAGAGCGACAACATTGAAGATCGCCGCTCACAATCAAGCAGTGGAATGGGAACTGTAATTCCTATCAAAGGCAAAGGCAAAATTGCTTTATTTATTGTGGTTTTAGTGGCGGGTTATTATGGTGTTGATTTAACGGGATTACTTAGTTCCGACCTAACAACTCCAGACAGCACACAACAAACCTCGTCAGAATATACCGCAGATGATAACGAAGCGGCTAAATTCACCTCAATTATTTTAGCCAGTACCGAAGATTACTGGAGCGAACAATTCCAACGCCTAGGCAAAACTTATGTTCCACCTAAATTGGTGCTATATACTCATGCAACCCAAACATCGTGTGGTACAGGTCAAGCAATGATGGGGCCTTTCTATTGTAATATTGATAAAACGGTATATTTAGACCTTTCCTTTTATCAAGAAATGAAACAACGTCTTGGTGGTGGAGGTGATTTTGCGCAAGGTTATGTTATCGCCCACGAAGTAGGACACCATGTACAGAATTTACTGGGAACATTTAACCAAGTGGCACAACTAACACAAGGCCAATCAGACACCACCAAAAACCAAATATCGGTAAAATTAGAATTACAAGCAGATTGTTATGCGGGTATGTGGGGCAATGCGATGCAAAAACAAAACATCCTTGAAGTGGGCGATATAGAACAAGCGCTAAAAACGGCACAAGCCATTGGCGACGATCGATTACAACAACAAAGTGGTGGTTATGTTATGCCTGACAGCTTTACCCATGGCTCATCAAAACAACGTTATACATGGTTTAAAAAAGGATTTGATAACGGTTCAATTAGCCAGTGCAACACCTTTGCTGAATAATTTGCTAATAAAAAGTAAAAACGTTAACAATTGTCTTCCCTAATTAGGAAGACAATTTAACCAACAACATCATCAACTTTTATCATTCACCAAAGCACAAAACAGCAATGAAATGGCAACCATGGCAAATGCAATCCAATAAATAACCTGATGCCCATAAGACTCAGAAACAAAGCCTTGAATCACACCTGCCAAAATCACACTACAAATAATGCCATTATTAAATAAGGTTGAAGCAACGCCCATTCTTGTTGGTAACAAATCCTGAAAATAAATAATACCAATGTTTGCCACAATACCAATAAAAAGCGCATTAAAAAGCTGCAAAGCAAACAAAGCAAATTTATTAGTCAATAAAATCATACCAATATAAAATAATAAACCACAAACAATGGCGATAAAAAATAAATTTCTTTTGCCCAATTTTGGAACTAAATAACCTGCAATGAGCATAACAGGAATTTCAATACCTGCCGCTAACCCCATTAATTGCCCAGGTAATGAATTTGATAAATGCAATACAGAATCCACATAAAGTGGCATATCGATGATATACATCATATTGGCTGTCCACATAAACACAGTAGAAAGCAACAAACAAACCACATTTCTATTTTTAAATAGCGACTGTTCGGCTGATTTTATATCAATCGAATTATCAAGTTGTGAGGTTGGATTTTTTTCAACCGACGGTAAAAAAAACGCAACAAATAACATTGCCACAACAAACATAGACATAGCACTTAAATACATGGCAGTAAAACCATAATGAACGGCTAAACCAAATGAAAGTGGTGGTCCAATCACCCACGCCAAAGAAAGCTGTGCACGAATTAACGAATTAAACGCTACCACATTACGCCCTGTTTTTACCGCATATTCACGCGCAAGAGCAAAAACTTGAGGCATCGCAGCCGATGATAAAGCAGCAAATAAAACCCCCAACGTAATCAAAACAACATAGTGCCGAGAAAAGGCAAATATCACACTATTAGCAACGCCCATTAAGCAACAAAATATAACAATATGCCGCCTGTCGCCTTTTTGGTCTGAATATTTAGCTAACAAAAAGCTACCAATGATACTTGCCAACGCATTCACCGAAAAAAACAATCCAACCAAACGGGGGTTTACATTTACTTCAAACGATAAAAAACGACTTAACGTAGGCGATTGCAACGCCCCTGCAACACCAACAATAAACGTAGTGGCTAAAAAAGCAATAAAAATAACGCTCTGTTTTTGACGAAACGAAGATACCTTAGTCATAACAATACATAGTAGAGGAATTTGTGTCGATTATATACTTAAAATCGGCATAAAAATAATAAAATTCAAACTAAATCTAAATCATGAAATGTAAACAACTCGAAAGTTTCTTGTCGTTAATGTTACACGCCATTTCAATTAAAGTACCTATCAGGCTTTTCAGTTTTTAAATACCCAAACGGTATAGACTCCTGAATATTTTTTACAAAAACAACCAGTAAAATAAACCAATAAACAGCCCACTTTTTAAGTTGTAAAAAATAGCGAATTATTCTTTGTTATGATTAAAATAATCCGCCATAAATGCACCCGTGTCTTTTTAAATTGTTTATATAATTTAAATAGTTAAACAGTTAAATAT
>NZ_FMBA01000074.1 GCF_900094935.1 Gilliamella intestini
AAGCTCTTTTAACTCAGTCTCATATAAATCATCAAAATTGTAAATCTTCTTTGAAACAACTTTTCCATTCTTATATTGTGTTACGATTTTATAGTATTTGCCGAATTTATCGGGATGATAATAGGTGGTTTCGATTAAATCGCCTTTTTCATCGTATGTTTTCCATAATCCAACTTGGATTCCTGTACCATTATAACATCCTTGGCAACCTGATAATTTTAATGCTCCATTTGGAAAATACTCTATTATAGCTTTTTGACATGATAAAGAATCAGTTAATGAAATTTCTTTAAAATTTTGTGGTTTCTCAACTGCAAAATTTTCTTTTGAAGAACAGGAAATTAATATTAATGTAAAATTTATATTTAAATTTTTTTAAAGTTATTCATTATTAAAATTTTAGTTCCATTTAGCGTCAAATATTTTAATCAATCCTCCATACTATCTACTAACTCAAATTTTCCTGTTTGTGAATCAAGTCTATATTTTTTTCTATTATTAAAAAAAGTTCCTTCTTCTACTGTTATAACTGTTAATATCCAAACTTCCCAATTTTTATTTATATAATAGTAAAAATTTTTTGTTGATGGAGTTGATGTTTTTTCCATCCCATATATTTGAAGAGAATCTATTTTAATGCTATTATTATAGGTAAATAAATATAACTTTGGATTATTCTCATTTTGAATATTTTTTACATATACTTTTATATTTTTATTTTCCAATATAGAATAATTATTTAACATTAAATCTCTGTACTTTTTATCCAAAATGGATATGACACATCGTTTTTCATATTCATACCAATCTATTTCTGAATAGTCTTCAAACGTATTTCCCTTCATATCACAAGTAGTATTTATATTTTCAATAAAGTTATGTTCCAATAATATAGAATCTCCTAGATAAAAAGGATTTTCTTTTGTTAAAGAGTTATTCTTACAAGAGACAAAGAATACAATACTTATTGTTATAAGTTTAAAAAATTTATACATAAATATTATTTTTTTATTATTTTAGAACTGATAAATCCGCCAATATGAAGATGGCTATTATGAAGACTTCCACTCGGTTTAGCTCTTAATAATTTACTACAATATGAATTTACACCTTTTAATCTTACATCAAAATGGAATTTAATAGCAGAATCAATTACTTGTTGATCATTTTTTAAATTATAAAGATAATCTAAATCAATACTAGCTCCATTAACATGAGTTTGACTTGGAAAACATGAAGCTTCTTTAAAGGATGAACCTTCTGAAACTAATTTTATACTTATATCTGCTAATAATCCGATAAAACCAGCAAAAAGATCAGGATTAGTATATCTTCTTTCTGTATTTTCAAAAGAATATTTAATAGTTATATTATCTTTGGAATGATTTAAACTATCAGGCATTCTAATTAATTCTATTTCTTTACCTGTTGATTTATAATGCATCCAAGTTTTACCTAATGTATCATGATAACCATATTCAGCAATATCTCCATTCTCATAAATAACTCTTCGAGAAGTTTGTCCTTCAGAAACTGAATTATCATTTACTATTTTTGAATGAATAGGTTTTTGTGATTTAGCCATCCCTCTTTGTTTTTCTTTAGTTTTATGCCGCTCCACCATACAAATATTATGCTCATTACCCTCTTTATCATGATACACATATTTGTATTTATTTTTATATTCATCGGCAATAGTTTTAGGGATATGTTTTTCTATTTTACCTTCTGTTTCTGTGTTCCAATATATATGATAGGTAATAATGCCTAAAATAGCTTTAATTTCAAACCTTTCTTTCTCTTGGGTTAAGAAATCATAATAATTTAAATTATCCACGGCACTAAATTGCCCTGCAAAGAAGCTTTTAAATGTTACCCTAATTGCGGTTGTTTCTTTTATTTTTGCCCTTACAAATAAGAAAGTGTTTTTGGTTTTGGTATTTTTTAACTTTTCTTGTAATTCTTGATATTTTTTATCGTCTTTAGGGCGAAGTTCTATTTCCTTTGCATAGGTAATGGAACCGTCTAGGGTATATTCCATTTCAGTTTTTTCAACTCCATTCACTAAAAAAGGAACCGGATTATTGGAATACAGGTTTTGGATAGTATCGGTATTTTCAATTTCCCTAAGACTGAGCACTAATTTACCTTTTCGGGGAGTACCGTAACATTTAACAACCAGATAAATTTTGTCACCCAAAGAGGCTTGATTTAATTTTACATAGACATATTCATCTTTTTTGTTGAGTACAAGTACTTTACGGGCGAAGTACACGTCGGCTACATTTATAATAAAATCATCCTGATGAACCATATCATAGACAATTTGATTGGGGTTGGCTGTATAAGAATCCACTTTTTCGGGTTGGTGGTTAGAGGGTTTTATATTTTCTGTCGGAAGGCTTTCGTTTTCCATTATAGGATGTTTAAGTTGTTATGTTTATTTTTTTAATTTAATGTTTACTACACTATCATTCATATTTATGAGGGTGATAAGCATAATAATCGTTTGTTTACTACACAATCTTTAATTCAATTCATCAATTTCTTTATCCACAAATTTGCGTTCGATAAGTTCACCGTCTTTATAGGTTTCCGTATAAAGAAGTTTGCCTTTTTTAGCAGAAGAATAGGGAACATAGCCGTCTTTTAACTTATATTCTAATTTATAAAACTTGCCTTCACCCTGTATTAACCCATTTTTATATTCGGCTTCAAAATATGAAGGACCAATGAAATAGTTTACTTTCTTCTCAATCCATAAACCTTCACGGGTATGGTTTTTAACTAAACCTTGTTCATGATTGTCTTTATAATTACCATTTTTAGGATAGTAACGGATAAATTTACCATCGTCGTTTAGTTGATATTGATAAAACGGTGTTTGTGTTATTCCGTCCTCAGTAAAGGAATAGTCTCGGGTGGAAATGATCAGGTTTTCATCTATATAAAAAATTTTACCATCTGTAAAACCCATTTCTCCTGAGCGATTATAATAAATTCTTCTAGAATCAACCTGTACTCCATTTTTTAGAGATAACAGAAATATGGATAGATTTGGATAACTGTTAGGTTCTGATTTTTGTATTGCCAATTTTAAGATTTTATCGCCTTTTTTGAGGTATTTGGATGAGATGATAAAGGGGATATCCTTTTTTTTAAATTCATTATACCTGAAAAAAACCGATTCAAACTCTGAATACTCTTCTTTAAAAAGCTTGGGAGTATAATTTACGGTTTCCCCACACCCCAATAAGGAACAAAAGCTATCCCTGCTTCCATATCTGTGAACAAAATTATCGTACAATTCAGCAATTGAATCTTCGTTTTTTGCTTTATGGAGTATTGCCCGCTGCCCTAATGGTGGTGATATAAGTGCACCTGACAAATCTTTAGATATGTCGAGAGTGGCAGGCGTATGAGTTTTTACCGGCTCTTGTTGCCCATGCGAACAACCCAACAGTAGGGTTGAGACAAGAAAAATAATTATTTTATTCATAGATATTTGGGATTTTTCGAAAGTTATAAATATGTAAGTGATGATTATATGCAGTTTGTATTTTATCTCTATTTTGTTATTCAGTTAAACTAATACAATCAGCATAATCGCTCATTTTTATTCAGGAACAAAATCATTGATATTATAAAAGACGATATGATAGCCATCACCCATGTTTAACGTTATTTTTTTATAGATAATTTCAACAAACAGGCTTTGTAATGAGTGAAAATCACGCTCTTTTTTAGATAAAAACTTTTTTGCATATTCAATATACTCAGGGCAACAATCCTTATATTTTTCTGGGTTATCGATTATTTCATTCTGATAGAACTGTTTTTGAGCCAAATAAGACTCTTTCCGGATCTCATCAAAATATCTTTCTTGGCAAATGGCTTCTAGCTGTGGTGTGGTTTTAATCGCTGTTGACAAAATAAATTTACCTTTATTGTTATGCAACTGTATATCTTCTTTAAAAGAAAATGGTAAAAATTGAATATTTCGTATACCATCAATTAAGTCTTGATAAACACCATATTCTATTTCACCAGTTAATAGGAAATCTTGCTCCTTGTTATCTATAAATTCAATTTGCAGATCATCTATACCCAGATACAGCTTTTTAATGATAAAAAGCGTATTCCCTTTTTGTACCAGTGAAAAATCTTCTGGGCTTAATCCTTTTAATGCTAATTTTTCACTGCCTAACTGAATTAAAACAGGATCATGGTCTAACGCAATGTCTTTGCTATAGTTTATGTCTGTTTTTTCCTCTTTATGCGCATAAGCACAAGAAGTCAAAAAGCTAAGTAGTAAAAGTATAACTATCGTTTTCATTATTTGCTTAATTAAATAGTAGTATGTATAAAATCTATATTAAATCCCCAATGTCCATGATCATAATGATTTTGAACACTTGAGTTTACACCGGCAAACTCTGCCAAACCTGTCGCATAGTTAGATCTGAATCCATATTCAAAAGCAATTTGGTAAATAGTCGCATTTTTATTTCTATCAAAATTTGAATAAGACCTTCGATCTCCCTGAAAACTTCTACCATTAACATCCAAATAACGAAAATCAATATCCAAGCCAGACCTACGACCCAAATGACCATGTCCACCATGGTGAGATTGTCCTTGCTGCCAAGGGTCACTTCCATTTTCTGATGACATATCGCCAAAATCAATTCTCCATCTCTGTTCATAAATTTCTTGTATTGTACCTAATAGAGCTGCAACAGTCCAAGGTTTGAGATAATGGTCTCCATGACCAACAACTTCATTTGGGTTGGCACTTTGTCCTCCAGCATCAATGATTCCATAACGTCTAAAACCGTTTCCTGATTCAGGAAACTCTATCATACCGTGAGTATTTCTTTCAAATTCGTATAGTAAAGTTTCATTGTCATTGGCATCATAAAAATAATAGGCAGTTTTTTGAGTATTTACATTTTGATTATTGAGTGTGTAATAACTTTTTACTTCTCCTATCTTTTTTCTGGTATTTTGGATTGACGAATGAAAGTTAAATGTATTATCACGATGATAAATGCAGTATAAACTACGATTTACCACTCTAAATTGCTGCTCTGCGGCAGACAAGAAGGTACTTCCGTCGCTTGTTTCTCTGTTACTGTTACCATAGGCGCAGTTTCCGCGGTTTCGTTGTACCCGCACTTGTACGGTGCCATTGGCGGTGCCTAAGCGTGTTGCCCATTCATCGAAGATTGCTCGGGTGCTTGGGCGGAGTTGTAGTTTTATTATGGCACGGTGAGAATGACCGGCTAAGTTAGTATAGGGGCAGGAGCCTGTGTTATTGTTCAGGGCATCAAAATTGCCTACTACAGCGGTAAGGGTTTGTGCCGAGGTATATTGGCGGGATGCGTTAAAGTACATGACTTCTAATGCATTGGTATTACCGGTGAGTGATTCGCTCTGTATTTCTACTCTGATTTGTTCGTTAGGGGTTAAATTTTGGGTTTCGAGTACCAAATAAACCGTCTTTCCTAAAATGGAATCGTAAGTAATAAGGTTATTTTGTCCATCTCGTTGTGGATGAGCGGAATCTATCGGTTCAAAAAAGACCTCTGTACCTAATACTTTTTTTTTCGCAAAATATACATTGTATATTCTGTGTAAATGGTCGTTGGGTGGGGCAATTTGGTTTACACTCGCGCTCTGCCCTGTTCTGGTAATGGTAAGGGTTGTATTTCCACTTTGTGATTGACCGATGCTGGTACTTGTTTGGGTACTGGAAGAAGTACTTGCAGTGGGTGAATCATTAGAGCAGGAAGTAAAAAACAGACAGAAAAATAGCGCCATAATAAAAGCAGCATGGAAACGGCGAGCGCCATATTTATGGTCTAACTGTTTTTGTAATTGTACGGCATGTTTTAATTGTTTATATTTCCTCATGGCGTATAGTTTTAAGTTGATAGTTTATTTTTTTTTCATAGTGTTTTCCAAAGGTAAAATGGATGGTAAAGGAAGCGTCTTTTACCGTGCCTGATGAAGTAAGATTATAGTTTCCTTGATATTCTTCTAAGCAAGGAAGTGCCTTTTCAGATGAGATTTTAATACCTTTCAACGCAAAAAGTTTACGTAATCCGTCAAGGTCGGGCGTTTGGTGTAAACTACCGTTTAGTTGGATATTAGTTGAATTTTTTTGCAACGTTTCATTAATATAAAAAATGGTATTGGGTATCAATTGTGTATTCCTAACGATAGGATCTTGTTCATGAGCAAGCGGTAAATATAAGGAAATAGCAGGGTAGTAATTAAGGGTGAGTAAAACCCGTTGTTTATCTGTATATAAATTTCTATATTCCAAAAAATCTGTATTGTCTGTGTATTTTTTAGATAGTTGATCTAAAATTGATTTTGCTTTCTTTTGCACTTCGTAGAAGTTCGTAAGGTCGTGCAGAGTGCCTTGTGGTGAGATTATCATTTGCAAATTGGAAGTAATCAGATCTAATTTCTTATGTAGGATTTTATCGGTTTCAGA
>NZ_FMBA01000077.1 GCF_900094935.1 Gilliamella intestini
ATAGCCTGCTCAACAATATTATCAAAAATCTGTTGATAGATTTCACTGTCATTAAACCGACGGCGACGATTTTGGCTGAGTGCCTAGGCGTCAATCACTTTTTCGGTGAATCCCATTCCCAGAAACCAGCGGTAAGCTAAATTGACCTGAATTTCCTGAACCAGACGACGTTCACTGGGAATACCGAAAAGATACCCCAATAGCATGATTTTAAACAGCCTGACCGGATCTTCTGCCGGACGACCGTTATTAGGGCAATAAAGTGGTGCTACCGCTTCTCGAATAAATTCAAAATCAATGACTTTAGCTATTTTACGAACAAGATGATTTTGAGGTGAGTCTGACTCACCTTTTTATATCAAAAATCTAAACTAAATTATAGAATAAACTTGCTTAGATCTTCATCAGCAACAAGTTTATCTAAATGATCACTTACATATTGAGCATCAATTGTAACGGTTTGGCCATTAAGTTCACTGGCTTCAAATGAAATCTCTTCCATCAAACGTTCCAATACAGTATGCAACCGGCGAGCACCAATATTTTCATTTTGCTCATTGACTTGCCACGCTGATTCCGCTATTTTTCGAATACCACTAGAAGTAAAATCAATATTTACACCTTCTGTTGCCATTAGTGCTTTATATTGAACAGTAAGTGAAGCATTTGGTTCAGTTAAAATGCGTTCAAAATCTTCACTGGTTAGTGCTTGCAATTCAACTCGAATCGGTAATCTACCTTGCAATTCAGGAATCAAATCAGATGGATTCGCTGTTTGGAAAGCTCCTGATGCAATAAATAAGATATGATCCGTTTTGACTGATCCATGTTTAGTTGATACTGTGCATCCTTCCACCAATGGTAAAAGATCTCTCTGCACTCCTTCACGAGAAACATCTGGACCAGATGAATTACCCCTTTTACAAACTTTATCGATCTCATCAATAAAAACAATGCCATTTTGCTCAACCGCTTCAATCGCTTCATGTTTAAGATCATCTGGATTAACCAATTTAGCGGCTTCTTCTTCGATAAGTTGTTTAAAAGCATCTTTGATCTTCATTTTACGTGGTTTAGTTTTTTGTCCACCTAAATTTTGAAGCATAGATTGTAATTGGTTTGTCATATCCTCCATACCAGGAGGTGCCATAATTTCTACACCAATATTGACACTTGCTACTTCAATCTCAATTTCTTTATCATCAAGTAAACCCTCACGTAATTTTTTACGAAAAGCTTGCCTTGCTGTTGAATTATTATCTTCAACTTGTCCCCACCCATCTTTAGCAGGAGGCACAAGCACATCTAAAATACGATCTTCAGCTAATTCTTCCGCTCGATTACGATTACGTTCAATCGCTTGTTGACGGATCATTTTTACTGCTGAATCTGTTAAATCACGAATGATTGAATCAACTTCTTTACCTACATAACCAACTTCTGTAAATTTAGTCGCTTCTACTTTAATAAATGGTGCGTTAGCTAATTTTGCAAGACGTCTTGCAATTTCTGTTTTACCTACACCTGTAGGGCCAATCATAAGTATATTTTTGGGTGTAACTTCATGACGCAATGTTTCATTTAGTTGCATACGACGCCAACGGTTACGTAGTGCAATTGCTACAGAACGTTTTGCTTTATCTTGTCCAATGATATGTTTGTTTAATTCGCTTACAATTTCGCGAGGAGTCATTTCAGACATAATGATATTCTCTTTATTCAATTAATTAATAGTTGAGCTCTTCAATAGTTTGGAAATTATTGGTATACACACAAATATCACCAGCAATCGATAACGATTTTTGTACAATATCGTGAGCAGAAAGTGAAGTGTTATCTAGTAACGCACGAGCTGCAGCTTGAGCATAAGGACCGCCAGAACCAATAGCAATTAAATCATCTTCTGGTTGGATAACATCACCAGTACCTGTAATAATCAGTGATGCAGTTTCATCAGCAACAGCAAGTAATGCTTCTAATTTACGTAACATTCTATCTGTTCGCCAATCTTTAGCTAACTCAACAGCAGCTTTGGTTAAATGCCCTTGGTGCATCTCTAATTTTCGCTCAAATAGCTCAAAGAGTGTAAAAGCATCAGCAGTACCACCAGCAAACCCTGCAATCACTTTGTTATTATATAAACGACGAACTTTGCGAGCATTACCTTTCATAATAATACGTTCGCCTAACGTGACTTGACCATCACCTCCAATAACCACTTGCCCTTTACGACGGACACTGACAATTGTTGTCATGTTCTGCTCCTTCTTTTACTTAAAAACTTGATTCGAAATGAATAGATGATATATTGGGATAATTAATGTAATTTCAATGTTTTTATTTGAAAATATTGATAATTTTTTGTAAATAAGTTTCAGAAAACCCAGGTATTTGCGTATAACGTTATTTAGGCTGAAAATCAATTTCCATCGTTTTCACTTGATTATAAAATGTACTTGAAGGTTTTGGAATTATAGCTCGTTTAGTTGCTGAAAGCGCCTCTCGACATAAAGCTTCATCACCGGCTTTCGCTGTAACATCAAGTAATAGACCATCAGGTGCTATCTGAATTTCTAATACACAATTACGACCACTATATAATTTGTTGGGATTAATAAATTTATTACTGATAGCATTTTCGACTAAAGACTTATATTTATTAAGTTCTCCATTCGAAACCCCTTTACGGCTAGCCGATCCACCAGATGGATTTTGTGTACCAGATGTCAATCCACCTAACAAGTCATCAAGTTCTTTGTCTTTTTTAGCTTGTGCGGCTTTTCTTGCTTTCTCGGCAGCAGCCTTTTCTGCTGCAGCTTTTTCAGCGGCTTGCTTTTTTGTTCGCTCTTGCTCTTCCTTTTGTTTGTTTAACTCTTCTTGTTTGCGTTCATTCTCAATCCTTTGTTTTTCAATAATTTCTTTTTCGGCCTTCACTTTAGCCTCTTGTTCAGCTTTTTGTTTCACTAGTTCTTCTTGCTTACGTAAAGTTTCTTCACGTTGTTTATCTAACAACTCTCTCTCTGCTTTTAATTTAGCTTCTTGTTCAGCCTTTTGTTTTGCCAACTCAGCTTGCTGTTGCTCTAGACGCTGTTTTTCTGCTTCTCTTTTTTGCTGTTCTAACTGTTCTTTAGCTTTGCGAGCAGCTTCTTCTTTTTGTCTTGCTAGCTGTGCAGCTTGTGCGGCCTCCTCTTCCTTCTTTTGTTGTTGTTCAACTTTTAAACGCTGCTTTTCTAACTCTTTAAGTCGCTGTTGTTGGGTAAGCTGTTGCTCTTGTAACTTTCGAGCCTGCTCATCTAATTGTTGCTGCCTTTGTTGTTCAGCTTGTTTTTGGCTAAGTTGTGTTTTTAATTGCCTTTGATATTGTTCGGTCATGATTGAGGGGTCAACCATAATAGCATCAATAGAATTTCCATTAATGCTACCATAGTTAGTATTATCATCATGAATAGCATGGTAACCCAAAATGACAATTAAAATCACATGTAATATAATTGATACTATAATAGCTATACTTAATTTTGAATTTGGCTTATAAGACATTGCTGATTTCTTGCTATATTGTTTAAATTGGTTGAGTCATTAACCCTACAGACTTAACACCTGCTGATTGTAGTAAATTCAATGCTTTTATAATTTCTTCATATGGAACATCCTTAGCACCACCGACTAAAAAAACAGCCTTTTCATTGAGCGATATTTGTTGCTTAACTTCTGCAATAATTTTTTCTTGTGGTAAATTAGCTTGGCGTTCCTGATCAATGATCAGTGCATAAACCCCAACACCAGACACTTCAATAATGATTGGTTTAGTTTCTGAAGGTGAAACTGTTTTAGACTCTGAAGCTTGTGGCAGATCAACTTCAACACTTTGACTAATAATTGGGGCTGTTGCCATAAAAATAAGTACTAATACTAATAACACATCAAGTAAAGGTACTATATTAATTTCAGATTTAATTGAAAAACGTGATGAACGTCTGCCCATAATTATTTCCTAATAGCAACGGCTTGACGCTGTAAAATTGCCGAAAATTCATCAATAAAGTTAAGGTAGCTTTGTTCAATTCGGCTTACACTTAATGATAAACGATTGTAAGCAAGTATCGCAGGAATAGCAGCAAATAAGCCAATAGCTGTTGCAATCAATGCCTCAGCAATACCTGGGGCAACTAATTTTAATGTAGCTTGTTTAGCTTCACCTAAAGAAATAAATGCATTCATAATCCCCCATACAGTGCCAAACAAGCCTATATATGGGCTAATAGAGCCTACGGTACCTAAAAAAGGGATATGCAATTCCAAGTTATCAAGCTCACGATTCATTGATAAACGCATAGAACGTGATGCTCCATCTAAGGCTGCTTCTGCCATATTTGGGTTAATTTGATACAGCCTTGAAAATTCTTTAAAGCCTGAATAGAAAATATGTTCAGTTCCTCTAATTTCTTCTTTATTAAATTTTGCTTTATCAAATAAAACATTTAAATCATCAGCAACCCAAAAACTATTATCAAATTGTTCAATTTGTTTTTTAGCTTTACCTAAAATTTTAGTTCGTTGAAAAATAATAGCCCATGATATAATCGAAAAAATAAGCAGTAAAAGCATAACACATTTTACTAAAAAACCTGCTTGCAAAAACAGATCAATAATATTCATATAAACTCCAAAACTAATAACTTAGGAAGCCCACATGGCTTCATTTTAGTAATATTTACACAAGCTATAAGAACATCTGCTGTACTAATAACTTGGTTATTTTGATTTAAAATAGTCTGCTTAAAAATGATAGACGCCTTACGAACTTGCTCAATGCTAGTTGTGATTGCTAGCATATCATCTAAACGAGCTGGAAAATGGTAGTTAATATCCATCTTTTTTACCACAAAAGCAACACCTTCCTGCAATAGCATTTGTTGGTTTATGCCAACCTTCCTAAGTATTTCGGTTCTAGCTCGTTCAAAAAAAGCAAGATAACGTGCATGATAAACTACACCACCGGCATCTGTGTCTTCATAATAAACTCTTGCATTCCATTTATATTGTTTCATATCAAAATCGCACCAATTAAATTTGGTGCTATTATATCTGAATATAAAATTCCCTGCACTATGATATAAAAAAGCTCAAACCAAAACAATTATCATTTACTATTAAAAACTATATCTGAAAAATAAAGAGGTAGCAAATAGCCATCCCTAGATTGATGACAAAGAACTCGCTTTTTGGCGAGTTCTTTGATCTAATAGAGAGGAGTCCATTATAAGAGGAATTCTTCTATGCTAAAAAAACCAACTCCAGCGACACCAGAAAAAATAGAGCAAATCTCACTAGATGCGCTTGTCCCTCAAAATCATCTTGTTCGTAAAATAGCTAAAGTCATTGATTTTGAATTTATTCGAGAAGCGGTAGCACCACTTTATTGCCCTAATA
>NZ_FMBA01000035.1 GCF_900094935.1 Gilliamella intestini
GTGTTTTGCCAATATCGTTATTTGGCGGTTGAATACTTAATTATTGCGGTGTTAAATAGTTGTTTAAGTATGTTAGTTAATGAAGACCTAGATATTAGCGAAACGCAATATCTAGACATTGACCATGCCGACATTATTGCCCGTATAGACATGACCGAATGGGAAACCCAAGCCGACTCAAAACGATATTTAACCTTTTTAAAAGGACGAGTAGGGCGAAAAGTATCTGACTTTTTTATGGACTACCTAGGTGCTAATGAAGGATTAGATGCGAAAGCACAAAACAAAACACTGGTTAAAGCGGTAGATGATTACTGCCAAGAAATGCAATTTGACAAACAAGACAAAACCAACGCACGTGAAAGCGTCTACAATTACTGTCAAGCACAACTACAAGCTGGTGAAGAAATAGAACTAAAAAACCTAGCCAACGAACTACCAATAAGTGACGATAACAACTTTATCGAATTTATTAAAAACAGCGAATACGACTTAGAAGACACTTTCCCCGTTGATCGTAGTGCATTGCGCCAACTTAAAAAATTCTCAGGCAGCGGTGGCGGATTAACCTTAAGCTTCGATTCAAATTTGTTAGGTGAACGTATAAAATGGGATCCACAGACTGACTCACTGGTTATTAAAGGTGTACCGCCTAATTTGCGTGATCAGCTACAACGCAATAGCGGCTTGAACTAATTATCCGCTAATCATAAACTAACAACGTTATTAGGACAAAAAATGAAATACATTGGTGCACATGTAAGTGCAGCAGGTGGGGTAGATAACGCTCCGATAAATGCCTATCAAATTGGCGCAACCGCATTTGCGCTATTTACTAAAAATCAACGACAATGGCACGCCAAACCGCTTGAAACAGCTACCATCGACAGCTTTAAAAAACGCTGCGAAAAATATGGCTTTACCAGTAAACAAATTTTGCCACACGATAGTTACCTTATTAATTAATGCAAGATTTTGTATACAAAATCACTCAAAGTAAGTTTGAATGATGAATTATTAGGAAGATGAATAAGAAATCGAACATTCATCTTCCTTTAATTATTAGCGAATTTAACTGTTAACAATTAAATTTCACCACCAACCCCTTTAAACTTTTCAACCAGTGCGGCGATTTTTTCAAAGACTCGGTTCTTTTTAATTAAATATTGGGGATTGAGTGGGCTCATTTTCGGCAAAATCTCGTTCAACTCAGTGCCGTTTTCGGTTGCATATTCTCGTTTTAACGATGAGGCGATATAGCGTTTTGCGGATGCTTCGTTTAGATTTTCTTCTTCAATTAAGCTATTTAGTTCTATCTGCAATTCTTGCTGAGCATATAAGAAAAACGCATCAATAATCGAGGCTTTATCCGGAATAGCGTCAAGATCGGTTTGTTTTATAAATTCGACAACTAGCTCTTCTTTAGCTCGATTTTCTAAGCTTGATCGAATTAATCGCTTAGCATCTTCGACAATGTCCTGTTTGGTTTTTTCTTGCTTATTTTGTTCATAAATGAGCTCAAGAATATAATCCAGATTGATCTCTTGCGATTTTAATAGATCAATTTCGAAAACTACATCATCCCAGTCAAATCTTTGCTGATCTTGTTGATTGGCTTCTTTTTCTCGGCGTAGCCAATCACGAATATCATTATAAGTTGAACGATAATTTTGAATTGTGCGGTCAGTCGGTAGTTTAACGGCTTGCATTTTTTGCAGATCTTCATCAGTCACATAATGCTTGTTTTTAAACGCTAAAACCGCTTGCTCATCGGTCATATCTAATTGTTGGAAATCTTTTAATGCAACAAATTCATCATAATTTTGCAAGATGTTATCAGCACGCAAGTACTCACCAAATAATTTAACAAACGCTTTTTTATCTTTTTCTTTGATAATTTCATCAGGGCGTGGGAACTTTTCTTGTAACTCGGCAACGATGGCTAGATAGCCCTGATGGAACTGACCTGAGCTTTGTTCAGTAAACCCTTCCATGTATTCCTTAAAGCTTTTTTCTAACACCACTTCACGAGTATTACTTTTACCAAATGTTTTTATTGCATCAATGGTGGCTTGTTCTAAATCACGAAACGCCACAATATTACCAAAGGTTTTGGTGGCATTATAGATACGATTGGTGCGTGAAAAAGCTTGAATTAACCCATGATACCGCAGGTTTTTATCAACAAATAAAGTATTAAGCGTTGGCGCATCAAAGCCAGTTAAAAACATGCCCACCACAATTAATAAATCAATTTCTTGATTTTTTACTTTTAAAGATAAATCGCGATAATAGTTTTGAAATTGATCACTGCTGACATCATAGTTTGATTTAAATTCCTGATTATAGTCATCAATAGCCATCGCTAAAAACTCTTTAGCACTTTGATTTAAGGCATCGGTTTCAAAACTTTCATCGCCAAAATTACCCTGTGCATCTTGTTCTTCATTAGCAGAATAAGAAAATATGGTGGCTATTTTTAATGGCTGATTGGCATTTTTTTGTAATTTTTTGAATGATTCATAATAGAGCTTAGCCGCATCGACACTACTTACTGCAAACATGGCATTGAACCCTTTACCGTTGGCCATTAAGCGGTGGGTTTTTTGTTTAAAATTATTCAGAATATATTGTGTGATTTGCTCAATACGGTTTGGGTGGAGCAGTGCTTTTTTATTTTCAGCAGCGCTGAGTTTTTCGAGATTTTGTTCTTGCTCTATCGATTTAAAATTAGGACGCACATCATTATAGTCAACTTTAAATTTTAGTACCTTTTCGTCACGAATTGCATCGGTTAACACATAAGCGTGCAGTTCACGACCAAAAACATCCGCTGTGGTTTGCGTTCCGATTGCGTTAGTATACATAATCGGCGTACCAGTAAAACCAAATTGGTAATATTTTTTAAATTTACGCTTTAAGTTTTTTTGAGCTTCGCCAAACTGGGAGCGGTGTGCTTCGTCAAAAATAAATACAACGTGTTTATCATAGATTGCTAAGTCATCTTCGCTTTTAATCAAATTATTCAGTTTTTGAATGGTGGTAACAATAATTTTATTATCGGTTTTTTCAATATTGCGCTTCAGCCCAGCGGTGCTGTTTGAGCCATTGACACTGTCTTTTGAGAATTTTTGATACTCTTTCATGGTTTGATAATCCAGATCTTTACGATCCACCACAAAAAAGACTTTATCGATAAATTCCAGTTCGGTGGCTAACCGTGCCGCTTTAAAGCTGGTCAGTGTTTTGCCGGAACCTGTTGTGTGCCAAATAAATCCACCACTTTGTAAGCTACTCCACCTTTTGGCATGATAAGCGCTAATGATTTTCCATAATATACGCTCAGTGGCGGCAATTTGGTAAGGGCGCATAATTAATAAGGTATCATTGATATCCAAAACCGAGTAGGTGATAAGTACACTCAACAAAGTACGACTGGCAAAAAACGTGGTAGTAAAGTCTTTTAAGTCTTTAATCGGCTCGTTTTTAACATTGGCCCAATTCATGGTAAAGTCGAAGCTGTTTTTATCACGCTTGGTGGTATTGGCAAAATAGCGCGTGTCGGTACCATTTGAGATAACAAACATTTGCAAGTATTTAAATAACGAATTGTCTTGATTAAAACTCTCTTTACTGTAGCGATGCACTTGATTAAAGGCTTCACGAATGGCAATACCTCGTTTTTTTAGTTCAACTTGCACAAGGGGCAAGCCATTCACTAAAATGGTAACATCGTAGCGATTGGCATAGCTGCCGGTTTGTTGAAATTGGTGAATAACTTGTAATTTATTATTTTTAAGTGTTTTTTTATCAAGTAGATAAATATTTTGAATATGACCATCATCAAAAACAAAATCGTAAATATGATCGTGGTGGATTTTGCGACTTTTATCGATCATCGATTCATTGGGTTTATCCAAATACTCTAATACAAAACGTTGCCATTCATCATCCGTAAATTGCATTTTGTTTAGTGTTTGCAACTGCTCACGAATATTGGCTAATAACTTTTCATGTGTATTTAAATTCGGTAAGTATTCATAACCTTGTCGAGCTAAATCATGAATAAATTCATTTTCTAAATCCGTTTCAGTCTGATAAACAGCTGCTGTCTCTTCAAGTTTGTTGTAGTTATCTAAAATAATGTAGCTATTGGTTTCGGCAATTGGTTTTGTATAAGTCGTCATATTCTATTCCAACTATTTAAAATTATAATTTTCGAGTAAATGATTAAGCAAAAATGCAACAGTTTGCTTTTCAGGTTCAGAAGGTTCGGAAACCATTTCATTAGATAAGGTTGAATGGCTGGTAAAATTGATAATCCGTGTTAAGTAAAGTTTTTTATCGCCAGGCAATAAGTCTGACCATTGCGGATAGCCTAAAAAACTGGCGGTTTTTTCATATAAGTTACGTAATAGGGTAAAATGATATTTTTCAATTTTATTTTCCTTAACCGCTTCTTGCAGCAACTGTTTTAAATAAAGATGATAGGAAAAACTACGGTTTGAATCGCCTTTTTTCTCTTCTAATGCAAATTTGCCGTCCTCAAATCGTCTTAAAATATAACTATCTTTTGAAGTTAATTCATTATAAAGCACATTATAAAACAGCGGGTTATGGGTCGTAATAATAAATTTAATGTCAGATTCACAGGATGTGATTAATTGGGCAATATCTACCGCCAATTGGATAAGGTGATTTTCGTCCAATGAACTGACGGGATCATCAATAAAAATATAGCGTAAATGGTCAAATTCATTAGTCGATCGTTCGCTTTTGTCAGTAATATTGCGCTCTGCAATAACTAAGTTAATCAGTGTAAAAAAAAGACTCCAAATTAAATTGTTTTCCTCGCCTTTAGAGATTTTAATATTATCAATACGCTGATCATTATCGCCTGCTAGCGAAAAACTAATAGCAGAAAAATCCTCATTGAAATGTGGCAGTAATCTTTGATGGGTATAGGATTGAAAGTAACGAACAATATTTTGGTCTTGTCCTTGGTCTTTCAAAATCCAGTCCGTAAATGAGTTCGGTTGTATGATTAATTGATGTTCACCCTCTTGGTGTTTATCATTATCCCAAACAAATAAATCCTCAGTAAAAGCGTTATAATAAAGGATTTTATGCCTTGTTAAGGCTGCATGATCCTCTTGATTGCCTTTGCGTTGCGAAATAATTAAATTTTTAAAGGTTTGAGATAAACGCGTTTTACCAGTGCCGTTAAAGGCATAGATTAATTGGGTTTTTTTATTGTTTTTATCCAGCTTTTCAGCAATATTCCTTAATGGGCTATTCATCTTTTTATAACTCTACCTTATGATTCTTGCACTTTGGGAAAGTCTAATAATAAATTCCGATAATACTCATATTGTTTTTGACGTAAGGCAATCTCACGCGGTAACCCCTCGGTGATTGAGTTGGTGAGTGCATCGAATTTGTCTAATATTTCGACAATACTGTTTTGAATACTGACCGATGGAATTGGTATAATAAATTTATCCGTATCAGGTGTCGCAATCTGTGGCATTTGCATTTTGCTGCCAATGTTTTGAAAATGTAACTCTTTAGTTTTTAAAAAATAGTAAACATATTTGATATTAATATTCCCATCTTTAGAATGGTATGACCACATTTCATTTTTATGTGAAAATGGTTTATCGTAATATTCAAATTCAATGATACCGCGAGATTTTACAATAATAGACGGTTCTCGATTAATATCTTTTTCGGGTATATCGTCAAAATTGACTAAAGCAAATGTTTTTCCACCAGCAAAAATCTTTAATGGTGCATTATTTTTATGAATTTCTTTCATTTTAGATGCAGTGATTTTTGTGCCTTTGGTTCGATGAAGAATTTCCCCTAAAGCCTTCCACTCAACCTCATTCTCTTTAAAGGTTAACAATTTATCCCGATAATAATTGTATTGTTTTTCCCTTGCGGTGAGCTCTGCCGTAAGCTCTGCGGTGAGCTCAGTAAAAGTGTCTAAAATACGAACTATTTCAGTTTGAATGTGTAGAGGGGGGATGGGGATTAAAACATTTAATATTTGATCTTTACGTAAATTTGTTTGATCTGTTTTGTTATCATATTTAGTTAATTGAGTTGTACGATTTAAAATAAAAAATAGAAATTTTGGAAATAATTTCTTTTTATCTTTTACTGATATTCCACCAATTCTTTGATTAAGTGAATATTTATTGTTTTCATTTACGATAAAAGTTTTTGCAAGAGCTTTACCATTTGGTAAGTCACTCATAACGATTAAAATATCATCAATAAAAAGAGGACAAATTTGTTTATTTGTAAATTTTGCTACTTTTCCATCGGTTGATATAAATTTAGAATTTACAATTACATATTCGCCGTCTGGGACTATATTTTTTTCATGTCCTTTTCCATTTACGAAATTAGCCACTTCCCCCAAAGCCTTCCACTCAACTATAACATTATCAAATAATTTCGCGATGCTATTTTGCATATTTAGTCTATCATTCATTTTTTGCGGCTTTCCTGTTTCGCTTTTTTCTCTAATGCATTTATAGTCTTAAGATATGGAACTTCCACTGGGGCTAGCGTTTGGGCTTTAAATTTTTTATATTCTAATTTGGCTTTGTTTTCTGCTTGATGATAAGAAATTGAAGCCGGATTATCGATTAACTGGCGCTTTGTAGATGAAAGAATATTATCTAATTCTCGTACACAGTCAACCATCCGCATTTTAGGTTCTTCCATGGCATTCAGTTCCGCTAAATCAAAATAGGCTGGAACCAGATTATTGAGTGCTCGTAATTCTTGTTCAGTTAAATAGTTTTGGGCTACCCTTGCTTCTGCTTGTGTCGGGCCGCTTCCTTTCAAGTGAGTTAATCCTGCAAAAGGTTTATTACTGTCAACTCTAAAATGTATAATTTCACTAGCGGTATTGCCGTGTGCTGCATAGTGTAATTTATTTTGTACTATTTTGAAAAAATCGGCGTTAGCTTTGGTATTGGGTTCATAATCAATCGCTGTGGCATATAAATCCAACACTTGGCGATGCATTACTTTTTCACTAGAACGAATATCTCCGATACGGTCAAGAAGTGCTTTCCAATAGCTGTTACCACCTAATTTTTTTAAACGGTCGTCATTTAACACAAACCCTTTTTTCAGGTATTCTTTAAGGATGCTTGTTGCCCAAGTGCGAAATTGGGCAGCTATTTTCGAGTTAATTCGATAACCCAGCGAAATAATCATGTCCAGATTGTAATATTCTAACTCTCTAGTGACATTCCGACAGCTTTCTTCTTGAACTGTTCGGATTTTCCGAATCGTTGCTTCAAGAAGTAATTCACCCTTTGCATAAATATTTTTAATATGCTCGCTTAGTGTAGATTTCGCAGTTTGAAAAAGCTCAACCATTTGGCGTTGAGTTAACCCAATATTTTCGTTTTCAAATCGTGCCTCAACGCGAATTGGTTGGTTATTATCCTGGTAAATAAGGATATGATCATTACTCATGCTTCAATCTCTTTAATTATTTCATCTATATCAGCACGAAGTGTGTTTATTTTTTTTACCGTTTCGGCAATGTTGGCATTAAGCTGTTTGATATCAATCACTTCACGGGTATCTTCGGCTTCCACATACGAACTGACCGCTAAATTATAATCATTGTCGGCAATGGTTTGATTATCAACCGATTTGGCAAAATATTCGATATCTTGTTTGCTAGCAAATACTTGCATAATCTGTTGAATATGTTCATCAGTGAGGACATTATTATTGGTCTCTTTCTTAAACAGTTTGCTAGCATCAATAAATTGTGTGGTTTTGACGGTTTTATTTTTAGCAAGCACCAGAATATTAACCGCAATCGAGGTGCCATAAAATAAGTTGGGTGCGAGCGAGATTACCGTTTCAATATAATGATTGTCGATTAAATATTTACGGATTTTTTGTTCCGCACCGCCACGATAAAATATCCCCGGAAAGGTAACAATTGCCGCGCGACCGCGATCGGACAGGTAACTTAATGCATGCATAATAAAGGCAAAATCGGCTTTCGATTTGGGGGCTAGCACACCGGCAGGTGCGTATCGGTCATCATTAATTAAGGTTGGATCATCACTGCCAATCCATTTAATTGAATAGGGTGGATTAGAAACGATTGCATCAAATAGCTTTTCGTCGCCAAATTTTGGATTAAGTAGCGTGTCCCCTAAAGCAATTTCAAATTTATCATAGTTGATATTGTGTAAAAACATATTCATTCGAGCAAGGTTATAGGTGGTATGATTAATCTCTTGACCGAAGAACCCATCCTCAATAATATGTTCGTCAAACTGTTTTTTCGCTTGTAACAATAAAGAGCCTGATCCTGCTGCTGGATCATAGATCTTATTGACCTTTTTTTGATTATGTAAGGCGAGTTGTGAGATCAGCTTGGACACATTCGGCGGCGTAAAAAATTCACCACCTGATTTACCAGCATTCGAGGCATAATTAGAAATCAAATACTCATAAGCATCGCCAAACAGATCGATTTTATTGTCTGCAAAATCACCAAAATCAAGCTCGGCCACACCATTAAGTACCGCAGCTAACCGTTTGTTTTTATCGGCAACCGTATTACCTAACCGGTTACTGGTGGTATCAAAATCGGCAAATAACCCTTTAATATCGCTCTCTGAAGAATAACCAATCGCTGAGGTTTCAATCGCATTAAAAATATTTGCCAAGTCAGTATTTAAACTGGGATTGGTATTGGCCTGAGCTACCATTTTACAAAATAATTGGCTAGGATAAATAAAATAGCCTTTGGTTTTTATTGCGTCTTTTTTAACTTCATCGGTAATGACATCGTCGGATAATGTGCTGTAGTCGATACTCTCATCACCACCTTCAATATAATTGGCAAAGTTCTCACTAATAAAGCGATAAAACAAAGAACCAAGTACATATTGTTTAAAATCCCAACCATCAACAGCACCACGGACTTCGTCGGCAATTTTCCAAATTTGTCGTTGTAGTTGATCGCGTTGTTGCGTTTCGGTAATTGATTTAGCGTTATTAGATGTCATATTTTTCAAAATTCCTAAATAAAAAATCGATGCAGCCTATTTAGAAAGTCACTGATTTTTACTTTTATATTAGCCATTTTATAGCTACCTGTTATAGGTGCTATAGCATAGCTGATTTGTTGTTATTTTTCCATCTGGGGCGTTTATTAAAAACTCAGCCAATGGGTATTTTGAGTTTTAAGCTAGAGAAATCTTAGCAAATAACAAAGTAACAAAACCTAAAAATAAAAACCCTTTTTTTTACTATATTTTAAAAGTAAATAAAATCAACAAATTAAAATCATCTCTCAAAAAAGGGTTTTTAAAACCTAAATACCTATTTGCCTTTTTACATACTATATTGATAGTATATTAGCTTCTAGTTCACTGCCGTGTAGGTAGTTTAGAAATGGAGTAAAACAGTTAATGCTAGAAGAAAATTGTTCACTGCCGTGTAGGTAGTTTAGAAAATTTGCTCAATGTATGCGGTTGATGTATCCACGTTCACTGCCGTGTAGGTAGTTTAGAAAACTGGTACAATGCGAGGTGATAGATTGATTGCGTTCACTGCCGTGTAGGTAGTTTAGAAATTAGACTTTTTAAACGAATCTTCTTCAATATCGTTCACTGCCGTGTAGGTAGTTTAGAAAGTTCGCATGATATTTTTTAAGATATAAATTAAGTTCACTGCCGTGTAGGTAGTTTAGAAATCAAGAGATAATGGATTTAAAAATGGATGAAGGTTCACTGCCGTGTAGGTAGTTTAGAAATAATTAATCTTTGATATTTTCTACCTCTTGTAGTTCACTGCCGTGTAGGTAGTTTAGAAAATTCCAAGCAAGCACGGATGCTTTAATTCTGGGTTCACTGCCGTGTAGGTAGTTTAGAAAAGTAATTGCAAAATAATACGTTATACCCTAACCGTTCACTGCCGTGTAGGCAGTTTAGAAAAGTGTTAAAATCAACGCCACCGATGCAATCATGTTCACTGCCGTGTAGGCAGTTTAGAAACCCGCAATGCTTTGGCGAATTGTTTTAATCTGGTTCACTGCCGTGTAGGCAGTTTAGAAATGACTACGCGTTTCGAAGTATTGATCAAGTTTGTTCACTGCCGTGTAGGCAGTTTAGAAAATCAATATTTTTTACTTCTACGCCATTACTATGTTCACTGCCGTGTAGGCAGTTTAGAAAGAAAAAAATCGTAGTACGCTCCTTATTAAAATATTAGACAGTACTTACCTATAACAGATAAGCGCCCTATCGGGCGTTAATTTTGTTTTTTATGTTTATTACTGTAATTTTTTAAATTACTGTGAAAAATACCAGGGATTTTTGCCGTAATATTAAAAATCAAATTGATAAATAATATCTAATGTTTGCGCTAAGCTTGATGTCGCATCCAAATAAAGGTTGGGCATTAGTCTATAACGCAAAGTAAACGTCGCTAGTGAATCAAAAATACCTACGCCATATTTTAGTTGTAAGTTAGGCAATATATAGCCACTAACTACTACTTTGGAGTTGTTACCTGCGCCTTGCGTATCAAGTGTTAGATTTTTGATGCCAAATACATTACCGATATCGCCAATATATTTGCCTGTTTTTGCTGTGCCAATACCAACTAGTAGTGCTGTCATCATATCACTATCACTTTGTTCAGCATTATCAATTCCTTGACCTCGAATTAAGTAGGATAGAGCTTCTTGTTGTGGCATGGCAGGATCTGAAAACACTTCAACTTTAGGGGATTGTGATGATCCTGTAACACGGATTCCTGCCGTGATATTATTGTTTTCCATTGCTTCTGGATTGCGAATTGCTTCAATATCCAGCATGGCTTGATCAGTTGCTCCTGAAAAGGTAATGACGCCTTTGCGAATAATTAAATCTTGTCCATAGGCATAAAATCGCCCTTTGGGAATTAATACTTCGCCATGCAGATCAAGGCCTTTATTGGTTTGTGTCGCGGTTAAATTACCTTTCAGGGACGCTTTTAAACCAAATGAATCGACAGTCACTTTATCACCGATATCAATTTCAACATGGCCATTGATTTTCATGCCAAATTCTTGAGGTTTTATCTCTTTCCGATTAGCGTCGAGCATAACTTCGTCAGGTGATAGATCAACACTTGAAGTCGGCAGTGATTCAACCGTTATTTTCCCTTTGGGAATACTTACTTTTCCTAGTAACGTTAATTCATCTTGTGTTGCATTGATTTTTATATCAGGAACAACAGTCATAACAATCATTGGTGGAACGGACACTTCCATTGCAGCGCCATTAACAGTTAATGAGGCTTGCCATTTATCAAAGGTATTCCAGTTGGCATCACCGTTAATATTAACATTGCCAGCGTGTGTGGTTAAGACACCTTTTAATGTGGATGATTTACCATTGAAATTGATATCAACTTTAGCGGATTTAATATCAATCGGTAATTGGTTTGATTGTATTTCGCTATGTTTTAGGTTTATGTTACCAGTTAACAGTGGGTCATTTAGTGATCCTGAAAATTTGACCATTCCATTAATCGCCCCTTTAGCATAATCTTTGCTGTCTAATAATGGATTAATTATTGATAATGCTAATTGATCTATCTTTAACTGGCCAGTTAATTTTTTTTGTTCAGTTGGAGCTATAATAGCAATATTACCGTTAATTTTGCCGAGCTTATTTAAGTCAAAATTCCAATCTAATTTAGTTTGCTGCTGATTAAACTCAGCATCAATTTTGAATAGTTTGAACGGTAGTGATAGCGCCTGCGAGGTAACCATTTGTTGAATATAAACATCATTACTTGTTATATTGGCTTTTATTGATGGTATTGTATTGTCATTATTAAATTGAATGTTTATTTTACCATTAACATTACCAGCCAGTTTGGTTTCACCATTATTTAGCATTGGCAATTTTGATAGATTGATTTTTTTGAGCGTAATGCTGGTATCAGTATTTTTAGCAATTACTAATTGCTTATCAAGACATATACTTGAATTATCATTTACCCAGCAGTGAGCATTAATAGTGGGTATTTGATTGTTGATATCATAAGATAAATCCAACGATTTAACGAGTTGCCAATTATTATTCTTGCCTAAATTGAGTAGGGCATGTGGCATTGTTCCACTCCATTTTGTGCGAGCTTTATCTAGTTTTCCTATTAATGACGTGGTTAATGATGCTGGATCGCCATTGATTTTCATCGTTAGTGTATGGTGACTCTCGTTACCAGATAGTTCGATATTGGCATTTTTAATGGTTTGGCTTGGCAGTTCTATTGATTGCCCTGTAAGTTTGATGTTGCCACTGGTTTGTTCTTTGTATTCAACTTTTCCTGTAAGGTTGGCTTTAGCTACTTTGATTGCATTAAAAGAGAGCGAATTAATCGATAAATTGGTATCGATAATGGTATTGTTAGCTGAACCATTGAGTTTAATATTACCCACAACCGATCCTTCCATACCGTCAACTAATAACGATAATGATTCAAGATTTAGCTTAGCCAGTAGGTTGCCTTTTTCAATTGAGCCATTTAAATTAATCTGATTTTTTCCCCACTTGATCGCAAAATCATTAGCAGTGGTTTTATTTTCAGAATTAATAAACACGCTACCAAAGGCTAAAATATCTGCATGATTAATATTACCTTTTAATTGTAAATCAGATAATTTTAACTCCCACTTATTGCCTTCTAATGATCCAGTTGTTTTCAATTGACCATTTAATCGAATTGGATAATTTGGTAGTTCTTTGGTGATATCAACATTATTGAGTTTTATGCTAGTATCCCATTGTAGTGCTTGTTGCCAATTGGCTTTTCCTGCTATGTTAACCTCACCTTGAGGTAACTTAATGATAGCATGGTCAATGATTGCATCTTGATTGGTACCTGTTCCGGCAATATCAAAAACAGTATTGGCCAGTTCGTTTCCTTTTATATTGCCTTTTGCTGACATTTGAAACTGCTTTACATTACCATTTATTGATGCGGCAAAATCATTTAACTGATACTGTGCTTGCCCTTCAATTGGCCATTGAATGTGCTTACCTTCAAGTTGGGTCATGATAGGTAAGTATTTTTCTATAAAATTGATGTGCCCACTTATTTTCATTTGATTTGAGCCATCAAGGGTTGCATTGGTTAACAGCTCTCCAAGCAGTTTTCCAGAAAATTGTGCATCAAGTCGATTTTGTTCGGTATTTGCTTTTATTAAAGCTAATACAGGCCAGTCATCGTGTAATGTGATTTCGCCTGAAAGTGAAGCATGTCCGCTAGCATAGGGAGTTATAGCGTCTGTATCTAATTGTTTTATAATAATACGGCTATTAACAATATTGGTTTGAATTGCAACGTTATCAAATAGGTAATCTTGCCCCCCCATATGTAATAGCCAGTTTGTTCCTCTTAAATTAGTTACATTAATATCTAATGGAATATTAACTTGAGGCAATGATTCAATCAGTGGTTGATTAAAAAGTTGAGTTATTTTTTCATTAAGTGCAATATCTGTATCGGTTGTTTTTACTGGTACATCTACTGCCTTATTGTCTGTAAAAATAGCACTTAATTCTGTGGCAACAGCAGGATAAACATAAATCTGATTATTAACCCATGTGGCTTTACCAGTGAATTCAGACATTCCAAATTGCATATCATCAACAGTGACTTTTACATTAGTAAGGTGTGTGCTGTTAAGCTCTATAGGTAATGGAGTTTTGAGAACAAAATGTTGTTCTGCGGTAGTATCAATAGTAGTTTCACTTGGTGAACTTTCGATTTCTTTAGTATTAATTGAAACATTGACACCATTGGCATTGAATTGATTGACGCAGACTTCAGTCCTTAATAAACAAATTCCTGCGAGTGAAAATGAAGCATCATTAACTTGAACATTAACACCTGGTAATTCAAGTGAAAGTCCTTGTATATGCAAATCATGAAAGGTGCCTTCAACTTGAGTTATTTTTAACTCAGGTACAAATTTATTTAAAACATAGGTGGTTAGTTTTACACCAAGACTGGTGTATATAAACAAAATAACAAAAACAATTAGAAAGGTGATAACAGATAAAATGGCTATGCTTCGCTTTTTCCATTTACGTATCCGCTTTAATTTTTTTACTTTTTTAATTTTAGCTGAATTTTTATCCATATTATAATTCGCTTCCTAAGCCAATGTATAGGTGAATAGAGCCTGTATCTTTGTTAAGTGGTGTTGCTAAATCCATTTTTATTGGTCCAACAGGCGAAGCCCAACGAATACCAACCCCTGTTCCAGTATAAAATTTGCTTCTATCAACTTTGTCTATCGCTTCACCTGTATCAACAAATGCAGCTCCCCACCATGAACCAGATAAATTATATTGATATTCAAGTGAACCTGTGATGAGTTTAGAGGCGCCTTTTAATTTACCTTTTTTATCCTTAGGTGAAATAGATTGATAACTATAACCTCGAATACTACGCTCACCACCAGCAAAAAATCGAAATGACGGTGGAACTCGATCAAAATTGCTTGCTTGTATAATGCCAAAATTACCACGAGCTATAAATCGATGCGATTTTTTTATAGAGCGAATCCAAGTTTGTTGTGCTTGAAAGCGAATTAAATTGATATCTGAGCCTAATGAATTTGCAGCAGCTTCAATAGAGTAACGTTGTGAATCTCCCCACATTGCTAATAAACTACCATCAGAACGGACTCTAGATAAGGTAATTGAAGGATAATATAAAAATGTTTTAAAGCTTGCATCACCTTGGGTAAAGTCATCGCGTAATATATTGAAACCTAAAGCGGTTTGCCAGCCATAAAAATTATCCCAGTTGCGCAATATTCCAAAAGTATGAGAACGTGAATAGGTATCATTATTATCTATCTTTTTATAACCACCTTGAATAGTATAATATTGCTCAATAGGGGATTTTTTTAAAGGGATTTTGTAACTCATGGTCACCAATTGTTCTGGCGAAGATAGTGATAAGTTACTTTGAAAACTTTGCCCTCGACTATTGATCCAAGGTTTATTCCAACCAATCTTACCATGCACGCCGTTATCTGTTGAAAAGCCCAACCCTAAGTCCATATTATTTTTTTTTCGGGGTGAGGTTTCTACATCAATGGGAAGAACTCTATCTTCGGTTAGATGAGGAAAATCAGGCACAACCACTACAGAATTAAACCAACTTGTTGAGGTAAGGCGTCTATTTAACAACGATAACTGTTCGGCAGTATATTCTTCACCTTCTTTAAATGGCACAATATTAGCTAAATAATCATCCCGAATTTTAGCATTATGAAAAGTCACTTTTCCTAGACGATAACGTTTACCTGTAGTGTAATCAATATTCCAAAATGCTTTATTTTCAGACATTGAAACAGCTAATTGATGTTTAGGCATATTGGCATCAAAGTAACCTTTTTTTAGTGATAAATTTTGCAGGCTTTTCTTAAATGATTCATAAATACCATGATTTAACACATCGCCAATTTTTGGTAAGTTGTTTTTAAGTAAATATTGAAAATCATGATCTTGTTGCCCATCACCAGTAATATTAACATTAAGCTGCTCAACTAATACAGGTTCGCCAGGAGAAACGTTAACAACAAGAACTTTCGGGTTTTGTGCGTTATATTCAAAGCTAGGAGAGTAGTAACCTAATGCGTGTAATGCTTTTATTGCTTCGCTTTCAAAATAACGTTTAAAATTTGGAGTATCACTAACTTTGTCAGGTGTAATTAATGAAGTACGTGCCTCAACATTATCTGCAAGATCGCCTTTTAATCCCTTAATGGATAACTTCATGTCAGCATAACTTGACGTAGCTGTCATAACTAAAAGTAAACCTAATGAATAGGAGAATCGAGACACATACACCTCGTATAATATTAAGATTCAAGTAAAGTTACATGACCTATAAAAGGTAAGTGGCGGTAGTGCTGAGCATAGTCAATACCATAACCCACAACAAATTCATCAGGAATTGAAAATCCGATATATTTAACTGGAACGTTTACTTCACGGCGAGAGGGTTTGTCTAACAGCGTACAAATTTCAATACTGCGTGGATGGCGCAATTTTAAAATAGCCATGACTTTGCTAAGAGTGTTACCTGTATCTATAATATCTTCGATTATTAATACATCTTTATCACGGATATCTTCATCTAAGTCTTTTAAAATTTTAACATCACGGTTACTAATAACAGCATTGCCATAGCTTGATGCTGTCATAAAATCAACTTCGTGCCCAACAGCAATTGCTCGGCTCAAATCAGCCATAAAAATAAAAGAGCCACGTAAAAGTCCAACTAAAATAAGTTCATTTTGGCTATCTTTATAGTCTTGACTTATTTGTTGACCTAGTTCAATTACACGTTTTTGGATATCATCAGCTGATATCATCATTTCTAATGTGTGTTTTTTCATTAATAATGCTCAAATTAACTTTTAAAAATTAAATTAGATTCTAACAATTTTCCTATATAAAAAGAATAAGCGAACCTATTTTTATTAAACTAACCTGGGAACAGATTTTTGTATTTTATACTCAAACACCTAGTTACCTGAAACTTTTTGACAACAATTTTTAGTCACTTTTTTTTGTAAACGCCGTTTTTTAAAAAAATCACTTAAAATAGTGCTACATTCGTTAGCTAGCACTCCACTTTTAATTTCTGCATAATGGTTGATGCCTTGCTGAGCAAGAATATTGATAAATGAGCCTGCTGCGCCAGTTTTATAATCACTTGCACCATATACTACACGTTTAATACGGCTATGAATAATGGCGCCAGCACACATAATACAAGGTTCAAGAGTGGTATACAGGGTAGTATTAATCAAACGATAGTTATTCAAATATTTACCTGCTTGTTCGATAGCCATCATTTCAGCATGCGCAGTGGGATTATGCGTGCTGATGGGTTGATTAAAACCTTCACCAATAATTTGATTATTTTCATCAACAATCACCGCCCCGACAGGAATTTCGCCAATAACTTCAGCATGTTTAGCAAGCATTAGTGCACGGCGCATCCAGATTTCATCTGACATTTTGGAATTACAAATTATTGAGATTTAGGACATCACGCATATCGTATAACCCAACGGGTTGTTTTGCAAGCCATAATGCTGCTCGAACAGCGCCATTAGCGAATGTCATACGACTAGATGCTTTATGACTAATTTCAACACGCTCGCCAATATCGGCAAAGATAGCAGTATGTTCTCCTACTATGTCACCAGCTCGGATAGTGGCAAAGCCGATAGCGCCTTGTGGTCTTTCCCCTGTATGACCTTCACGACAGTAAACTGCACGATCTTTTAAGTTGCAATCAAGTGCATCTGCAATGGCTTCACCCATGGCTAATGCTGTACCAGATGGCGCATCAACCTTGTGACGGTGATGTGCTTCAATAATTTCGATATCAGTATAACCGCCCATAATTTTGGTAGCTTTTTCCAATAATTTTAGCACTAAGTTAACACCGACACTGAAGTTTGCGGCAAAGATAATGGCAATGTTTTTAGCTGCATCAGCAATAGCTTGTTTGCCAGCCTCATCAAAACCAGTTGTGCCAATGATTATCATTTTTTTATTTTCAACACAAAAAGCTAAGTGTGCAAGGGTGCCTTCAGGTCTAGTAAAATCAATTAATACGTCAAATTGGTTCTTAGCTTGTTCTAGATTATCGGTGACTTTAATGCCACAAATACCGATCCCAGCAAGTTCACCGGCATCACTACCAATTAGTGATGAACCTGCTCGTTCAAATGCTGCGCCTAAGGTAACCCCTTCGATTTGTGAAACAGCTTGGATCAGTTGTCGTCCCATTTTGCCACCAGCGCCAGCAATTGCGATACGAATCATGTTTGTTGACATATAACTTTCCTTAACTTTTAGTGAATGTAGATAAATAAATATTATAGCGGAAAATAAATAACTTATACACATCGACTAAACTTAAATGCTAGAATTTTTGAACTGTTTTCTATAAAAAATAATCAGGAGTTTATTATGCGATCTCCGTGGTATTTTGGTTGGAATATTGTTATTGCGGCCTCCTTTCTAACTTTACTTTCTAGTGGATTAAGAATGAGTATGGGGGTTTTTTTTCTGCCCATTGCAAATGATCTGAATTTTAGTCGTAGCGTACTTTCTGGAATCATTGCTATAGGTATGCTTTTCTCTGGAATTGCTATGCCAATAGCGGGATATTTAGTTGGTAAATATGGCACTCGTTTTGTCCTAATATTTGGTTCCATCATTATTATTATTTCTACTGTTTGGTCAGCTAACTCAACTGATTATTGGAACTTTTTTCTATCTTTTGGTGTTGCGTTATCTTTTGGTACTTCCTTTGTTGGTTCTGTCAGTTTTACGCCCATTGTGGCACGTTGGTTTATCAAGCGTAGAGGATTGGCTTTATTTATTTTATCAACAGGAAGTATGGCAGGTATTGCAGTGATGTTACCTGTTTTTGCTTTCTTCATTCCTATTTATGGATGGCAAACAATGCTAATTTCATTTGCTGTGATTTTTATGATTATCGCTTTGCCTATTGCTTTGTTTATTATGAAAGATAATCAATCTGAAATCGAAGTCTATAGTATAGAGCCTGTTATCAATCAAAAAATAGAGCCTAGTATCAAACTTATAGATGTGTTAAAAACACGTCCATTTTGGCAACTGAGTTTTGGGCTTTTTACCTGTGGCTTCAGTATGAATTTATTAGGAACACATGGAGTTCCAATGCTTACCGATCATGGATTTGACCCTATCATTAGTTCTAATGGTATTGGTTTGATTGGTTTAGTGGCTATTTTTAGTACCTTAGTTTTGGGTTATTTATCTGATATAGTGCAACGAAAAAACATTTTAATGATGGTCTATTTAATACGAGGTTTAGGTTTTATTGCTCTTGTTTTAGCATCAACTAAATGGCAGCTTTTTACTATTGCAGCAGTGGGTGGTTTGGTTTGGGCTGGTGCTTTGTCGATGTCTGGAGCCATTACCGCAGATATTTATGGTGTAAAAATTGTGGGACTACTTTCTGGATTAACCTATTTGGGACATCAAATTGGTGCGATGATTGGTTCATGGTTAGGTGGATGGGCTTATGACCATTTACACACTCATTTAGTTGCGTTTGGTACGGCGAGTATTTTATTGTTACTGGCGGCATTTAGTGCTTATCATCTTCCTAAACGATAATAGTTCAAAACAAATGGACGCCAAGTAGCGTCCACTCTTGCTTATAAAACTTTTAATAATTCAACATCAAAAATCAGTGCGCTATAAGGCGGAATTGATGCGCCAGCACCTTGAGCACCATAGGCTAATTCTTGAGGAATATATAAACGCCATTTTGAACCTTCAGGCATCAGTTGTAGCGCTTCAACCCAGCCTTGAATTACGCCATTAACAGGAAACTCAGCAGGTTGACCACGTTCTACAGAGCTATCAAATACAGTGCCATCAATCAATTGACCTGTATAATGAACTTGCACTCGATCAGTTGCTTTCGGTAAATCGCCATCTCCTTGTTTGATGATTTCATACTGTAAACCAGATTCAGTTGATTTAATGCCATCTTTTTTGATGTTTTCTGCTAGAAAATCTTTACCTGCTTGAGCAATTTTTTCTGCTTGTTTGGCCTTTTCTTTGGTCGCTTGTTCATGTACATGGCGTAATGCTTCATGTAATTCTTGTAGTGGCAGAGCAGGTTGATTACCCGATAATACGTCTTCCATTGCTAATTTTAACGCATTTAGTTCTAAATTGTTCAACCCAGATTCTTTTAATTGCTGTCCAATTTGTAAGCCGATTGCATAGCTTGCTTTTTGATCTATAGTTTCTAACTTCATTTTTTACCTTTGGATAGTTGATTGGTAAGGTTTATTAATAAGGTGATTAGTTTGGAGATACATAAGTAAAAGTCAAGTAATAATTTATATTATCAAATGTTATTACTATTTCATTACATAACTTCGAAAGAATTTATTAATTTGGCTAGCACTTAATTAAAAGATCAGCGATAATACAGGTCATTGAATTTTAAAGAATGGATTAAGTGTAGATGCTGTTTCGTAAATTTTCCGCACTTGCAGTTGTAACGAGTGTTTTATTAACAGGTTGTTCTGTTATTGATCGCTGGGTATATAGGCCTGATATCAATCAAGGTAATTATGTAACACCAGATGCTATTGAGTTATTGCAAGTAGGGCAAAGCAAAGAACAAGTTGTGTTTATTATGGGCTCGCCAATGTTAACTTCTGTTCTTGGTGATAATGTTTGGTATTATGTTTTCCGTCAACAACCGCAGCATGGCGCTGTTAGCCAAAGAACTTACGCTGTCTATTTTGATGAAATGGGTATTGTTAAGGATATCAAAACTTCAGAGCTGGCTGGTTCAAAATCTTTAGAAGAGATGAATAAACAAGGTATATCAGATCCAATTGATACTAAATCCGAAGATGATGTTCCTGAATCTTGATCGAAATATAGATAAAAAGCCTCGTTTATTAACGAGGCTTTTTATTTTATATGTAAAAAATATTAAATTATAACGATAGTTATTAATAATAACCGTTACTATATGAATATGAAGCAATAATAGTAATAACAATTATCATGTATACAATGAAAAACAGAATTGATGCGATAAATGTAATTAGAAAATATTTCCAGTAACTATATAGATTTTCAATAGCATCAATAATATCGTTTTCTTTTTTAAGCGTTGCAGCTAAGCTAAATGCTCCTCCTGATTTAAAAAGTTTTACCCCAGCAATAATTTGTGGAATACCAATAATAGCAGTGATTATACCTAGACAGGAAAAAGCACCGATAATTATAAAAATAACGCCAAAAACTTGTTGCATAGTAGCAATAAAACGCATATGTTTTATCAATAATTCATTAGTTTGAAAAGAAATTGTATTTGTTTTATTTATATCCATTTTTTACCCCTTATATTGTTGTTCTATTTGAATTTGCCAAAAAGCAACAATAGGATAATAGTTTTTTAATTAATGTCGAGTTTTTTGAAGTAAATTGAGTTTTGGCTAATTGGTCAATATTACAATCATTTACAAAGTGATGAAAAATCAAATTTAGTTAATTATTTGTATTATTTTAGTATAAGATAATTTTAAATAAACGATAATAGGAGGCAATTTTGCATCTTTCACCAAAAGCTTTTCGGATTTTAGGAATTATCGCTACAATAGCATCGTTAGGGATGTATGTTTCTTATATTCCACAAATTATCGATAATTTACACGGTTTTAAATCCAATCCTACTCAACCGTTAGCCGCATCTATAAACTGTACACTTTGGGTTTGTTATGGCTTATTGAGAGAAAAGAAAGATTGGCCAATTGCAATTGCTAATTCACCAGGTGTATTTTTTGGTTTAATTGCTTTTTTTACTGCTCTTTAATTGATGTTAACTGATTTAGTTTTAATCAATCAGCTTGATTTTTTATTTTATTAATAGTAATAAAAGGTGATAGAGAATTAATAAACTTACTTTTTGAGGTTAAATTAAAATTTCAAAATAAATCGTTTATTATTTAATCTTAACAAAAAATCATTAATAATTAATGTATTATATAGTTATCAACAGGTTTGTTAAATACTTATCAAATTGTATAGTGAATAAATCAAGTTAATTAGGTTGTTTTAATTGTATCCAACAAAATGATTGAATTATTAGGGGCTGTTGATCTTTACTGTACATAAATCACTCAACAATACATTGGCAGCCACATTAACATAAATGCCAGTGATACCATACTGGCATAATTCCTTTCTAACTTATCGTATCTAGTTGATATTGAACG
>NZ_FMBA01000012.1:0-7606 GCF_900094935.1 Gilliamella intestini
AAGGCTCGATGAAGTCAATACAGTGATAGCCGATAAAGGTTATGACAGCGAGCCTTTTCGGTGCTTTGTTCGTCAAAAAGGCGGACGAACGGTGATTGCTAAACGTAATTATGGTAAGGATATAGATAAAAGCAGTATGGATAGGTGCCTTTATCGCTATCGTCATTTAGTCGAGAATGCCTTTGCTAGAATCAAACAATACCGTTCAATATCAACTAGATACGATAAGTTAGAAAGGAATTATGCCAGTATGGTATCACTGGCATTTATGTTAATGTGGCTGCCAATGTATTGTTGAGTAATTTATGTACAGCAAAGATCAACAGCCCCTAATAAAATCCAAATTAAAAATCCTATTTATGGTTTAAATAAAAAAATAAACCCCGAATTATATCGAGGTTTGTCATCAATCTGAGATCAACTTTAAGTTGATCTTTTTTTTAAGCTCAACATTATGGTAATAGCCAATTTAGTTAAATATGCTATACTTGCAAAGTTCAACATTAGGTATATGGAGAATCGCAAGAAATGATGGAAACAATCCGAACAGCAGCAAATAGTATTGTTGTTAAGATTATTTTTGCAATAATTATTGTATGTTTTATTTTTACTGGCGTCGGGTTTTTAGGCTTTGGTGGTGGTAAAAATAGTGTACGAGATCAACAACAGTACATTGCAAAAGTTGATGGCGAAGGTATTAGCCGAGCTAGATTTGAAGCGGAAGCTAAAGCAAAAATAGAAAAATCTGGTGGCAGTAGTTCTTTTATTAAACAGATACGCCGTAATGTATTATCCTATCAAATCGATAATTATTTAGCTTATAAATTTTCGCAAAAGATAGGTGTAGCTATTAGTAATGATCAGATTAAAAAGTTTATTAAAAAACAAAGAGAATTTTTTAAAAATGGTAAATTTGATAATCAAACATATTTAAACCTTCTAGCAGAAAATGATTTCACTCCAGATAGTTATGCCAAAATTATAAGAACAGTACTACAGCAGCAACAAGTTGTTAATGCCTTAGCAAATAGTAGTTTTGTTTTACCAATTGATTCTGAAATATCTTTACTCAAAAATCAAACTAGAAGCATATACGCTACTTCGGTTAATACTTCTGTAAGTGATATTGATGAGTCAACTATTACATTAGATGATGAGCAAAAATATTATAACGAACATTTAAAAGAGTTTTTTAAAAATGAGCGAGTGAAAGTTAAATATATTTTAACTTCTGAAGATATAATAAGAAAAACACTTGATGTTACAGAGAGTGAGCTTAGAAATGAGTATGATAAAAATATTAAAGCTTATTCATATCCAGCTAAGAAAGCTTATAGTGTAATTTTTGTTACTGATAAAGAGCAAGCTAATAATATTGCCAAAAACCTTTCTTCTGCTAAGGTTAGTTTTGAGGATACTGTTAAAACAGTTAATCAAAATCAAAGTATTTCTCCATATGGTAAAAATGCTTCATTGGGATGGTTTGCTGACGGTGATTCTTTACCTCAAGTATTTAAAGATGCTAACTTGAAAAAAGTAGGACAAATTTCGTCACCAATCAATATTGATAACGGTTATGCAATAGTGAAATTAGATGGTATCCAACCTAAGAAGGTTATGGATTTTAATTACATAAGATATCAAATTCATTCAGAACTCTTTAATAAAAAACTTAAGCAAGCATTAGAAAGTGAAGAGAACAAAATTAAAACAGCATTGAGCCAATCGCCTAAGAGTATTGAAGAACTTGCTAACAAAGTTGGAGGCGAAGTAAAAACTTCAGATTGGATTACTTTCGATGATAAGTTCTCAATTGCCTCTCATCCTGAGGTTAGAGATGTAATATTTAGTGAAGAAATGATTGTTGATGGTAAAACGACTGGTAACATTTCTGATTTAATACCTGTTGATAGAAATAATAAACAGTATGATTTTGTTGTACAAACAATTGATTATCGCCCTGAAGGAATAGCATCATTTGACGAAGTTAAAGATGAAATCCATAAAAAACTTCTTACCCAAATGACTCAGAATAAATTTAAATCCAGTGTTGATAATATATTGGCTGAATTAAACGAAACAGGAAAAGCCAAAAATGTGCAGTTTGCAAAAAAATATACTTTAAATCGAAATTCAACCGAACTTAATAAACAAGTTATTGATATGGTTTTCAATTTAAATCCTTCAGTAGAGAATAAACCTGTTTACGGTGTAGAATTTTTGGATGATAAAAATGCTTACATTGTTGTTCTAACTAAAGTAGACACACCAAAAGAATATAACGATATTTCTTCTGAATTGTTACCTTTATTTATTAATAATACATATTTTTATCTTACAGCGGATATACGTTCTAAGGCTAAGATTGAGATTATGCCTGATGCTAATCTGTGATTTAGTTCTAAAAATAGTAGCAGTAATTGAAAAAAAGAAAAGTCACTTAGGTGACTTTTCTCATTTTTATAATTGATAAAATTTTTTTATCTGATTAAGTGAGATAGTTATTACGCAAATTTACTTGCGTAACTATTTTTAGAGGTTAATCAAATGAAAATATTTTCACTATTATGTATTATGTTATCAAGTTTTATTTTTTCATCCACAAGTTTTGCCAATTCAGTACCTGCAACATCAGTTTCTGGTAAACAGGAACAAAAACAAATTGTTCAAGTAAACATCAATACTGCAACAGCAGAAGAATTATCAAAAGTATTAACAGGGATTGGGACAAGTAAAGCTCAGAAGATAATAGAATATCGAGAAAAGTTTGGTCCTTTTATTTCAGTTGAGCAGTTAAAGGAAGTTTCAGGTATTGGCCAAGCAACGCTAGATAAAAATGCCGGTAAAATAATTTTATAATTTATTATTTCCATCAATTAATATTGGTGGAAATAACAGTAGTCTAATTATCAATAGGATCTACATCAATACTCCATTTCACTTTTGATGTTTCAGTCCATTTATTTATGTCCATTAATAGTTGATCTAATATTTTCTGTAATTGTTGTCTATTTGTATGTTGAAGTAGTAATTGCCAACGATAATATCCCGCTTTTTTGGGTTGATTTGCTGGCATTGGCCCAAGTTGCCATAGTGTATGGTCATAATGTATTTTTAACCAATCATAAATATGTTGTAAAAAAGATGGAGCATAATGATTATTGCGATCTGCTGCACGAATTAATGTTTGGTAACTAAATGGTGGTAGTTGAGTATATTGCCTTTCTTGTAATGTCAGTTTGGCAAATTTTTGATAACCTTCAGTTAGTAAAACATTAAGTAAAGGATGCTCAGGATGGTATGTTTGTAAAATAACTTGCCCTGTCTTAATTTCACGACCAGCTCTTCCTGATACTTGTGTATAAATTTGAGCAAATCGTTCAGTTGCCCGAAAATCACTTGAAAATAAAGCACCATCAACATCGATAATTCCAACTAAAGTGACATCAGGAAAGTGGTGGCCTTTAGCTAAAATTTGAGTACCAACTAAAATGTGTGCTCCACCTTGTTGAATACTTTGTAAATAGTTATCTAATGCGCCTTTTTTACTCACTGTATCTCGATCAATGCGACTAATCTTGATATTAGGAAAAAGAATTTCAAGTTGCTGTTCAAGTTGTTCTGTCCCAAACCCAATAGGCATTAAATGCGTTGAGCCACATTTTGGGCATTGCTTGGGCACTATCCTTGATGTATCGCAATAATGACATATAAGTTTGTGTTGTTTTTGATGTAATGTATAAGGTTTATCACAGCGAGGACATTCAGCAATCCAACCACAATCATGGCATATTAATAATGGTGAAAATCCTCGACGATTCAAAAATAACATGACTTGGTTGTTATTAGATAAATGTTTTTTTATTTGCTCAATTAATGGTTGAGATAAACCAGCAGTAAGTACTAACCCACGCAGATCTAAAATCGACTGTTTGGCAAGCTTTGCATTACCGGCTCTTTCAGTTAATTGTAATAAATGGTATTTGTGATTTTGTGCATTATTGAGTGTTTCAAGCGATGGTGTTGCAGAGCCTAAAACAATTGGAATATTATTAAATTTAGCTTGGATAATAGCTAAATCTCGAGCGTGATAGCGCCAACCTTCTTGTTGTTTGTAGGAACTATCATGCTCTTCATCAATAATAATCATACCCAAGTCTTTAAATGGAGTAAAAAGTGATGAGCGAGTGCCGACAACTATAGCGTTTTCTCCGTTTTTACTTCTTAACCAGACGTTAAGTCGTTCTTTATTGGTTAGTCCTGAATGTAAAATATCAATTGGTGCATTAAACCGCTGTTTAAAACGTTTAATAGTTTGCGGTGTTAAACCAATTTCAGGAACTAATACTAACGCTTGCTTACCAGTAGCTAAAATATTGGTAAGTATATTTAAATAAACTTCTGTTTTTCCTGAACCAGTCACGCCCTCCAGTAAAAATACTCCAAATTGATCATTTTGTTTATTAATTTTTTCTATAGAATAGAGTTGTTCGCTATTTAATTGAATTGAACTAGTGTTAGTTGAAAAATTTGTTTGCCATTTAATATTATCTGGTTGACTTATTACTTGCTCAATAAGCTGTTTTTTCTGTAATTGACGATATATAGTATTGCTAAAATCATTGTCAGAAATTGTATTATTTCTAAATGATGATAATAATAGTTTTTGTTTTGAAGATCGTGATAGTGATTTCAAATCAATATTTTTACCTAATTGGGTTAATTGCCATCTTTTAACTTCGCCTTGCGCAGCTTCACGCCCTTGCCTTAGTAAAACAGGCATAGCATGAAATAAAACCTCACCAATAGGATAATGGTAATAACTGGCTGCCCAATTTAATAATTGCCAAATAGATGGGGTAAAAATAGGGACTGTATCAATAACTGTTGTAATGGTTTTTAAGTTTTTAATATCAAAGTCAGTTTTTTCATCAATATTAACAATGATTCCTATTGCATCACGCCAGCCAAAAGGAACTTTTACTCGCATTCCAACTTTGGCAGGGGGTGTTAACTGATAATCAAACAGATGGTAAACTGGTACTGGTAAGGCTATATGAGCGATAAGCATTAAAAAATCACAGATATTATAATTATATAAAGCTATATTGTACGCAGTTTTTATTTAAGCCGCAAAAGGTATAATAGAAGTAATTTGTTATTACTCGAATGCTTTGTTTACTCATCGGCATGAATTGTTTTATAAGATAAAATCAAATGGTGGTAACTATTAGTAAAATTTGCTATCTTGACAAAAATTGATGATTAATAAAATATTAAGGGTTAAAGGATGAGTGAATCATTTTCACACATTAATCAGCGAGGTGAGGCCTATATGGTTGATGTTTCAGAAAAATTAATAACAACACGAGAGGCAAGAGCCGAATCATTAGTTTTAATGAATGCAAAAACACTGAAGATGATTATCGAAGGGAAACATCATAAAGGCGATGTTTTTGCTACAGCAAGAATTGCAGGGATTCAAGCTGCGAAAAAAACTTGGGAGCTTATTCCGCTTTGTCATCCAATTTTTTTGAGTAAAATTGAAATTAACATAGAAGTAGATCAAATAAAAAATTGTGTCCTAGTTCAATCTTTTTGTCGATTGAATGGGCAAACTGGTGTTGAAATGGAAGCAATGGTTGCCGCATCCGTTGCAGCATTAACTATTTACGACATGTGCAAAGCAGTTCAAAAAGATATGGTTATTTCTCAAGTAAGATTGTTGACGAAGAGTGGTGGTAGATCAGGTGATTTTGTTGCCCAAAAGGTTTAATAGATAGAAGATGAATAAAGTTATTTTTTTCGCTCAAATTAGAGAATTAGTTGGTACTGAGTGTGTTATGTTAGATGCAAATCAACTTTCAGTTTCCTATCTTATTGATCAGTTAAGTGGACGTGGTGATCAATGGTTCTTGGCATTTAAGGAAAACTCTGTTTTATGTGCTGTAAATCAAACTTTGGTTGATTTTGATTATATTGTGAAAGAAGGTGATGAAATTGCTTTCTTTCCTCCTGTAACAGGTGGATAACATTATGGATCTTATCAATGTTAGTGAGCAGCCGATTGATGTTAATAAGCTAAACGACTGGCTTTCACAATTACCACAAGATGGTGCCATTGTTACTTTTATGGGTAAAGTTCGTAGTATTGAAAAACAAACAATAAACCTTTTTTTAGAACATTATGCAGGCATGACTGAAAAAGTTTTAGCCAATATTGCCGATCAAGCTAGAGAAAGATGGCAATTAAGCCGAATTGCGATAATTCATCGAATAGGTGAAATTAATGCAAATGAACAGATTGTCTTTGTAGGAGCAAGCAGCGCACATCGTTCAGATGCGTTTTCAGCAGCAGAGTTCATCATGGATATATTAAAGAGCGAAGCTCCTTTTTGGAAAAAAGAACGAACTATGCAAGGAGAAAGATGGGTTGAAGCAAAAAAAACAGATAAAGAAGCATTGAAAAAATGGTATTAGTATTTATTTAGGATATAATGATATGGATTTATATCATTCATTTTAATGAGAGGTAATTAATGAAAAATTATTCACCTAATGGTTCAGTCATTGAACAATCAGGTAGTCGTATTCAAACATACATGAGTCATGTTTATGGGTGGATGACTGTTGGTTTATTCTTAACAGGAATTGTTGCGTGGTTTGCATCATCTAATCCTGCGATGGAAGGCTTATTGTTTTCTGTTACCCCTAGAGGACTGCACACACTTAGTGTATTTTCGTGGGTTTTGATAGCGGCTGAACTAGGGTTAGTATTTGTTTTATCTGGCATGATTAATAAATTATCAGGTAGTACAGCAACGACATTGTTTATGCTTTACTCTGTTATTAGTGGGTTAACTTTAACACCCATTTTTAAAGTGTACACTGGTTCATCTATTGTTAGTGTCTTTTTCATTTGTGCTGGTATGTTTGCGGCATTAGCTTTATATGGTTATACCACTAAACGTGATTTGTCAGCTTTTGGACGCTTTTTATTTATGGGATTAGTTGGTATTGTTATGGCTTCAGTGGTTAATTTCTTTATGCAAAGTCAATCATTAATGAACGCAATTACTTATATTGGTATATTTGTTTTTGCTGGTTTGACTGCATATGATACACAGAAATTGAAGCAATTTGGAGACCAATTACAACAAGATGATCCTAATATGTTTAGACGCTTTGTTATTTTGGGTGCATTAACACTGTATCTTGATTTTATTAATTTATTCTTAATGTTATTGAGAGCTCTTGCAGATCGTCGATAATTTTGTTTAATTCTAATAAAAGGGCTTTAAATTGAGCCCTTTTTTGTTAACATTTTATTAGAGTATTTTTAAGCACTGGTTTGTTAAAAAGTTTCAGGAATGCCCCTCGTTTCAGTATAAAATAAAGTAAAAATGATATAAGTGGTTATTTAACAGAGTATGATCTATTTGAATCTATAATTAATCGTAACTGGCTTTTAATGTCTAGGGGCTGTTGATTTTTACTGTACATAAATTACTCAACAATACATTGGCAGCCACATTAACATAAATGCCAGTGATACCATACTGGCATAATTCCTTTCTAACTTATCGTATCTAGTTGATATTGAACG
>NZ_FMBA01000012.1:8076-21091 GCF_900094935.1 Gilliamella intestini
GTTCTCATTCGGAAAAGGATCCCTTCAAACGTCATCCGATGCTCGGATTTATTATAAACTCGGCCGGTATTTTTCATTATTTGTAGTAGCTTTTCCCACCGTTTATCTGTTAGCATTGTTCTTGGCATGATGAATCGAATTATGGTTGTTTTTTGCAGAATGATTATAACTCACATCATGCTGTCTAAAAAATAATCACGAAAGCTCAACACGCCCTAATTATAGCTCTTATGCAGTGAGAAAAACTGATAATATTTATCTTGTCAATCGATTGGGAATTAGCCATTATATGGATTTACATAATCGGGTAGTTAATTCCCTCCTCATTATCAATATATTCAAGAAGCGATGGAGTATATGCGTTATTTTTTCCAATCAGGAAAAAAATAGTTTAACAGATAAAAACAATTAATTATAAATTTAAAGTTAGGAATAAATCATTATCTACCACGTATCGTGGTAGATAATGATTGTTTATTAATGCACATCTGCACAATTTAGGCAGTAAATATAGCGATTTTGTGGATCGTGAAACTGATTCCATAAAGAAACATGTTGTTGAAGTTGTTTTGCTTCTGGAAGTTGTTCAAAAAATATTTCTGCTGTTGATTTAGGTAACATGGCTAACATATCTGAATAAAATGCATTAAACCAATTTCCTTGTGGTTTTTGCCAGTCAATTTCATAATCAGTTAAATTAGCTAATGTTGCCGCAGTTTCAATGGCGTCATCAAAATCACCTAGTTTATCAACAAGTCCAATTTTACTTGCTTCTGAACCTAGCCAAACTTGACCTTGTCCAATTTTATCGACTTGTTCTTTTGTCATATTTCTTGCTTGTGCTACTAACGAAATAAACGTTTGGTAACCGTTATCAATGTTCATTTGAATTAATTGACTCATTTCGTCAGGTAGATTTTTTGTTGCGCTATTGCCAGCTAATGGTGAGGTTGTTACGCCATCACTATAAACGCCAATATGAGATAACGAGTTTTCAAAGGTTGGAATAATACCGAAGATACCAATAGAGCCAGTAATTGTATTTGGGCTAGCAATGATATAGTCGGATGCGGTTGATATCCAATATCCACCTGATGCAGCCATTCCTCCCATAGAAACGACAACAGGAATTTCATAACTGCGTAATGCTTCTAGCTCGCTACGAATTGCTTCGGATGCATCAACGCTCCCCCCTGGGCTATTTACTCGCAATACCACTGCTTGAATATTATGTTCGTTTAAATTTTTACGAATATTTCTCAATTGTTCAACAATGTCTTGGCTACCAGCAATGTTACTATTATTTTCACCATTGGTAATAGTACCATTGACGAAAACAACAGCGATAAGAGGTTTTTGTCTGTTGTTCTCACCATCTAATTTTTCATCTTTTTTTGATTTAAGCTGATAATTATATATACTAACCCATTGTTTATTATTTAATTCTTTCTCATATTGGTAATTAGATGCAAGCGCATCGACTAAACCATTGGATATGGCATATTGAGCCATATTGCCATTGGCTGCTTTTAAATTTTCTAACATAACATTTGGTGTCGGAACTAGTTGTGTAGCAACTTTTTTTCGTTGCGTTGATATGTCATTAAGATAATCATTCCACATGAGTGTTAACCAACGTGTCGTATTACTTTTAGCTGCCTCAGACATGTCGTTGCGAATAAAAGGTTCAATGGCTGATTTATAAGTTCCTACTCTAAAAACATGTGTATTAATTTTTAAATTCTCAAGTAAAGATTTATAGTATAGGTTGTTAGCAGCTAGCCCATATACATCAACAGCCCCAAGTGGTGTTAAATATATTTTATTGGCATAACTAGCTAAATAATATTGGCTTTGATTAAAATTAGAGCCAAAAGCATAAATTGGTTTATTTGCTTCGCTAAATTTTTTTAGATATTTGCCAATATATTGTAGCGAACTCATATCTGCACCAGCAAAATTATCTAATTTAAGGACAATTTTTGTAATATTTGGATCTGTTGTTGCTTGGGCTATTTTTTGCGTTAATTCAAATAAACTGTTTTCGCGCGAAGTATTTACTTTTTTGCCATAAATTTTATTTTGTAAGGCATAGATTTCATCACTGTAAAGTGTGTTATCTACAATAGTACCCTCAATATCTAAAATCAATGCACCATATTGTGGAGTAATTTCTTGTTTTTGTGCTTCTTTAATTAATGCAATGCAGCTAAAGATTAAGATAATAATAATTAGGAATATTAAGTTAAGAAATATTTCCCTAATAAAGTTAATCACTTTCCATATTGATTTCATGAAAGATAAAACAGACATAATAATTGATCCTTTCGTAGTAGTTTATCTAATTTTTGCTTCGATATTTTTCTTTCTAAAGTATTTTTTATCTTCAAATCGTAGGCATGTTAGCTTTCCACCCCAGCAACACCCTGTATCAAGTGCATAAATATTTTCGGGAGTACCTTTTCCATTTAATGAAGCCCAATGTCCAAAAGCGATACTATATTCGCTAGGAATTTTGCTCGGTAATAGAAACCAAGGTTTTAGTTTTGAAGGTGCGTGTTCAGGTGATTTTTTATAATAGAAATCTAATCGACCATCTTCATAACAAAAACGCATACGAGTTAATGCATTAGCAATATAACGTAGTCTATCTAAACCTTGTAATCCTGTCTGCCATTCATCTGGAAAATTACCGTACATTTTATCAAGAAATAGGACATAAGAGTCACTAGATAACATAACATTTAAATCATGAGAACATTTTTTTAGTGTTTCAAGATTCCATTGTGGTGAAATGCCCGCATGAGTCATAATGAGTTTTAATGATTCATCAATTTGAGCTAATGGCTGTTTACGTAACCAATTCATCAATTCATCAAAATCTGGTGCACGAATGATTTCTTCAAGATTATCCTTTTTTTGGGCAGGCGTTACATTGGCATAAATTGATAATAAATGTAGGTCATGATTACCTAATACTAATCGAATTTGGTTAGCATTATGTTTAACAAATCTTAGAACTTCTAATGACTTTGGACCTCTAGCAACTAGATCACCTGTTAGCCATAAAATATCCGATGATGAGAATTTTGCTTTTTCAAGTAAACGCATAAATTCATCATAACAACCGTGAATATCACCAATAAGTAAGTTTGCCATCTAGTTAACTCCATGAGTTTGCTAGTTGACAGTATTGTTGCACTGTTAAGTTTTCGGCACGTAAATTAGGATCAATATTTAATTCAGTTAATTGTTCAATAGTAAACAGATTACTTAAACTGTTATGAATAGTTTTACGTCGTTGGTTAAATGCCTCTGTAGTTACTCGAGAAAGCATTTTTATATCATTAACAAGATAAGGTTTTTCTTTATATGGAATTAACTTTACTACCGCAGAATCTACTTTTGGAGCTGGTTTAAATGATGTTGGTGGTACTTCCAATACAGGAATAATCTGACAATAATATTGTGCCATAACACTGAGTCTGCCATAGTTTTTACTATTAGGGGTGGCTACAAGCCGAGTAACTACTTCTTTTTGTAGCATAAAATGCATATCAGTAATAATGTTTTGATGTTCAAATAAATGGAACATCAAAGGTGTTGAGATATTATAGGGTAAATTACCAAATATCCTTAACGGTTTACCTAATTGATCTGACAACTGATGAAAGTTAAAAGTTAGTGCATCTTGCTCAATAACCGTTAATTTATTACTTAAAAGTGGATTTTCAATTAATCTACTAGCTAGATCTCTGTCAATTTCTATAACAGTTAAGTGATCAATATGTTTACTTACAGGTATTGTTAATGCAGCCAGTCCTGGACCAATTTCAACCAGTGCTTGATCTTTTTGGGGTTGTATAGCCGCAACAATACTTTCGATAATATAATCATCATGCAAAAAATTTTGCCCAAATCTTTTACGGGCAAAATGTCCTTGATGTACACGACTATTCATGTTTATCTTCACCTGTAATTTTAATATAAGCGTCACCTTTTATTTCTTGAAGCCATACTTGATATTCTTCGGAGAATTTCCGATTGAAAATAAGCCGATAGGCTTGATCTTTATTCATGGCATTTGTTGCATCTACTTGTCTTGTATCAATTAATTGAATTAAATGCCAACCATAAGACGATTTTATAGGTTGACTAATTTCACCTTTTTTGAGATGAGTTAAAGCTTTTCTAAAACCACTATCATAAACTTCAGGACGATTCCAACCTAAATTTCCCCCTTTTCCTGCCGAACCGGTATCTTCAGAATTTATTTTAGCTGCAGCTTCAAATGTTATTGTGCCATTGATAATTGATTTTCGAATATCAATTAATTTTTGTTTTGCAGTTTTATCTGTTACCAATACATTAGTTTTGATCAAAATATGCCGTGCATCGACTTCTTGAAGTTTAACTATTTTTGGCGCTTCTGAACGAGTATCATCAACTTTCAAAATATGCAAACCTACACCAGAACGGATAGGACCAATGATACTTCCTTTTTCTGCACGTACTAAACGTTCTTCAAAGATAGTAGGTAGTTCATTAAGTTTACGCCATCCCATATTGCCACCTTTTAAAGCAAAATCATCATTTGAATAAGATGTGGCTAATTTAGCAAAACTTTCTCCTTTTTTAGCTCGGTTGATAATATCTTGAGCTTTATTTGTCGCATTATTAATTTGTTGTTTAGATGCTTTTTCTGGAATAGAAATTAAAATATGACTTATTTTTACATCAATATTATTGGTTGGTTGGCGAGCAATATTCTTTGCTAGATTTTCAATTTCTCTGTTTGACACTTTAATTCTTGGCCTTATTTCATGCATTCGAGTTTCTTCAATTAACATGTCATTGTGAATTCTTTCTCGGTAAGAGCTATAGCTAATTCCCATTGTTGATAATCTGCTTCGAAGTTGATCGATAGTCATTCCATTTTCAGCAGCAATTCTACTAATAGCATTTGTTACTTCATTATCACTAACTTTGATTTTAGCTTTAGCGGCTTTTTGTAAAATTAAATTTTCAATAATTAAGCGTTCAATGATTTGTTGTCTAAGTACTTTATCATTAGGTAAATTTTTAGGATCAACACTAGCTTTAATTGTTTTTAACATATCATTAACATCACTTTCTAAAATGACATTGTTATTAACAATTGCCGCAACTTGTTCTACAACTTTTGGTACAGCATTGACAGATAATGGCGTCATAATTCCTAAATTGATGCTTAAGCTTAACGCGATAAAAAGTTTTAATAATTTCATGTTTATTCAACTCATTTTGTTGTTACAATATTGACGGCCTGTAATAAATTTATCAGTAGTCCACATTTATAAAGATATTTTACTCAAATGCTGTTGTATATGGTAACTTACCAAAATTTAGCATTTTAGCTTTAGTGTCTCGATTATTACCTAATCCTTGTAACTCGAAGTTAATAGATAGTTTATTTTCATACTTACTTCTCCGAAAAGTGTTATCCCAATCGGTTAGTTTTTTACCATATTGCGCCGTCATTCCCCAACAACAGTCACTATAATGTAAACCAACGAAACCATCGGTAGTTTGTTCTAATTTAATATCATAATAATATGAGCCAACAGCACTAATTGTTTGTGATAATGGCCAAGCAGCCATAATTCCTGCTTGAGTAATATCTTGCTTATAACCTCTATAAAAAGGGTTTTTATCAACAGTGTCAATATAGTTACGATTGGCGTAGCGATAAGATAATTGCATTAACTTGTCACTCGATGGTCGGTACTCAAATATTGTATTGGCTAATGAAATTGTATCGATTCGAGTATCATATTGGATGCCACTTCGAAATATTATATTATCACTTATACGCCAAAAATTATCAGATGCCCAAGTAATGCTACCAGTATCAGAGTTTTTGTCTAAATCATTATTATGTTCACTTGTTTTTGATTTAGTAAAATAAGTAATTTGTCCAATTGACAAGTTAAATTTTTCAACCTTATTATCATCATAAAACCGAGTTGTTACTCCAGTTGATATTTTATTCGTTGAGGCAATTCTATCTAAACCGCTGTATGGTTGATCTCTAAATAGACCAATATAATCTGATTGTAATATCGTAGAATCATAGTTGCTAATATTAGATTGGTTTCGATATGGAATATAAATGTATTTTACTCGCGGCTCTAAGGTTTGTGTATAACCGTCGATAAAAGGCATATCACGCTCAAAGATCACTTTACCATCGATACTAAATTTAGGCAAAAAACGATTTACGCTTTTATCTAAGTATTTATATTGTTCAATGTCTTTCCGAATATTATCTTGATTATAATGGGTTGCCATAAACCCCGTTTCAGTGGTTAATGATGACCAAGAATTGGTTAAGGTATAATTTAACGTTGGCTCAATGTGAGTTCGCCATGCTTTAGGTCTATTTTCTCCTGATGTTAAAAAATGAGATACTTGAGAGAATGCTCTAAATTTGAACGGCCCCAAATCATTATTATAGTAACTCACGTCAAGTTGTGGTTCGGTCTGGTAAAGGGAGTTTTTTAGTTCTGAATGAAATGGCTGAAAGTGTCGATAACCTAATGCAATATCCCAATACTTGTCGTTATATGCGATTTTATAAAACTGGGTTAAATACCCAGCAGTTTGAAAGGTATATTTAGAGTCTAGGTTTGTGAGATACTGATTGTCACTAACTCGCGTTGTATCAGCATAAAAACGCCAATTATGATTAATTAATTCTTCATTTTTCCAATGGAATAACCAACGATGGCGATTGTCATCATAATTATAACCATTGATATGATTTTTTCTATCTTCACTATATTTACTGTCATGTTGTAGCCACTCAAATGCAAGCGTACCTAAACCTAATTCATTTAAATAGCGAAATTCTGTTTGTAATTGTATACCACGTTTTTCTAAAACTCTGGGCGTAAAGGTTGCATCGTAGTTTGGGGCAATATTCCAATAAATAGGTAGTGAAAAATCTATGCCATCAATACTATCATAGCCTAAATTAGGCATTAATAGCCCTGAACGACGTTTATCGCCGGTTGGCAATTGTAAATAAGGCGAGTATAGAACAGGTATTTTGCCAATACTAAATATGGCATTCCATACTTCTAGCAATTGTTCTTCATTGTCATGAATGACCGTTGTTCCCTTAATGTTCCAAGTATTGTCATTAACAGGGCAAGATGTATAGTTACCATTTTTTAAAATAATATATCGATTCTTTTCAAGTTTCATTTGATCGGCATTACCCCGACCAAGTCTATTAACCAGTTGATATTGACTAGGGCTCATATTTGCATCATTATTATTTAGGTTCATTGATGCATTATCGCCTTTCATTTGTACTAAATTATCTTGATAAGTAATATTTCCTTCTAATGTTACTATTCTGTTATTGTTGTCTTGGGTATCGATCGTTACTTTATCCGCTTGAACAGTGCGGTTACCTTGTTCTATTAATACTTCACCTTTGTATATGGCAATATTGGGATATAATGCTTCTAATTGATTAGCTTCAGCATTTACTGGTAAAGTGTTTGTATCTCCATTGACTAAAGGGCGATCAAACCTTGGAACGTTTATCAGACATTGAGGGTTATTGCTAATAGAATTTTTTGGTAAACCAATAGCATAACTAGGACTGTTATGCAAAGAGAGAGTAATGATTATTGCAATAAGAGAAGGCGCTAATTTTTTCATCAATGATTTAAAAGTTATTATGATTATATTAATTACAACATTATAGCCGTTATTTATAAAAGTGCGAATTAAAAATTAACGTTTTCCCTTGCGTTTATTCATTTTATTTAGCTGTTTTACCATCATTATTCTTTTTTCGATTGAAGTGAATTGAAACTCATCCCACCATTTTGCTAATTCTAAAAGTTCCCCTTTCTCGATTGATGCTCTCATTTCTAAAAGGTCATAAGCAGCTCTAAATTTAGGGTGTTCTAAGATAGCAAACGCGCGTTTACCATGTCGTTTTTTCATACGTAGTTGTAAACGCCAAATATCTCCCATTATGGTGGTTAAGCGTCTAGGTATGGCAATACTTTTACATTGTTCACTTAGCACTTCGTTAATTGCCATCGAGAATGAATCATGGAATGGCAAGTCACTTTCGATACATGTTGCTTGTGTTTGTTCAATTATCGGATACCAAAAAAAGGCTGCAAATAAAAATGCAGGATTAATGCGCTTGTTGCTAGCGATACGATAATCAGTGTTTTTTAAAACTTGCTCAATAATTTTTTCTAAATAACTATTCTGATTTTTGGCAAACAAACGATCAATAATAGGAAATAACTGTTCGAAAAGACAATATTCTCTTAGTAACTTGTAAGTTTTATAACCATTTCCTGTTTGTAATAGTTTTAATGATTCATCAAAAAGCCGAGCTGAGGGGATATTTTTCAGTAATGGCGCAAGATTTTTAATTGGCTCAGCGGTTGCAGGTTCAATTTTCATCTTTAGTTTTACCGCAAAACGAACTGTTCTTAGCATTCTAACAGGATCTTCTCGATAACGCGTTTGTGGATCGCCAATTAATCGGATAATGCCTTTCTGTAAATCTTTTAATCCTCCACAATAATCACGTAATGCAAAGTCTTTTACACTGTAATAAAGAGCATTCATTGTAAAATCCCGACGAACAGCATCTTGTTCTATGGTTCCGTAAACATTATCACGGAGTAACATTCCTGATTGGGAACGTTTAGCTATATTATTTTGTTCATCCTGACTGCTATGATCACCTCGAAAAGTTGCTACTTCAATAATTTCTTTACCAAACATAATATGAGCAAGACGAAATCGTCTTCCTACTATACGACAATTACGGAAAATTTTTTGAATTTGTTCAGGTGTTGCATTTGTTGTAATATCAAAATCCTTTGGTATTTTACCTAAGATGAGATCTCTAATGCAGCCACCAACTAAATAAGCTTCATAACCTTGCTTATTTAATCGATGAAGGACTTTTAATGCATTTGCACTAATATCTTTACGAGATATATTATGTTCATTACGTGGAATAGTCACGTAGCCAACCTTTTTTGGTACTTCATGACGAAAAAACTTTTGATAAAAACGTGAAACTTGTTTAAAAATAGTGCACCCCAAAAAGTGTATTGACTTAATAACATATAGTGTACAATTATATCGTAATTACTAGTAAGTTTCCATTGTTCTTAAAATGTGTTTTTAACTCAATAAAATTATATTTTTCCAAGAGACCTTAAATATTCTATTTGATTTTTTAAACTTAATTATCAACAATAGTCATTAGTATAACAATATTAACAATATCTAATGAACAAATACAAATTTGGTTTGCTCAGATTTTTGTATTTAACTAATTATTTAAAATAAATAAAATTATACTCAGAACTTTTTTACTTACTTATTTGTTTGTTAGCTATAATTTATAATGCATTATAGTTAAGAAATTATGAAGAGCTTTTTAATGTTATTTGTTATAACCTTATAGATAGAAGTTGTTCGAGTATATATCATTAACTAATAACTTATTGGGGACATTATGAATATTCGTGATTTGGAATATTTTGTTTCGTTGGCTGAATTTCGCCATTTTCGTAAAGCTGCAGATGCGTGCAATGTAAGTCAACCAACTCTTAGTGGTCAAATTAGAAAATTAGAAGATGAATTAGGCGTAATGTTATTAGAACGTACTAGCCGCAAAGTGTTATTTACACAAACGGGTATGATGTTGGTTGAGCAAGCGAAAGAAATTTTGCGTAATATTCAAATCCTAAAAGAGATGGCAAGCCGTCAAGGCGAAGAAATGTCAGGGCCTATGCACATAGGGTTGATACCTACTATAGCACCTTATCTTTTACCGCATGTTATTACTGTCTTACATGAGTCTTTTCCTCAATTAGAACTTTATCTGCATGAAGCACAAACTGCTAGCATTGTTGCTCAATTAGAAAGTGGAAAACTTGATTGTGCCATTGTTGCACAAGTTAAAGAAACCGCACAATTTATCGAACTGCCATTATTTGATGAACCTATGTTTCTAGCCGTTCGTGCTGATAATGAGCTTGCTAGTAAAAAGACTGTTAAATTATCAGGTTTAAAAGGTCAAAAATTTTTAATGCTAGAAGATGGTCACTGTTTGCGTGAACATGCAATGGGGTATTGTTTCCAAGTTGGCATTGATGAAGATAAACAGTTCAAAGCAACGAGCCTTGAAACGCTTAGAAGCATGATTTCTGCTGGAAGGGGTATTACTTTATTTCCAGAACTTGCCGCACCTAATGAGCGAGTTCGTGATAATATTTGCTATATCCCATGTACAGATCCAGTACCATCACGCAGTATTATGTTGATTTATCGCCCTGGTTCACCATTACGTTCTCGTTATGAAACAATAGCTAAAACTATTCGTGAGCATATGCCCAAAGTGCTTGCTGAAAAAGAGCAATTGTTAAAATCAACAAATTAATAGTAGATTACATTTAAACGACTAGGATTGAGCTATTAAATGAAAAATATCAAGAACGGTGGCGGTGTTCGAGCTCAACAAAAAGAAAGAACCCGCCGTACTTTAATTGACGCTGCATTTAATCAACTAAATGCTGAGCAAGGTTTTGCTAGTCTAAGTCTGCGAGAAGTAGCGCGTGAAGCGGGTATTGCAGCTACTTCATTTTACCGCCATTTTCGTGATATGGATGAATTAGGTTTAGCGATGGTTGATGAAAGTGGTTTAACACTTCGGCAATTGTTGCGTCAAGCACGTAAGCGTATTGAAAAAGGTGGTAGTGTACTACGGACATCTGTTACTACCTTTATTGAATTTATTGATAAAAATCCAAAAGTATTTTTATTGCTTCTTCGTGAAAAGGCGGGAACCTCTTCGGCATTTCGTTCAGCTATTGCTCGTGAAATTCAACACTTTATTGTCGAACTTGTTGATTATCTCGATAATGCTAACAAAATGCCTCATCGTTATAATGAAGCTCAAGCGGAAGCAATGGTCACTATAGCGTTTAATGCAGGCGCTGAAGCGATTGATTTTGACATAGAACAGCGTCAAGAATTAATTGAAAATCTTATATTTCAACTTCGAATGGTTTCTCGTGGGGCTTATTATTTATATTATAAAGAGCAAATTAAGCAAGAATAATAAAAAAATGATAAAAAGTACTTAAACTGAAAATATAGAAGCTAAAAAAAACCACCCGATAATTCGAGTGGAAGGCAAAAAATGAAAAACTTAATCTTTTAATATAGACAAACTAAATGCATAAAAGTTCAATTCAAATTTAGATAATTTTCATGTATTTTGTCTTATTTTTTCTAATATATTGATTTTATTGTTAATAATTGTTATAAATTTTTTTGTCTATTTGCAAATTAAGTTATAAATATGACTATCAGTTATTAATAATAATCAAAGGTTGTTAAATAATTAATACCTTTGATTTAATTGCAAAAAAAATTATTTTTATACTTAAATGTATAGCTTTCCTGAAAGTTTTTAACAAAACTAAAAATAATAGTAATATAGTGCTATAAAAATTAATCCTAAAATAGGCTAACTTGTATTTAATATTGAATTCACCTATAATGCTGCGATATTGTATTTAATTATCAATCATAATTGGGGCTGATTCTGGATTCGACGGGATTTGCGAAACCCAAGGTGCATGCCGAGGTGCGGTAGGCCTCGTAAATAAACCGCAAAAAAATAGTCGCAAACGACGAAAATTACGCACTAGCAGCTTAATAACCTGTATAGAGCCTTCTCTCCCTAGCCTCTGCTCGTAGGACGGGGATCAAGAGGAGTCAAACCCAAACGAGATCGTGTGGAAGCCTTGCTTGGGGCGAAAGCATTAAACTTAATCAAGCTAGTCTATCAGTAGCGTGTTTGTTCGCAGCGGGTAGATGAAATTCAAAAACAAACTACGCATGTAGTACCGAGGATGTAGAGATTTCGGACGCGGGTTCAACTCCCGCCAGCTCCACCACCTATCAAAATAAAACAACCAATAAAATCAAAGAGTTATAAAATAAAGTCACTGTTTATTTATACATAAAACTGACTCAAAATAGACTATACCAGGACATAAAAATGCACGTGAAATACACGTGCATTTTTTTCCAGAGTGTTTTATGGCTTCATCTCAACAGTTCACATCCAAAAAATTCAACATAAAATAATTTTAAAAATTCACTTTTGCTCATCATGATAACAATAAGCTACACACTACCAATTTACATACGCCCGAAGATTTTGAAATTGAGCTATCGGGCGAATGCTACATTATCAACAACGAAGAAGATCACAATTACGTGTTCTATCAAACACAGAAAACACTATACGATATCGCCGATTTTGTGATGTTAGAAGACGCTGTTGAGTATTGTTGGTTGAAGATTGATAGTGTGTTTTGATTATTCAGGCTTAACTGGAAACACAGCATTAACATCTGACGCATCAACACGAGTAACTAAAATGCGATATTTTTTCCACGCTTTTAACTGCGCTTCTTCGTCGGCTTCTTGCATATCTAAATCAATGATATCTTGAAGTAACGATATTTTTTCATTAGCTTCATTGATTAGCGAGTTTTTTAAATTTTGATTACTTTTGATGAGATGTTCATTTTTTGCATCTTCATCTAAAATCCATTTCTTATTTTTCTTGTTCCATTTATGAAATGATGAAGGTGGCGCATCAGAGTACGTTAAATCGTCAAATATAATGCAGCCTGCGTTTATTGCTAAATACAATTCATTATGTTGTTCAGCTGTGATTTCAATAGAATCAGCTGGTATTTCGTTAATTTCATCTATATAAAATGATTGTGTTGAGTTGTTATAAAAATGTTTCATATTTAAAATCCTACTGCCATGTAAAACATTGATGTATTTGTAATAATCTTTACTTAATCTGACATTTAAGTTATTTTATAACACAAAAAGGAGAGTCAGAAATGAATCAAACCGCCAAAATCATTAAACCTAAATTAGGACT
>NZ_FMBA01000012.1:21546-59801 GCF_900094935.1 Gilliamella intestini
CATATTAAAGGTATAGGGAAAATATACCAACAAACATTTATTGATACCTATTCCAGACTCGCTTTTGCTAAAGTCTATACCGAGAAAAACAGTCTGATTGCTGCCGATATGCTCAATGATAAAGTGCTTCCTTTCTTTGACAGCGTAAAAGTGGCACTTGTTCATTGTCAAAGATAGGCTTTTTACGACTGATTTCTTGAAGCGCGAGCTCACCCCCTTGCTCATACAGTTTTTTAAAGCGATAAATAGCTATCTCGACTGTATCCCATGACTTTGCAAGCTTGTTGAACGTTACCGAGTTGCTTAGCTAATTCTAGCTGTCCTAATTTAGGTTTAATGATTTTGGCGGTTTGATTCATTTCTGACTCTCCTTTTTGTGTTATAAAACAATCCAAATGTCATATCAAGCAAAGACTATTACAGAAAAAAATACGGAATTATTTTTGCATATTACCGTAATTTATTAAATTACGGTAATAAATACGAGGGTTCTATACATATAAATTAGTTAAAAAATCCCTTAATTTAGCAAAATCATCAGGCATACAATGAGAAAGTAACGTCATATCAGCTCGCTCTGCTAACTCTTTAGGCAATGGAACTGATTTACCTAAAATATCTTCAACCACTTCTTTAAATTTAGCAGGATGTGCCGTACCTAAAAATAGTCCATATTCACCCTCTTGTAACTGATCACGCAGTGCTCGATAAGCAATTGCACCATGAGGTTCAGATAAGTAACCTTTTTGATCAAGTTCACAAACAGTTTGCTTTGCAACTTCATCCGAAACAGTAGCATGACCGAGTGATTTAAGATCCCATCCCTCACGCTTGTAAATCTCTTCGATACGTGGCCAGTTATTTGGTTGGCTTACATCCATTGCATTTGATAATGTTGCAATGGTTGCGTGAGGTTCCCACTTACCGGTTTCTAAATAACGAGGTACTGTATCATTGGCATTCGTTGCGGCAATAAAGCGTTTAATAGGTAACCCCATTGTTTTCGCAAGTAGACCAGCTGTTAAGTCACCAAAATTGCCACTCGGCACAGAAATAACCAGTTGTTCACGTTGGGGTGATGTGAGTTGTGCAAAAGCTTCAAAATAGTAACAGATTTGTGCTAATAATCGGCTAATATTAATTGAGTTAGCGGAGTTTAAACCTATTGTTTTTTTCAAATCTTCATCATCAAATGCTTTTTTAACTAAGGCTTGACACGCATCAAAGTCACTTTGAATAGCAATTGTATGTATATTATCACCTAAAGTACAAAATAACTTTTCTTGTAATGGACTAATTTTACCTTCTGGGTATAAAATCACGACGCGAATATTTGGTAAATGATAAAACGCATGAGCAACAGCCGCACCAGTATCGCCAGAAGTAGCAGTCAAAATAGTAATTTTTTTGTCAGCAGCAACTTGCACTAAAGCTTGCGCCATAAAGCGTCCACCAAAATCTTTAAATGCTAATGTTGGTCCATGATATAGTTCTAATGAACCAATATCTGCTTCCACAGAAGTTACTGGAGCAGGGAATTGAAATGCATTTTTAACAAGTCTATGCATATCATCACTGCTAATTTCATCACCAATAAAAGCAGATAAGATCCTGGCACTTCGAGAAATGAAATCAAGTTTTAATAACGACTCAATTTCGGCTGATGAAAATTTAGGTAATTGTTGAGGAAAGAATAAACCTTGTCCTCTTCCTAATCCTTGTTGAACTGCTTGTGCAAAGCTAACTTGCTGGGAATGATCTTTTAAGTTATATAATTTCATAATATTTTCCGGTTATCTTTATGCTGTAATATTTCACTCTTCGTAATATCAACTTGTTCAATAATAGTTGTCATTTTTGTTATATTTAACTCTACTTTTTATAGTAAACATCAAATAACTCTTGTTCCTTGAGTATCAATTTTACAAATATGAGTAAAACCTTCATCATTTTGCAAATAATATTTTTTAAGTAATAATTCAATTTGCTGAGCTGTTTCAAGTTTATCTGCAATCACAAACATTGTTGGCCCTGAACCTGAAATCCCCGATGACAAAGCACCAAGTTGCTTAACCCGTTTTTGAGTTTCATCAAAATTAGGTAATAATTGTTTACGATAAGGCTCAGCAATATTATCAAAAAGCATTGTGGCAGCCAGCTTAGGTTGTTTGGTATAACAAGCATGCAAAAATCCCCCCACATAGCGACCATGTGCTATACAATCAGACCTTTGATATTGAGCAGGTAAAATTGCACGTGCTTCAGCTGTTGATACCTTTATGCCTGGATATGCCATCACCCAATACCAATCATCAAAATGCGGAATCGACTCACTAATTATACCCATCTCATTAAGAATAAGTTGCATCCCACCTAAATAGCAGGGCGCAACATTATCATAATGCACACTGCCCGAAATACGACCTTCAAGTTCTCCCATCATGGATAACATTTCAAATTCATTAAAAGGTTTATCAAAAAACTCATTTAATGCAACCAATGCACCAACTACTGAGCACGCACTTGAACCTAAACCAGAGCCAATTGGCATATTTTTTTCAAGAGTCATACTAACAGGTAAAGTTTTGCCCATTGCTTGACAAAATCGCTGCCAACATTGAAATACAATATTACATTTTGGATCACGTGGTAGTTTTTGGACAAATTGACCTTTGCTAGTAAGGGAAAATTCGTTAGCAGATTCAACGGTAATACAGTCACCAAGCATAGTGCCATTAATTGGGCTAATTGCTGCGCCCAATATATCAAAACCAACGCTAATATTAGCCATTGATGCAGGCGCATAAACGGTTAAAGATTTATGACTCATTTAACCTCCGATTTTACCTGATGTTGTACGTAAAATATCAGCAAAAACACCTGCTGCAGTAACATCATTACCAGCACCATAACCACGTAATACAAGAGGAATAGGTTGATAATAACGAGTATAAAAAGCTAAGGCATTTTCGCCATTTTTGACTTTATAAAGAGGATCTTCACTATCGACAGCTTCAATTCTAACACTGCATTGATGGTTTTCTATGCTACCCACATAACGTAGAACTTTACCTCCTTTTGCTGCTTGTTCAGATTTTGCTTTAAACTGTGCATCTAACTGCGGTAATTTGGTCATGAAATCATCAATGCTACCTTGTGCATATTCAGGAGGTAATACGGATTCGACATTGATTTGATCCAATTCTAATTGTAAACCTGATTCTCTAGCTAAAATAAGTAACTTTCTAGCTACATCGGTTCCAGATAGATCGTCTCGAGGATCAGGTTCAGTAAAACCTTTCTCTTTAGCCAATTTAGTTGCTTCAGACAGTGACATGCCTTCATCAAGTTTACCAAATATAAAAGAAAGCGATCCAGATAGAATTCCCGAAAACTTGATTAACTCATCACCTGCATTAAGTAGATTTTGAAGATTTTCAATTACCGGTAACCCAGCCCCTACATTGGTATCATATTGGAATTTACGCTTACTTTTTGCAGCTTCTTGGCGTAAGCGTAAATAGTAGGCCATTGAGCTAGTATTTGCTTTTTTATTTGGTGTAACGACATGAAAGCCATTAGCTAAAAAATCAGCGTATTTATCAGATACTTCGCTACTAGAAGTACAATCAACGAGAATCGGATTAAGTAATCGATTAGATTTGGCAAACTCAATAATACTATCTAATGAATATTTAGTATCACTCTGTTTGATTTGATCACGCCAATTACTAAGCTCAATACCGTCTCGATGGGTTATGCTGTGCTTAGAGTTAAACAAGCCACATACTCGTAAATCAATCTGTTTATTTTTGAGCCATTTCTGTTGACGTCCGATTTGGTCGACAAGCGCACCACCGACCCCACCAACGCCAATAACAAAAACATCTAGCATTTTATCGGTACCAAACAACATTTGGTGGGTGACTCGCACTCCCATAACGGCAACATCATTATCAACAACGACTGAAATTGAGCGTTCAGATGAACCTTGTGCTATAGCAACAATATTAATATTAGCTCTGGCTAATGCTGTAAAGAAATTAGCTGATAAACCACGTAAGGTCCGCATGCCATCGCCCACTACAGAGATAATAGCAAGCCTTTCAATCACCTCGATCGGTTCAAGTAATCCATCTTTTAATTCTAAGAAAAATTCATCACTTAAAGCTTCTTCTGCACGATAAAGTTCTGTTTGTGGCACACAAAAACTAATGCTGTATTCAGATGATGATTGAGTAATAAGTACAACTGAAATGCCAGCATAAGACATCGCAGAAAAAACACGTGCCGACATACCAACCATACCTTTTAATCCTGGACCTGAAACATTGATCATTGCCATGTTATTTAAATTGGTAATACCTTTTACAGGTGTGGTTGAGTCAACAATATTAGCACCAATTAATGTGCCTGGCGCATCAGGATTATTTGTATTTTTGATTAAACAAGGAATCTGAAATTGGGCAATAGGTAAAATAGTTCTTGGATGAAGCACTTTGGCTCCAAAATATGAAAGTTCCATCGCCTCTTGATAAGACATTGTTTTTAGTAATTTGGCATCTGGTACAATACGGGGATCACAAGTATAAACTCCATCAACATCGGTCCATATTTCACAGCTATTTGCTCTTAAACAAGCTGCTAATACGGCTGCAGAATAATCAGAACCATTTCGCCCAAGCACAACTAATTCACCTTTTTCATTACCGGCGGTAAAACCGGGCATTAGAATAAAATTGTCTTGTGGAATGTGCATTTCAGCAATTCGATGAGTCGATTCAGGTATATTAACAGTCGATTCTAAATAATCACCTTCTGCAATAAGCATAGCAACAGGATCTATTACCGTGATCGTATGGCCTCTTGCTTTGAGAAGTTCTTGCATAATAGCAATTGATAGCTTTTCTCCACGACAAATAATTGATGCATTAATACTATCAGGACATTGACCGAGTAAACGGATACCTTCAAGTAATTGCTTAATATGATTTAATTCATTAAGAGCAAAATGCTTCATCTCTTCATAAGCAAAATTAGGTTGAGCTTTTGCAAGACCAGCTAATAGATCCGCAAATATCTTTTCAGCATCATAAATGTTACTTTTGATATCTTGCCCATCAACCGTTTTTTCAACCATGGCTACTAAATGGTTGGTAATTTTAGCAGGTGCCGATAAAACAGTAGCGGTTTGCTCCTGTTTAGCATTATTTTCAATAATTTCTGCAACTCGCAAAAAGCGTTCTGCGTTAGCAACAGATGTTCCTCCAAATTTTAAAACTTTCATATCACACCTTACTTATTATCTTAGTTTATGCCCATTACTATCTATAATTATAGTTTTTAGAACTTATTTATAGGTATCGAAAATCTTGTAGTCTTATTCATGCTAATTTCATTTTTAATTTTTTTGCACAGGTTAACTACTTTATTTCCATGCAAAATAAAAACCCGCCTTTAGGGGGCGGGTTTTTTAATATTTATTGAAAAAATCAACCCGCCCTAGATCGCATAATAGTACCTAAGGTGCTAATAATTCCTGTCATATTAACTAAAATTATCATGATCTTTCCTAAGAAATATTTAATTAAACTAAAAATAAAACAGCCCGACATTTTCATGTCAGGCTGTAATTTTAAAAAACCTTTTTGCTATTTTCGTATTCATTAACAACTTTATTCAATGCTTGATATATGCACTTTTCATCTTGTTTTTTTAATGCTTCATCTAAAATATTAAGATACGATAACATTAGCTTTTGATTATCTTCGGCAAATTGCGGCGATACTTCTTGATCTTCATATAACATAACATATGTACGAGCAAATCCAAAAATCAAAAAATAAACCGATGCATTTTTTGGATCTTCTTGAATTAGTGCTCTCATTGCCTTTCTTAGCTTTACATAACTATCAGTGCCAGGCAAACTTGTCGCAAATGTTTTCGTTACTTCAGAAAATGTCATTGCCATAAACCTCAATCAAAATTACAAGAAGAAAGAATAACAATCCATTAGCATAAGTGCAAGTCTATTTTGTTTGCCAAACAAATTTTTTTAATTTTCACTAAAAATCAACGGAAAAAACTTAATAATAAAAGTTATATTATTTGGCCTCTTTACAAACAGATAATCCTGCCGATGCTTGTGCAACAGGCATTATTTCCATTGAATTGACATTAAAATGATTCGGTGTATTAATTAACCAAGAGACAGTATTAGCTATATCTTCAGGAGTAATAAATTCAACACCTTGATAAACCTGTGCTGCCTTCTGGTTATCGCCATGAAAGCGAACATTTGAAAACTCTGTACCACCACATAATCCCGGTTCGATATTAGTAACTCTAACCTTTTTCCCTAATAAATCTGTACGCAAATTAGCACTAAATTGTTTAACAAAAGCTTTAGATGCACCATAAACATTTCCGCCTTTATAAGCATAAGTACCAGCTACAGATCCAAGATTAATAATATAACCAAAATTGCGCTCAACCATTTCTGGTAAAATTTGTCGAGTTAGATTTACTAGCCCAATAATATTAGTTTCAATCATTGTTTCCCAATCGTTATAATTTGCTTCATAAGCAGGTTCTAAACCTAATGCTAGACCTGCATTATTTATTAAAATATCTATGGGCTTAAATTCATTTGGTAGTTGCAATAAAATAGTATTTACTGCATCTTTTTTAGTTATATCTAATGGTAATGAAAAGAAATTAGCACCTAATTCATCTGCAAGGTTTTGTAGTTTATTTGCACGTCTAGCTACGCCTACAACTTTATAACCATCTGCTATAAGCTTACGACAAATAGCTTGCCCAAATCCAGAGGATGCACCTGTAACCAAAGCTATATTCATATTAAATCCCCTTATAAACTAAGTTAAAATTAGAGTATATTTCGATAAACGACTATATGCACAAACAAAAAGTAGTAAATAAAAATATACTGAAACACATAGTTACCTGAAAGTTTTTTACAAAAAACTATCTAATATCTATAAAAAAAACCCGCTAATTAAGCGGGTTGATATTTAATACTTCATTTAGCAGGTTCTTCAGCTGGTTCTTCATCTTTTAGCGGAACAATCAAGGTATCAATATGTGTATTATTGATAAGTTGACGAGCAGAAGACATCAACTTACTCCAAAAGTCCTGATGATGACCACACACGACAAGATCAGCGCCGTATTCATGAATTGCTTCGATTAATACTTGGTCAAATTCGCCATTCCCAGAAAGAGTATGAGCAATAGGATAGCCTGCATCATTGGCTAGTTTATTTAATGCAATATGTGCATCTTCAGTAATTCGGTCTTTCATATCATTCATATTAATATCAACTAAACCAGTATAAAGATCCGAATAATTAATACCAACATGAATCAATGATATCTGAGCATTATATGGCCTAGCCATAGAAACGGCTTTTTCGACAAGTACTTCACTTTCAGGTGACAAATCAACTGCAACTAATATATGTTTATAAGCCATGATACTTTTCTCCTTCCTATTTTTAACGCTCAAGTAAATTAAGCCAGTACTCTACTTTTACTACTAAATCAATTTTTGAGCAAGCCAAAAAAGTGACCCAGATAACAAAATTGAAATTGGAAGTGTTAAAATCCAAGTTAACGCAATATTTTTAATGGTCTTACTTTGAACGCCACCACCATCAACAATCATTGTACCAGCCACAGATGAAGAAAGAACTTGAGTTGTTGATACAGGCATTCCAGTATAACTTGCAATCCCAATTGATAAAGCCGTAGTGATTTGTGCAGACACACCCTGTGCGTAAGTCATTCCTTTTTTACCAATTTTTTCACCAATAGTAATAGCTACACGACGCCAGCCTATCATTGTTCCAATTGCTAGCGCTGAAGCTACCGAAATAATGATCCAAATCGGCGCATATTCAACAGTTTTAAGTAAATCGTTATTCAAAGATTTCAGATATTGTTTTTCCTCTGCTGTTACATTAGCTTGTTTAGCAACATGCGAAACAGTATCCGATAAACATAATAATATGCGTCTAGCTTGTGAACGTTGTTCAACAGTGAGCGATTCATAATTATTGATTTTATTAAATAAATTATGAGCAATACCCAGTGTGATAAATGAATGTGAATAGTCACAATGATACTTATTCAAATCGTCTTCTGGAATACTTGTGTCTAATGCAGGTTGTTTACCTATTATCGTAGTTAGATCATCATTGTGAGTAATAAAGTACTCCTGAATATTGTCAATAGCATTACGAGTGTTAGTAATATCATAGGTAGACGCATTCATATTAACAATAAAGCCAGCAGGAGCAATACCCATTAATACTAACATTAATAAACCAATACCTTTTTGTCCATCATTAGCACCATGAGAAAAACTCACACCTGCAGCTGAGATAATAAGCATTATCCGGATCCAAAATGGCGGCTTTTTCTTACCATAAAGTTTTTCTCGCTGCTCTGGAGTCATAAAGATGCGTTCTCTTTTTTTACTACTCTTTTTACTTTGTCCTTTACGTGTCCAATACTTACGTAGAAAAAAGATCATTAACCCAGCAATAACAAGACCAACTATTGGTGAAACAATCAAGGATAAAAAGATTTGAATCATCTTAGGAATATTAAGTGCGTCAATAATTGATGTATCCATAACCAATGCATTTGCAAGTGCTACTCCAATAATAGAACCAATTAAAGTATGTGAACTTGATGCAGGAATACCAACATACCAAGTACCTAAATTCCAAATGATTGCTGCAAATAAAATAGAAAAGACCATAGCAAGCCCATGAGTAGAGCTTACATTAAGTAATAAATCAGTTGGTAACAAATGCACAATGGCATAAGCCACACTAAGCCCACCAAGTAGTACGCCAAAGAAATTAAATACTCCGGCCATAAAAACTGCAAGTTGTTCTTTCAATGCCCTTGTATAAATAACAGTGGCAACAGCATTAGCAGTATCATGAAATCCATTAATAGCCTCATAAAAGAGTACAAAAAGTAAAGCTAAGACTAATAATATAATGGTTGAAAATTCTAAATCAGCAAATAGATGAAACATAATATATCTTTCTGTTGTTAATTAGCACCGCTATTATCCTTGAGAATAAGCTAATGAGCAAAACAATTTTTATATTTTTCGTTTAGCATAACGTGCAGCCAAAAAAGCACAAATCATTAATTGGATTTGATGGAAGATCATTAAAGGTAGTATCAAAATACCCATCATCGACATAGGGAAGATAACACTTGCCATTGGAATGCCACTTGCTAGGCTCTTTTTTGAACCACAAAATACAATTGTGATCTCATCTTCTTTACTAAAACCAAAAAATCTTGCGCTATAGGTGGTAATAAATAAAACTATAACTAACAGAATAATTGAGAAAAATATAATATTTAACAAAGCTAAAAAACCAACTTGCGACCATATACCATTAACGACCGCATCACTAAAAGCGACATAAACCACTAACAAAATCGACAAACGATCTGTTTTAGAAATAATATTTTTATACTTATCTATCCATTTACCAATAAAACGTCTAGATAAATGCCCAACAACAAAAGGCAACATCAGTTTTAGCATAATAGAGGTAATAGCATCAATTATGTTCATTGATGCCGAAGTTTGAGTATGTATTAACAATCCAACTAAAAGCGGAGTAATAAAAACCCCCAATAATGTTGATGCTGAGGCACTGCAAATAGCTGCTGCCACATTACCTTTAGCTATTGAAGTAAATGCTATTGCAGACTGCACTGTTGCTGGTAAAACACAAAGATAAACAAAACCTAAATAAATATCATGCGATAAAAAAGTGGGTACTAGTAACTGCATCATCATGCCTAAAACTGGGAATATTACAAATGTAGTTGTAAATATTAACAAATGTAATCGCCAATTTTTTATACCAGAGACAATTGCTTGAAAAGAAAGTTTTGCTCCATGCATAAAAAATAGCAAGCCAATAGCAAAAGTTGTAAGGTATTCAAAAACTGTTTTAGCCTGTCCTTGACAAGGAAAAAAGCTAGCTGTAATCACAACACAAATTAGAATCAATAAGAATGAATCAATCTTAACACGTTGAAATATATTCATGATTTTTAGTATCTTTGATTAACAAGAATAAAAAAATCGCCACAAAAGTGGCGATATACAAGAAAGATAAAATTTATTCTAAAAAACTGCGAAGCACATCAGATCGACTTGGATGACGTAATTTTCTCAGCGCCTTAGCCTCAATTTGACGGATACGTTCACGTGTTACATCAAATTGCTTACCAACTTCTTCCAATGTGTGGTCAGTATTCATATCAATACCAAATCGCATACGTAACACTTTTGCTTCTCTTGGTGTTAATCCTGATAAAATATCACGCGTAGCACTACGTAAACTCTCAGAGGTCGCCGCATCTAGCGGTTGCTCAAGTGCAGTATCTTCAATAAAATCACCTAAATGCGAATCTTCATCATCACCAACCGGTGTTTCCATCGAAATTGGCTCTTTAGCAATTTTAAGCACTTTACGAATTTTATCTTCAGGCATTTGCATGCGTTCAGATAACTCTTCAGGTGTTGGTTCACGACCTATTTCCTGTAACATTTGGCGAGAAATACGATTTAACTTATTAATTGTTTCAATCATATGTACCGGAATACGGATTGTTCTTGCTTGGTCAGCTATAGAACGAGTAATCGCTTGTCTTATCCACCAAGTTGCATAAGTTGAGAATTTATAACCACGACGATATTCAAATTTATCAACTGCTTTCATCAAGCCAATATTACCTTCTTGGATAAGATCTAAAAATTGTAATCCTCGATTGGTATATTTTTTTGCAATAGAAATAACTAGCCGTAAGTTAGCCTCAACCATTTCCTTTTTAGCTCGACGAGCTTTAGCTTCACCAATAGACATACGGCGATTAATATCTTTAATTTGCTCAATAGAAAGGCTTGTTTCAGTTTCGATTTGTTGTAACAAATCAACTTGAGCAGCAATTTGATTTTCAAAATCTGTTAAATTAGCTGCAAACGCATTTTTTGAAGTTAACGCTTTCTTAAACCAATCCATGTTATTTTCGTTACCAGTAAAATACGTCATAAATTGCTTTTTCGGCATTTTACATTGCTCAACACAGATCTTCATAATTGCACGTTCATGAGTTCTAACACGCTCCATCATGCTTCTCATGTTATTGACAAGAATATCAAATTGTTTAGCAACTAAACGGAATTGTTTAAAGATCTCTGATAGATTTTCTATCTCTTTTTGCGCTTTTTTATGAGCACGTCCATATTTTTTGATGGCATCAGACGTTTTATCATGTTGCTCTTTTAATTCGGCAAATTTAGCTTTTGCAACTTCAGGATCGATAGAAGCATCGTCATCAGTTGAAGAATCACTTTCTTCATCTTCATTATCATCGTCACTATCATCTATTTCAATTTCAGCACTGCTAACCTCTAAATCTTCCGGCAATTGCTCAGCAACTTCTTCCGCATTTGGATCAACAAACCCTGTGATCAAATCAGATAAGCGAACCTGCCCACTTTCAATTAAATTATATTGCTCTAAAAGATAAGTAATAGCCTCAGGATATTCTGATACTGAAGTTTGCACTTGATTAATGCCATCTTCAATACGTTTAGCAATATCGATCTCACCTTCGCGAGTCAACAATTCAACAGCACCCATTTCGCGCATATACATACGAACAGGATCGGTTGTTCTACCAATTTCTGACTCAACATTAGATAACACTAATGCTGTAGCTGCCTCAACGGCTTCTTCATCAGGGACATTATCTGAAAGTAATAACTCATCAGAATCAGGGGCTTCTTCAAGAACTTGAATCCCCATATCATTGATCATTTGGATAATATCTTCAATCTGATCTGAATCAATAATCTCTTCTGGCAAGTGATCGTTGACATCAGCATAGGTCAAGTATCCTAGCTCCTTACCTCGGATGATCAAGAGTTTTAACTGTGATTGAGAATTTTGCTCCATAAAAGGTATCCACTTTAGTTATTTGGTCATCTATATTATAGATGTAGAACAATATTAGAAGACTACATCTACACTATATATTTAGTCTTTTTTTGATAAAACAAGTATTAAAGTCGCCAATTCTTTTTTCTCTGCGGTACTTAAGCCGGAGACTCTCTCTTTTGCGATCAGTTCATCTTGCCTTTGGGCGAGTATATTATCATACAACTCTCTTAAAGTATGTGAAAATGTTGCATCTATTTGCTCATCTTGATAATGACACTCCCATGTTGATAAACGAATTAATTGTTTATAAAACGGTCTATCTATAAACTCTGTTAATATTTGTGCTGTTGTTATATTAGGGTGACGTTGGCATAATTCAAGTAATTCAATAAAGATCTCTATACCTGCCATTTTAACTTGACGAATCACATTTATATCAGAAACTTGCTCAGCAAGATTAGGGTATTGAAGTAATAAACCGATCAAAATACGCATCGTAGTTAGTTTCATTTGTGATACAGGCGCTTTTTCATTTGCCTTATCATCACCTTTAGATCGATTTTCAAGCATTAATTGTTCTAGTTGAGATACATCAAGTAAACCTAAATAATTACCAAGTTGTTGTAATAAATTTAATCTAAAGGTTTTTGCTTTAATTTGATCAAGTAACGGTAAAGCTAAAGAGCTCAATTTAGCTTTACCTTCAGGAGTTTTTAAGTCGACCTGTTTTAAAATCTCATCAAATAAAAATTTTGATAAATTTGGGGCTTCACTTAAATAATTTTCAAATCCTTCTTTACCAATTTTACGCACAAAACTATCTGGATCTTCATCTTGTGGCAAAAATGCAAAAGCAATTTTTTTACCATCAATTAAACAAGGCAATAACACATTAAGTGCTCGCCAGGCTGCACTTCGCCCCGCGTTATCACCGTCATAACAAAATATTACCGAATCGGTTGCTCTAAACAATAATTTAATATGCTCTTCAGATGTTGCCGTACCTAAAGCAGCTACAGCATAATCAATACCATATTGGGCTAGTGAAACTACATCCATATAACCTTCAACAACGATCAATTGCTGAGGATTACGATTAACTTCTAGCGTTTCATAAAATCCGTAAAGTTGAAAGCCTTTATGAAAAATCGGCGTTTCTGGGGAATTCATATATTTTGCCGGATCATTAATGATAGTTCGACCACCAAATGCTATAACATTTCCTTGTCTATCACGAATAGGAAACATAATTCGCCCACGAAAGCGGTCATATTGATTACCACTATCATTGGTAACTAACATGCCAGCTTGTTCATAAAGTTCTTCTTCGGCTTTTGTTTTAACTACATTTTGTAAAGTTAATCGCCAATCATTAGGCGAAAATCCAATTTTATAGCGTTGTATAATTTCGTCGTTAAGTCCTCGTTGCTTAAGATATTTTTGAGCATTAATGGATGTTGGCAATGTTAATTGTTGCTGATAAAAAGCTGTGATTTTATCCATTAAAGCATACAAATCACGACGAACATTTCGAGACGCAATATGTTTTGATTGATCGATTTGATTGTTTTCGTTGTCGACATAAGGGATCCGAATCCCCTGCATACTAGCCAATTCTTCAATTGCTTCAGGAAAAGATAGGTGCTCATATTGCATTAAAAAATTAACAACAGATCCCGATGCGCCACAGCCAAAACAGTAATAGATCTGTTTTTTTTCATTAAGAGAAAAAGAGGCTGTTTTCTCATCATGAAAAGGGCAACAACCAAAATAATTATTCCCTTTTTTTTTCATTTTAACCCGTTTACTAATCACATCAAGAATGTTAGTTCGAGCAATTAGATCTAAGATGAAATCGCGAGGAATAAGACCTTTCATGATAAAATTTTAACCAATTATGGTGTTATAGAAAGACAACAAGCCGTATCAAAAATACGGCTTGTTAGAATTCTTTATATTAAAAAGGTAATAAATTGATTTTTAATATCAATTCTAATTTTCAGTATAAATAATCTCAAAAATATTAATATAGACGAGTACGACGAGCGTTTTCTCTTTCTAATTTTTTAGCATGACGCTTAACCGCAGCTGCTTTTGCGCGTTTACGAACTGTGGTTGGTTTTTCGTAAAATTCACGATTACGAACTTCCGCTAAAATTCCTGCTTTTTCGCAAGAACGTTTAAAACGACGTAATGCTACATCAAAAGGTTCATTTTCACGTACTTTAATTACTGGCATGTGCCTCTCACCTCAAATTTGTTTAATATCACAAGGGAATAAATTAGTGCGCAATTTTACCTCTAATCAATATATCTTGTAAAGTAAAAAATAGAATTATTGTAACAAAGCAAATTAATTTGCTAATCAACATATAGCATCAGATAATAAATAAAATCTATAAAAATAATTAGGAGTTTTTTATGCCATCATTAATAACTGGACTATATCCCCATCGCCGCTTACGTCGTAATCGTACTTATGAATTTAGTCGGCGTATGCTTGCTGAACATAGTTTAACGGTAAACGATTTAATTTATCCAGTTTTTATTATTGAAGGTAATAATGTTACAGAACCTGTAACTTCAATGCCAAACGTTAATCGAATGAGTATTGATATTCTATTAAAAGAAGCAGAGCAAGTAGCCAAATTAGGAATTCCGGTTCTTTCACTATTTCCCGCTATTGAAGCATCAAAAAAATCTTTATTAGCGCAAGAAGCATATAACGAAAATGGATTAGTACCAAAAGCTGTTCGAGCACTAAAAAAAGAATTTCCAGAGCTAGGAATACTAACTGATGTTGCGCTAGATCCTTATACCACGCATGGACAAGATGGCATTATTGACGAACAAGGTTATGTACAAAATGATATCTCAGTTGAAACGTTAGTTAAACAGGCGTTAATACAAGCCCAAGCAGGTGTCGATATTATTGCCCCAAGCGATATGATGGATGGACGCATTGGCGCAATACGTAATGAACTCGAAAAACATGGCTTTACTAATACACAAATTATGGCTTATTCAGCTAAATATGCATCTTGTTTTTATGGTCCATTTCGTGATGCCGTTGGTTCAGCCCAAAATATAAAAGGTGGAAACAAAAAAACCTACCAGCTCGATCCTGCAAATAGTAATGAAGCATTACAAGAAATCTATCAAGATTTAAGTGAAGGTGCTGATATGGTCATGGTTAAGCCCGGCATGCCTTATCTTGATATCGTGCAAAAAGTAAAGGAAACCTTTGCCGTTCCTACTTTTGCTTATCAAGTTTCTGGCGAATATGCCATGTTAACAGCAGCAATTGAAAATGGTTGGTTAGATGAAAAATCGGCTATTATGGAGTCTTTGCTCTGTTTTAAACGTGCAGGCGCTGATGGTATTTTAACCTATTTTGCCAAACAAGTGGCTGGATGGTTACACCAATAAGAATAATATTTATTCAACACAAGTAATTACTGCTCTTTCTAAATTGGAAGGAGCATTTAGTTACCGCTCTAACATATCATGCATATAAAAATTGTATTATAACTCATATTATTTAGCCGTATGTATCTTTTTGTTTTTGTATCGACAATACAAAATTAATACTTAAAAATAAGTTAGCATTTATAAGAGGTTAGTGATTTTACTTTACATAAAATGTAAAAAAGTTTCAGGAATGCTATATGTTTATGTAAAAAAATGATAATATTTAATTAGATAAGTAATAAGGAAATAAAAAATGATTGATGAGCTGATACCAAATGAATTACATGATGAATTTAAAGCTTTTCGTCATGAACTACAAAAAATAATATTACAACATGCAGAATCTTGCCCTTTTTGCAAAAAAATAGAATTTTATATCATTCGTTCAAAACCAACTAAAACATATCATTGCAAAAACTGCCATAAATATTTTACCGCTTCAACTAATACACCATTCAATCGCTTAATACCATTTAATTGGTTGGAAACAATATTTACTAGCCGTATAAAAAATATTAGCTATACCAATATTGCTAAAAATCTTGGAATTTCATTCGAAAAAGTAATGCGCCGAGAACGTGCGATTATCAATTATCTTCAAACTTATTACCCATTATTACATAAGTGGTATACACAACAAAAACAAGCCACATTAATTCCAATCTTAGCAGAACAATATAAAACGATAAAAGCAAAAGTCACAGCTTTACTAAATGAACAAAACCCAACCTGTATACATTGTGATTCTAACGAAACCGCCAAAATTGGAACTCGTACTTGCTATCGCTGTAAACGCTGTAGAAATAGTTTTAATATTGTAAGCAATACTAGCTTAAATCGTATTCCTAAACCTGAATTATGGTTACAATTTATCGATCTGCTTGTTTTGGATAAAAATAATTCACAAATAGCAACAATACTTAGTTTACACAGTGATACTGTACATAAATGGCGTTCAATTTGGTGCAACATGATGAAATATTGGCATTGTGAAGCGCTAGCCACTTGGTGTGAACATAAATAATTACTCAATTTTACTCTTTATTATAAATATTTTTAAACAATAGGATAAGTGGGAATCAGTTTTATGAAAAAGAATATTTTATCCATATGTGTCATTAGCAGTGTATTATTAATTACTGGTTGTGACGATAAGAAAATACCTGATAAAAAAATATCAGAACAATCATTTGCTCAATTACCAACAGCAGTTATTAATAGTTATCTTTTTCATACTGAGCCAGAGCTATTACCAAATAATAAATTAATTAAACAACAAAAAATAACGGGAAGTGGGTCAAATAAAATCATCAACTACAATATACAAGGCTATGTTGCTAATTATGATTTAGATGGTCTTTATGGCGAAGTGAATTATGATTCGGCTAAGTATATTTTCGGTAATAATCGAAAGCAATATAATATTACTTTTGATACAAAAAAAAATATCCTTACAATACAAGATAGTGACGGTGATATTGTCGCTAATTCTGAGTTCGATGAGCAAGGACATTTAGTTGAAACAACTTTATCTCATTTTGCTGGGAATAATGTTATTTTTAACAACCAGATTATATATGAAAATAACCGTGTAGAACTTGTCTCATATAATGCCTATGTTCTAGTTGATGATAAAACAAAGTTTCCAATTTTAGCTCAACAAAAAGACATCATTTATAATACAAATAACCAAGTAGAAAAGACCATTACCAAAACATATCAGTTAACCTCAAATGGTGAGATCATCATTAATAACCAAAATGAACAAGAAGTTGAATTAACTGAAACCTGTACTTACGACAACTACAATGAAAATCAAGATTGGACTAAAGCCATTTGTGTCAAAACAGGGGTTGAGTCAGGAACGGTTGAGCTAACTCGTACTATTGAGTATCAATAAACCTAACGCCTATTGATAGTAAAGTGAATATGGTTAATTTTGTCCTAATTCATCATATTCACGACACAAAGCAATCGTCTCTTCTATTAAACGTCTTGCAATAGTGCCATATTCAGGAATTTTAGGCAATTGTGTATAATGGTACCAATTTGCCTCAACAAGCTCGTTTTTATCTACTATTATTTCACCACTATCATAATCAGCTAAATAAGCCATCATTAGTGAATTTGGGAAAGGCCAAGGCTGGGAGCCAATATAACGGACATTTTTAATTTTAAGCTTCGACTCTTCAAAAACTTCACGCTCAACAGCTGTTTCCATGGTTTCACCAATTTCAGTAAACCCTGCTAAAACAGTATATAAATTATCTTTATTATGCCTAACATGCTTGGCTAACAAAATTTTATTTTGATGGCGAATTGCTACAATAATTGATGGCGAAATTTGTGGATAATAACGCTCTTTGCAGTGAGCACACATACAACACCATTCTGTGCTACTAATATACATTTCATGTCCACAATATCCACAATATTTATGGGAGCGATAAAATTCAGAAAGTTGCACAGCTCGACCAGCCATATTAAATAAAGATAGATCACTGCTATCAAGTAATGAACGAATTGAGCTCATAGCATTTTTCATATCATGACAAATCAACCACGCAACCTGTCCATTCCATTCACCAATTGGTTGAGCACGTTGATTTGTAAAACCTAGCTCCTTAGCGCAACCTACAGGCACTTCGCCATTCGGCAACCATAACCGACCATTAGCACTCACAAACCAATAACCTATTTCACTACCTATTAAATTAAATTGTTGCTGTATATTCATTATAACCACCCAAAATGAAAAAGGAGGATTTTACCCCTCCTTTATTTATATTATTTCTTTTTCTTTTCGTGAAGTCCTTTTTTCTCAAGTTCCCAGTAGATAATGCGCTGCTGAGCAATTGTGAATAAATTACTAACAATATAATATAAAACCAAGCCTGATGGAAACCACAAGAAAAATACCGTAAAGATTAATGGCATGTAAGTCATTAATTTTTGTTGTAGTGGATCGGTAACAGGTGTTGGTGACATCTTCTGAATTAAGAACATGGTCCCCCCCATCAATAATGGTAGGATATAATATGGATCTTGCGCTGATAAGTCATGAATCCAAAGTGCAAATGGCGCATGACGCAGTTCAACCGTATTACCTAACATATAGAACAAAGACAAGAAAATTGGCATTTGAATAAGCAATGGCAAACATCCACCTAATGGGTTCACTTTTTCTTGTTTGTAAAGTGCCATTGTTTCTACACTCATTTTTTGTCGATCATCACCATAACGCTCTTTCAAGGCTTGTACTCGAGGTTGTAATACTTTCATCTTAGCCATAGAACGATATTGAGCACGTGTTAATGGGAACAAAACACCACGTACAATAAATGTAATAACTATAATTGCAAAACCCCAGTTACCAATAAAACTATGGATAAACTTCAGTAAGTAGAATAAAGGTTGCGACAAAAACCATAACCAACCATAGTCAACAACTAAATCTAGGTGGTTAGCTGTCTCTTTTAATTGGCTTTGAATTTCTGGGCCCAACCACAATTTTGCATCAATCGTTTCTGTATGTCCAGGTTGAATAACGGTTGATTCACCTTTGAAGCCAATAGCTGCTTGGGTGCTTTTGACCGACGTACGGGAATAAAATAAAGTATTTTTATCCTGAGCTGGCACCCATGCCGAGGCAAAATAGTGCTGCAACATCGCAATCCAACCGGTTTGGGTTTCAACAGCTAATGCTTTATCTTTAATATCATCAAAGCTATATTTACTATAATTAGTACTAGAACTAGAGTAAGCTGTACCACGGAATGCACTTTGCCCTAAACCGCTACCGCCTTCAGTTTGGATATCATCAGGCAATTTAATAGTTTGTTTTAATTGACCATACATTGCAACTTCAACTGGCGCACTACTTTGGTTATTAATATCATATTGAACACCAACCGCATAATTACCACGATGCAACACATAATATTTAGTATAAGTAACACCATTAACTTGATACGTTAATGGTACTCGCAATTCATTTTGACCATCAGCTAAAACATATTCGGTTTGTGCTGTTTGATAGATTGGACGTTTTGAGCCTTGCATAGCGTTATCAGGACCGTCTTTACCCGTTAAACCACTTTCCGCAATATAAATAAAATCAGGGCGAGAGGTTAATAATTGAAAAGGTGTACCTGAGTGAAGTTTTTGCTCATATTTTAATAATTGAGCAGCTTGGACATCACCGCCATAAGTATTAATAGTGAGTGACAATACGTCAGATTTCACGGTGATTGTTTTACCTTGTGCTGAAATATCAATAGAATTATCGTCATTGACTGATTGCGTCAACTGATTAGCGATAGGTGGTTTTGGAGCATGGTCTTCTTCCCACGCTTTCCAAATAAAAAAAGATACAAAAAGTAAAACAATGACTAAAATATTACGTTGCGATCCCATTAGTGTTTTTCTCTATTGGTTTTAGTTTTGGGAGGAACAAAATCTTCTCCTCCTTCATGTAAGGGGTGACATTTTAATACACGTTTCGCTGTTAGCCAACCACCTTTTATTAATCCAAAGCGCCTTAATGCAATTATTGCATACTGCGAACATGTCGGTGTAAAGCGACATTTAGGCCCGAGTAAAGGGCTAATAACACGTTGATAGACACGAATAAAAAATACAAAAACATTAACTATCATATCTTTACATGCACAAATATGCAATTTGATAATCAATATTAATTTATTTAATCCTTTTGCTTGGCGATGATTCGTTGGCATAATTGATTAAGTGTTTCTACAATTTGCTGATTATCTAAATCTATAACAGGTTGTTTAGCCATCAGAATGAAATCAATATTAGGGAACTGATGTTGATGATGCCGAAAGTACTCTTTAGCAAGCCGCTTAATACGATTACGTTCGTGAGCTCGTTTTACCTGTTTTTTAGCGATAGCAAACCCTAATCGAGGATGATTTAAGGTATTTTTTCGTGTAACTAAGGTAAGAAACGGAGAGCCAACTCGAACAGACTCTTGAAAGACATAATTAAAATCAAAGGGAGTTAACAAACGCAACTCCCGAGGAAAAGTGAGCTTAATCACCCAACTTTAAATTAGCTAGCAACAGTTAAACGAACACGGCCTTTAGCACGACGGCGAGCAAGAACTTGACGACCGTTTTTAGTAGCCATACGAGCACGGAAACCGTGAGTTCTATTGCGTTTTAATACTGATGGTTGAAATGTGCGTTTCATGACGATTTATATCCAAATCTAATTTATCAACAAGGCGTAGAGTAAAACTCCACAGCATTAATTAAAGAGGTCGGAATTATAGTACCAATTTTATTTTTCGTCAATGAGATTTTTACAGACAAATTCCATTAATATCTAATTACCATGCGATGAAATAAAGAAGAATAAACAAGTTATAACATTATACTTTATAAAGTAAAACCTAATTGGCTAACCCCAAAAAGTGAGTACTTGCTTACTTTTTTCACCACCAATTTCTCGTGCTAGTTTAGGCACTAAATAACCTGATACTTGCTCGGCAAGTTGTTTCATAATAACTTTAGCTGACTCATCATCAATCCAAAAATGAGCCGCACCTTGTACTTTATCTAACAAATGAATGTAATAAGGTAAAATACCAATATCAAAAAGTCGATTACTTAACATTGCCAACACATCGGCATTATCATTCACATTTTTTAACAAAACACTTTGATTAAGCATTGTCACACTCTGCTTTTTTAATAACGAAACGGCCTGAGCGACATCGTTATCAATCTCGTTTGGATGATTAATGTGAGTAATCACGACACATTGCAACCGACTTTTAGCAAACAACTGACATAACTTAGGCGTAATACGCGACGGAATCACCACCGCTAAACGCGTATGAATGCGCAACCGTTTAACGTGAGGGATTTTTTCTAACTCGCTTATCAAAAACGCCATTTCATGATCTTTAGCCATTAACGGATCCCCCCCTGAAAGGATAATCTCATCAAGTTCAGGGTGATTGGCAATATATTCAAGTGCCATAACAAGATTCTGCTTACTGCTTTGATTATCATGATAAGGAAAATGCCGCCTAAAACAGTAACGACAATTAATTGCGCAACCGGTCTTTGTGATTAATAGCGCACGGTTATGGTATTTATGCAACAACCCAGGAATGGTATTATCTTGCTCTTGCAGTGGATCATGGCTATAACCATTGACGTTTAACAGCTCGTCTTCATGACAAAGCACCTGTAACAAGAGTGGGTCATTACTATCACCTTTTTTCATTCGATTAATAAAAGCCCTAGGAACCCGAAGTGGGAACTGCTTCCTTGCCTGCTGCATCGAGCTCGAAACCGTGTCGGCATTCAATCCTAAATAAGAATATAAAATATTGATATCTGTCACAACATTGGCAAGATCAACAATCCATTTATCTTTATTATTTGGTAGTTCAATTTTTTGCTGTATAATATGGCTCATTTTTGTAATTCAGAATTTTAGTTGGAGCTTTTATGGCGTCTTATAGTACAAATGAGTTTAAAGCCGGTCTTAAAATAATGCAAGATGGCGAACCATGCGTTATTGTTGAAAATGAATTTTATAAACCGGGTAAAGGACAATCTATTAACCGAGTAAAAATTAAAAAATTACTTTCAGGCAAAACTGTCGATAAAACATTCAAATCTGGCGAATCGGTTGAAGCTGCTGACGTGGTTGATATGAATCTAACTTACCTTTATACCGACGGTGAGTTTTGGCACTTTATGAATAACGACACATTTGAACAACTTTCGGCTGACGCAAAAGCCGTTGGCGACAATGCAAAATGGTTAGTTGATCAAGCGGAATGCATTTTAACTTTATGGAACGGCCAACCGATTGCAGTTACACCACCCAATTTTGTTGAACTTGAAGTGGTCGAAACCGATCCAGGCTTAAAAGGTGACACAGCAGGAACTGGCGGCAAGCCTGCAACATTATCAACCGGCGCCGTTGTTCGTGTACCATTATTTGTACAAATTGGTGAAATCCTTAAAGTGGACACGCGTTCAGGTGAATACGTATCACGTGTTAAATAAGTTAACTTTTATCAAAAAAAGAGAGGCCTTTAACCTCTCTTGCTTACCTAAATAGCTCATATTTAAAAATTCAATTTCTTATTTTACATTATATGTAGAATTTCTCGCGTTGTTTACAGTAATTTTAAAAACTACTGTAATAAATATACATAAAAGACAAAACTAACGCCTTATTACAGACAAGAAATAGAGTGCTGATATCATAAAGAAAAATAACCGTTACTAATTAGGCTAAACGCTTTATGTTCAGTCACTAGGCCTCTTATAACGTGATAAAAAGCCCGATGGAATCTTTTTTTGCCTTTTTAACCAATCAGAATAAACGTTATAAAACCATCAGTTAGGGTTTTAAATGTTTGTTTAAAATGAGAAATCCATTGAAAATAAATTAAGACGGTAAACAAAACCACAAACTAGAGAATATTTTCTTTTGGTTATCTATTTGATTTTTTCAATCTTTATACATAAACGTAGTGCACTCCTGAAACTTTTTGACAAAAATAGCGAAGTTTTATTTATTTAAATAAAATATCTGTTTAGATAAACTGTGTATCAAGCAAAAATCAACAAAATCACCTGCCACAAACGAAAGGAAAAGCCGAAAGCATGATATGAACTTTGAATTGAAATGTAGCATAATCAGCCAATATTTAACGACTCAAAATATAGAAAACAAAAAATTAAACACTTTATTAATTTTTATAATACCGTTAAACCGCATAAAGCGATTTCAGGGGAAACGCCTTATAAATTTTTAGAGGATTATTTTAATCATGAAGTGTAAACAACTCGGCATTTTCCTACACATTATGGTATCTCGAATTTTCTCGAAAAATTTAAATTCTGAGCATAGAAAATGGCTCAAAGATTCAAGGCTATCACATAAAATATTTTCATATACTACTATCCACAACTTACATACCAATTACAAATAAACCACATGCTTGCCCTTTTCTGGCTGGAAGGTTGCTTTACCAAATTCATCTAAAAAATAAGCAATATGATCGGCTTTATCCCCCACTAGGCGCCCTTTGACTTTGTTCCATGTCATAAGGACTATCATGGCATCGGGTTCGCAACAAATTAGCATGGGTTGTTCAAATTCTTCGTTCCAATAAAACTCGCCACCGTACAATTTATGTGCGGTAAGTAATAAATAACATCCATATTCTTGCGATATCATGTTGAGTTGTTCTTCTGGAATGCTAAAGTTTTTTCAGCTAGTTCACTGATGATCATTTCAACGACAGTAATGCTTTTTTCTGAATAATCGAGCTGATTGATGCTCCATGTTGGGCTGTTTAAAATGGCATTTTGTGCCCACGCTTCGATTTCTTGATGCAGTTCGTTTTTTTGTTCAGTCATGTTGAGTTACTTCGCTATTAGGGTTAATTTGTTCTAGTTGTTTAACACTTTGCCACGCGGCTTCCATTTCTTCAAGTGTTGCTTGAGTTAAAGTAATATTTTTTTGTTGAAGGAACGATTCGACTTGTTTAAAGCGTCGTGTGAATTTTACGTTAGCCTGCTGCAAGCAAAGTTCCGATTTGATTTTTAAGTGCCTTGCTAAATTGACAGTTGCAAAAAATAGGTCGCCAAGTTCTTCTTCAATTTTTTGTTGTTCACAATTATTTTTGTTAAGCTCTTGTTCAACTTCGTTAAGTTCTTCTTTGACTTTGTCTAGAACTGGTTGTAATTCTGTCCAATCAAATCCAACCGATGCACAGCGTTTTTGTATTTTGTCTGCTTTTATTAAGGCGGGGAACGCATTTGGTATGTCGTCTAATAGTGAGTATTGTGCGCGGTTATTACGTTCGGTCTGTTTTAGTTGTTCCCAGTTTGGTTTTTCGGTGTTGCTATTACCAAATAGATGGGGGTGGCGATGCACTAATTTATCCGCTACGGTTTGACAAATATCGTCAAAATCAAATGCATTTTGTTCTTTGGCTAAATCAGCATAAAAAATAATGTGAAACAGTAGATCGCCAAGTTCATTTTTAAGTTCGTGCATGTCTTGCCGTTCTATGGCGTCTAGCACTTCGTAGGTTTCTTCTAAGGTATAAGATTTTAAAGATTCAAAAGTTTGCACGCGATCCCATTCGCATCCTTTTATCGGGTCACGCAATTGTTGTGTAATGATTTGCAAGCGTTGTAATTGGCTCAAGGCATTTTCCGTCGATTTTTAATAAGTTAGTTGTGTTATTGTAAAACTTTCATTACAAAAGCGTTATTGATTTTAACATCAATACCCATATATTTTGCTTTTGTTGGTAAATTATTCGTTAAAAAAACATTAATATTTTAAAAAATATAGTTATTTACGGAACTTCTAGCTGATAAATGTAAATTGAGTATATAATACGTAGCTTTGAAATTAACTTTATAAAAAAATATGAATAATTTACGAGAACTTACGTTAAGAGGAACCATTCTTGGTGCCCTCATTACCGTTATTTTTACAGCGTCAAATGTCTATCTTGGTTTAAAAGTAGGATTGACATTTTCCTCAGCAATTCCTGCTGCAGTGATTTCGATGGCTGTACTGCGTTTATTTTCAGGCGCAACGATTTTAGAAAATAATATGGTTCAAACGCAAGCTTCAGCAGCTGGAACGCTTTCATCCATTATTTTTGTTCTTCCTGGTTTGTTAATGATCGGTTATTGGCAGGGGTTTCCGTTTTGGTTAACGTTTGCTGTGTGTGCCGGTGGCGGGATGCTTGGGGTTTTATTTTCTATCCCTTTACGTCATGTGATGGTTGTTAAAAGTGATTTGCCTTATCCTGAAGGCGTGGCTGCCGCTGAAATTTTAAAAGCAGGATCTAAAACTGATAATAATGAAGCTAATGATGGACTTAAGGATATTTTATTTGGTGGCACAATCGCCTCTGTTGTCAGTTTATTTACTAATGGCTTTCGCGTGTTATCTGATAGTGCGGCTTATTGGTTTAGTGCCGGCAAATCTATTTTTCAATTGCCTATGGGGTTTTCTTTAGCGTTACTTAGTGCTGGCTATTTAGTTGGCATTATGTCTGGCATTGCTATTTTGATTGGTACAATTATTGGTTGGGGATTTGGTATTCCAATTTTAAGTTTCGTAACTGATTATGATTCTAGTGAACCTTTAGCTAAAGTCGCAATGGGGCTTTGGGCAAAAGATATCCGTTTTATTGGGGCCGGTACGATTGCTATAGCTGCTATTTGGACGTTGCTTACGTTAATGAAACCGATGATTGAGGGGTTAAAGCTCTCTTTTAAAAGCATGCGTTCAGATGTGTCAGCTAATGATATTGCACCAACCGAGCGCGATTTATCACCTAAAGCCATTTTTTTTATTATGGCAGGTATGTTAGTTATTTTATTAGTGACTTTTTATAGCTTTATTGCTGATAGTGGGCTGTCGGCAGGTGTTGCTTGGTCATTAGTGTTTTGCGCTACATTATTTGCTTTTATTATGGGCTTTCTAGTAGCTGCCGCTTGTGGTTATATGGCTGGACTTGTTGGTTCATCGGCTAGCCCAATATCTGGCATAGCCATCGTTGCAGCCATCGTTATTTCATTGGTTTTATTAGGTTTGGGTGAAGCCAATGGTATGTTAGCTTCTGCCGAGGGTTCTAATTTTGCTACAGCTCTTGCGCTGTTTACTACCAGCGCAGTGCTATCAATAGCCTGTATTTCAAACGATAATTTGCAAGATCTAAAAACAGGTTATTTAGTTCATGCAACACCATGGAAACAACAAGTTGCGTTATTAATTGGCTGCGTGGTTGGTGCGATTGTTATTGCCCCTATTTTAGAAATTTTATATAACGCTTACGGCTTTACCGGTGCGCTTCCACGCCCTGATATGGATCCAAAACAAGTATTAGCTGCGCCACAAGCAACACTGATGACAACAATTGCTAAAGGCATTTTTTCTCATCAACTTGATTGGACAATGATTTTAATTGGGCTTGCTTTAGGTACAATTGTTATCATTATTGACTTAGTTCTTGCTCAAAATAAATCTAAGTTTCGTATACCAGCTCTTGCTATTGGTTTAGGTATTTATTTACCTCCAAGTATTACAACACCAATCATTATTGGTACTTTTTTATCATGGATAATTAAACGTTATGCTTATAAAAAAGCAAATGCACAAAATTTAGATCCTGAAGCACAATTTAAAAAAGTCGATCGTAAAGCGGCATTAATTGCATCAGGGCTAATTGTTGGCGAAAGTTTAGTTGGTGTGTTACTGGCAGTTGTAATTGTTATTAGTATTACAAGTGGCGGGAATGATGCACCACTTGCAATTTCGGCAGATTTAGGTGTGTTACCTGAGTTTTTAGGTCTTTTTGTTTTTGTTAGCGTTTGTCTGTTTTTTATTCGTCGCGCTTTATCAGCAATTAAGAAATAGTCCTATTGAATAATTAAATTTGAGCCCTTTTCGTTTTAACAAAGGGCTTTTTTATTTAAATTGATTGTTTTATAACATTCCTAATTTTGAATGATTAAAACAATCTTTTATTAACCTATTTTACTTTGAATAATAGACAAAAATATCATGATAATTTTTGATTCAATCCAAGTGCGCCGAGGCGTTAACTTGCTTTTAGATAATGCATCAGCATCCATTAATCCTCAACAAAAAGTGGGGTTAGTGGGTAAAAATGGCTGCGGAAAATCCACCCTTTTTTCACTAATTAAAGGTGAAATCCAAGCTGATGCTGGCACATTAAGTATTCCATCTCACTGGCAACTCGCTTGGGTCAATCAAGAAACACCTGCCTTGGATATCCCTGCCATTGAATATGCGATTGATGGCGATCGTGAATATCGTCAATTAGAAAAGCAGTTAAATATTGCCAATGAGCAAAATAATGGTCAGCAAATTGCGGTCATTCATGAAAAGCTTGATACCATAGATGCATGGACAATTCGTGCACGAGCTGCAACGCTTTTACATGGTTTGGGGTTTTCTAACGAGCAATTGCAACTACCGGTTAAGTCCTATTCTGGTGGTTGGCGAATGCGATTGAATTTGGCACAAGCGTTAATGTGTCGTTCTGATTTATTATTGCTTGATGAACCAACCAATCACCTTGATTTAGATGCTGTCATTTGGCTTGAAAAATGGCTAAGCAACTATCAAGGAACTTTAATTTTAATTTCTCACGATCGTGATTTTTTAGATCCTTTAGTCAATAAAATTATTCATATTGAACAAAAAAGTTTATTTGAATACACCGGTAATTACTCTTCATTTGAGATTCAACGTTCAACTAAACTTGCTCAACAACAATCACTTTATGAAAGCCAGCAATTAAAAGTCGCTCATCTGCAAAGTTATATTGATCGTTTTAGAGCTAAAGCTACAAAAGCTAAGCAAGCACAAAGCCGAATAAAAATGTTAGAACGAATGGAGCTAATTGCGCCTGCTCATGTGGATAATCCATTTCATTTTAGCTTTAAACCATCAGAATTTTTGCCTAGTCCACTATTAATGATGGACAAAGTTTTGGCTGGCTATGACGATAAAATTATATTAGAAAAGATTAAACTCAACTTAGTTCCAGGTTCACGCATTGGGTTATTAGGACGCAATGGCGCAGGGAAATCAACGCTCATTAAGCTACTAGCAGGTGAAATCCAACCCAAAGCAGGAAATATTAATTTAGCAAAAGGTGTGCAATTAGGTTATTTTGCTCAACACCAATTGGAATACTTGCGCGCTGATGAATCCCCACTTTGGCATTTAATGCAACTTGCTGAACCCAAAAATACGGAACAAGAGCTACGTAATTATTTAGGTGGGTTTGATTTTCAGGGAGATAAAGTTACCGAGCCTGTTAAGACTTTTTCAGGTGGTGAAAAGGCACGTCTTGTTTTAGCTTTAATTGTGTGGCAAAAACCAAATCTACTTTTATTAGACGAACCAACTAACCATTTAGACTTAGATATGCGGCAAGCTCTAACTGAGGCATTGATTGATTTTGATGGTGCATTAGTCGTAGTTTCGCATGATCGCCATTTGTTACGTTCAACTACTGATGAATTCTATTTAGTTTATGATCATAAAGTTGAGCCATTTGATGGCGATCTTGATGATTATCAAAAATGGTTAGCAGAAGTACAAAAAACTGAAAATCAATCCAATGATGAAGGTCAGTTAATAAAAAAAGAAAATGCCACTAATATTTCAGCTCAGGATCGTAAAGAACAAAAACGTAAACAAGCAGAATTACGCACACAAATACAGCCGATTAAGAAACAGTTACAAAAGGAAGAGCAGTTACTTGATAAATTAACCAATCAACTAAAAAAAATTGAAGAGCGACTATCTGATCCTGCAATCTATGACGTGAGCAAAAAAAACGAACTGACAAATTTGTTACTAGAACAAAGTCAACTTAAAAATCAATTAGAAGAGGCGGAGTTACAGTGGCTAGATTTGCAACAACAACTAGAAGCCTTTAATTTGGATTAATAACAATTAATTTGTTAAAAAGTTTCAGGTAACACTACGTTTTAGTATAAACAATTGTAAGGATTGTTTTGTATTAGATTATTTTCATAAATAGTTATTACATTTATTAAACATCAATATAAAAAACCACAAGATAAAATCTTGTGGTTTTCTAAAATATACTACTAATTTTTTATACTAAAAATCTATATCAAAAGATTAGCTCTTTTCAACTTGGCTAAAATCTAGCTCTACCGGAGTTGAACGTCCAAAAATAGAAACAGACACTTTTAAGCGGCTTTTTTCGTAGTCAACTTCTTCGACAACACCATTAAAGTCAGCAAAAGGACCTTCGTTAACTCGAACAAGTTCACCCGGTTCAAATAATGTTTTAGGACGTGGTTTATCGCCTATTTGTTGTAAACGATTCATGATTGCATCAACTTCTCGTTGGCTAATTGGAGCTGGTCTATCCGAAGTGCCACCAATAAACCCCATTGTTCTTGGCACGCTTTTGACTAAATGCCAAGATGCATCATTCATCATCATTTCAACTAGTACATAGCCAGGAAAGAATTTACGCTCACTTTTTCGACGTTGACCACTTTTCATTTCAACGACTTCTTCTGTTGGTACTAAAACTTCACCAAATGCATCTTCCATATTATGTAATTTAATATACTCACGTAATGATTGTGCAACACGTGCTTCATAACCAGAATAAGCTTGAATAACATACCATCGTTTTTGCTGTGTTTCACTCATATTAACGCCCTATCAATGTTAAATAAAAAACAACTGAACGGAATAAAGAGTCCATTCCCCAAAGCGCCAAGCCAGCAACAATTGTGATAGCTGCAACGAGTAAAGTTGTTTGTGTGGTTTCTTTACGGGTTGGCCATACAACTTTTCTTAACTCTTTTCTAGATTCTTGTAAAAATGATAAAAAGGATTTGCCTATGTTGGTTGTCATCGCAATAAATAAAGCCAATAGTGAAATGATAACAACTGCAATAATTCGAACTATTGTATTAGGTTGATATATATCATTAGGTCCAGAAAAATAAAAATTTCCCCAAACAACAAACGCAATCAATACTAGAACTAAACTCCATTTGAATTTATCTAGAATAGTATTTGGATTTTGACTCTCGTTACTCACTAGCATATAAAACCTATATTATGTTATTTATAATAATATCTATTTTCCAAAATGCTCTTTTAATAAAAACATTTTGCTAAACAGACTAGATAAGAAAGGGCATCGACTGACACCCTTTCTATTGTCACTAAGTTTTAACTCAATTATTTAATAACTTTAGCAACCACACCAGCACCAACAGTACGACCACCTTCACGAATCGCAAAACGTAAACCTTCTGCCATCGCAATTGGGTGAATTAATGATACTGTCATTTTGATGTTATCACCAGGCATAACCATTTCTACGCCTTCTGGTAATTCGATAGTACCAGTTACGTCAGTTGTACGGAAGTAGAACTGTGGACGGTAACCTTTGAAGAATGGAGTGTGACGACCACCTTCATCTTTACTTAAGATATACACTTCTGATTCGAAATCAGTATGTGGTGTGATTGAACCTGGTTTTGCAAGTACTTGACCACGTTCAATTTCTTCACGTTTTGTACCACGTAGTAATACACCAACGTTTTCACCTGCACGGCCTTCGTCAAGTAATTTACGGAACATTTCAACACCAGTACAAGTTGTTTTAGTGGTTGGCTTGATACCAACAATTTCAACTTCTTCACCAACTTTGATTACACCGCGTTCAACACGACCAGTTACTACTGTACCACGTCCCGAAATTGAGAATACGTCTTCAATTGGTAATAGGAATGGTTTGTCGATATCACGCTCTGGCTCTGGAATGTAGCTATCTAATGCTTCTGCTAATTCAACAATTTTGTCTTCCCATGCTGCTTCACCTTCTAACGCTTTAAGCGCTGAACCACGAATTACTGGTGTATCATCACCTGGGAAATCGTATTGAGATAGAAGTTCACGTACTTCCATTTCAACTAATTCTAATAACTCTTCGTCATCAACCATATCACATTTATTTAAAAATACGATGATGTAAGGAACACCTACTTGACGACCTAAAAGGATGTGCTCACGAGTTTGTGGCATAGGACCATCAGTTGCTGCTACTACTAAGATAGCACCGTCCATTTGTGCCGCACCAGTAATCATGTTTTTAACATAGTCAGCATGGCCTGGGCAGTCTACGTGTGCGTAGTGACGAGTTGGTGTATCGTATTCAACGTGTGAAGTGTTGATGGTGATACCACGTGCTTTTTCTTCTGGTGCGTTATCGATTTGATCGAATGCACGAGCTTGACCGCCGTATTTTTTAGCAAGTACAGAAGTAATTGCAGCAGTTAGAGTTGTTTTACCGTGGTCAACGTGGCCGATTGTACCAACGTTAACGTGGGGTTTTGTACGTTCAAATTTTTCTTTAGACATTTATCGTCCCTCAAATGTAATACAAATCGGTGGTGAATCACCACATTAACCAAGTATCATATTTAATATCAACATAATACTAACTTAAAATTAGCTCTGAATGATAACAGATAAAGTTACCGAGTGACAAGCTATAAAGCAGGCAAATTTGATATTTTTAGAAGTTTAGGAGATTAACAAGAATGGTGCTGATAGGCAGATTTGAACTGCCGACCTCACCCTTACCAAGGGTGCGCTCTACCAACTGAGCTATATCAGCAATTGGAGCGGGCAGCGGGAATCGAACCCGCATCATCAGCTTGGAAGGCTGAGGTAATAGCCATTATACGATGCCCGCATGTTCAAACTCGGCTACCTAAATGCTTCAATTAGCTATTGCTAATATTAGATGATGGTGGTGGGGGAAGGATTCGAACCTTCGAAGTGTGACACGGCAGATTTACAGTCTGCTCCCTTTGGCCGCTCGGGAACCCCACCCCGAATCTTTATAAATTTGTCTACTTAGGAAAATGGTGCCGGCTGCCGGAATCGAACTGGCGACCTACTGATTACAAGTCAGTTGCTCTACCTACTGAGCTAAGCCGGCCTAAGTGCTGCGCATTATGAACTAGAACATTTAACCTTGCAAGCAAAAAAAACAAATTTTATTTTGTTTGCTTAAAAATAAATCAAAAACATAAAAAAACCCCGAAATATATGCTTATTTCAGGGTGTTATTTAGTTCAAAATAAACTTATGTTATTTCTTTTTAACTACATTTTTGGAGGTTGCCCCTACACCTTTAGCCGCTGTTTGTACCGCTACATCTTCGCTAATATCGCCTTTGTCTTGATATGCACGACCATAATAAGTATCAAGAAGGATCTGTTTTAGCTCAGCAATTAGAGGATAACGTGGATTTGCACCAGTACATTGGTCATCAAAGGCATCAACTGCAAGCTGATCGACTTGAGCCAAGAAAGTTTTTTCATCCACACCAAATTCTTTAATAGAAAATGGAATATCAAGATCTTTTCTAAGTTGATCTAACCAACCAATTAATTTCTCGACTTTCTTCTCATCATTATCCGTAGCAGCGGTTAGACCTAAATGATCAGCAATTTCGGCATAACGGCTAACTGCTTTAGGATAACCATATTGGCTAAACGTACCTTGTTTAGTTGGTTTGTCGGTTGCATTAAAACGGACAACATTACTAATTAACATCGCATTAGCAACACCATGAGGAATATGGAATGCTGCACCAATTTTATGAGCTATTGAGTGACAAACACCAAGGAATGCTTGAGCAAAAGCAACGCCAGCTAATGTTGCTGCACTATGCACTTTTTCTCGAGCAACAGGATTTTTAGCACCTTCTCTATAACTTGCCGGTAAATAAGCTTTAAGTATGCTTAGCGCTTGTAACGCTTGCCCATCAGAAAATTCACTTGCCATAACTGATACATAAGCTTCTAAAGCATGCGTTACGGCATCATAACCTCCAGCAGCACAAAGCGAGCGAGGCATATTCATCACTAAATTTGCATCAACTATTGCCATATGAGGCGTAATAGCATAATCCGCTAATGGATATTTTTGACCTGTTGCATCATCAGTAACAACGGCAAATGGAGTTACTTCAGAACCTGTACCTGATGTGGTTGTTACACAAATTAATTTTGCTTTTTGCCCCATATTTGGGAAGTGGCAGGCACGTTTACGAATATCCATAAAACGTAATGCTAGTTCTTCGAATTTGGTTTCAGGGTGCTCATATAAAACCCACATAATTTTAGCAGCATCCATTGGTGAACCACCACCTAAAGCAATAATTGTATCCGGTTGGAATGCTTGCATTGAATCAGTACCCTTACGCACGACACTTAATGTTGGATCTGCTTCAACATCAAAGAAAGTTTCACAAATAACACCTTGTGCTTCTAATTGATCGGTGATTTGTTTTGAGTAACCGTTATTAAATAGGAATTTATCTGTTACCAAAAATACACGTTTTGCACCTTGCTCAACCACTTCACTTAAAGCAACTGGTAGTGAACCACGTTTAAAATAGATAGAACTTGGTAGTTTGTGCCATAACATATTTTCTGCTCTCTTAGCGATTGTTTTCTTATTGATTAAGTGCTTCGGTCCAACATTTTCAGATACCGAATTACCACCCCAAGAGCCACATCCTAATGTTAAAGATGGCGCTAAATCAAAATTATATAAATCACCAATACCACCATGAGCCGCCGGTTGATTTATTAAAATACGGCAAGTTTTCATTTTACTACCAAAATAAGCAATACGTTCACGATTGCTATCTTGATCAGTGTAAAGAACTGAAGTGTGACCCATTCCACCCATTTCAACCAATTTTTCTGCTTTATCAACAGCTTCAGAGAAATCTTTAGCCTTGAACATAGCAAGCGTTGGAGAAAGTTTTTCGTGGGCAAACGGTTCAGATAAATCAACTTTACTTACTTCACCAACAAGTACTTTCGAACCAGCAGGAACTTTAAGGCCGGCCATTTCAGCAATTTTAGTTGCTGGCTGACCAACAATATTGGCATTTAAAGCGCCTTTGTCGTTTAAAATAATACCTTGTACTGCTTTGGTTTCTTTAGCATTTAAGACATATGCACCATATTGAGTTAATAAACGACGTACTTCATCATAAACAGAATCAACAACAACAATTGCTTGTTCTGATGCACAGATCATCCCATTATCAAATGTCTTAGACATAAGTACTGAGGCAACTGCACGTTTTAAATCAGCTGTTTCATCTATAACAACTGGTGTATTACCTGCACCAACACCTAACGCAGGTTTACCTGAACTATAAGCGGCTTTTACCATGCCTGGCCCACCAGTTGCTAAAATAGCAGACACATCATCATGATGCATTAATGCATTTGATAATTCGATAGACGGTTCGTCAATCCAACCAATAATATCTTTTGGTGCCCCCGCTTTAATTGCGGCATCTAATACAATTCGAGCAGCTTCAATAGTTGATTTTTTAGCTCGCGGGTGTGGAGAAAAGACAATTGCATTACGGGTTTTTAAGCTAATTAACGATTTAAAAATCGCTGTTGAAGTTGGGTTAGTTGTTGGAACAATTCCACAAATAATACCAAGTGGCTCTGCTATAGTAATAGTACCGAATGGTTCATTTTCAGCAACGACTCCACAAGTCTTATCGTGACGATATTTATTTAAAATATACTCAGCGGCAAAAAGGTTTTTTATAACCTTATCTTCGACAATTCCCATTCCTGACTCTGCAACAGCTTGTTGCGCAAGTGGAATACGTGCCGCAGCGGCGGCTGTCGCCGCTGCTACAAAGATCTTGTCGACTTGTTCTTGGGTATAAGTTGAATAAGTCTCCTGCGCTTTTTTGACTCGAGCCATTAACTCATTTAACTCATTCATGTTAGTTACTGCCATAGATTTCTCCTTGAAATTAAAAAATAAATCGGGATCGTTTGGCGTCTTCCTTGAAACTATTTAATGCTTAAGCATAATGACAAAACGAAATTGACGTTATCGTAAATCAGATTTTTACTTTATACAATAATATATTGAATAAAAAAAAGCATGTTGTTAAAAGTAGCATAATTTTTATGCTTTTAATCAGTAACAAAGAAATAGGTATAAACACAAAAGTCAACCATTTCTACTCAAAAGTGGTTATCATTAATGGAATTTGTTATGGAAGAAAAAAGACTAGTTTTTAAAAATTATGTGTTACACAATTTATTTAGCACATAACTAACCGCCACAAAACCAAAAGTAGCTGTAACTGTTGTAATTGCGCCAAAGCCTGACTCACAGTCCATTTTTTTTGGTCCATCTGCTTCGCTTTTTGTTAAACATACTTTTCCATTTTTAGAAGGATACGTTAATTGCTCAGTCGAAAACACACAAGCAATGCCGTATTTACCTTTGCTATCTTTATTTAATTTATAATTATATTTTAGTTTCTCACGTAACTTGGCTACCAATGGATCTTGAATTGTCTTTGCTAAATCGGCAATTTTAATTTGGGTTGGATCTTTTTGCCCACCAGCTCCACCAATGGTAATCACTTTCAATTTTTGTCGCTTACAATATGCAAGCACAGCCGCTTTATCGTGTACACTATCAATTGCTTCTATAATATAGTGATAACGCGGAGATTGCTTTGTTCCTAAATATTCACCAACATTATCCGAATTAATAAAATCATCAATTTCATTCACAATACATTCAGGATTAATTTGTAAAATGCGTTCAGCCATAACCGAGGTTTTAGGTTTGCCAATATTGGATTTTAAAGCATGAATTTGGCGATTTGTATTTGTTACACAAACATCATCCATATCAATTAGGGTAATTTGACCAATACCGCTACGCACTAGCGATTCAGCAACCCAAGAACCTACACCACCAATACCAATGACACAAATATGCGCTTGCGAAAAACATTGCAAAGCCGACTCACCATAAAGCCTAGCTATACCACTAAAACGTTGAAAGTAAGATTCTTTATTCATCAATAATTAATAATAGTGTTTTATACTAAAACACCTACTCTCCTGAAACTTTTTTACAAATTATAACTGTAATATTCTTTATATAAAGAATTTATCAATAAGTATTATAGATATTATACCTTTCACGAATAAAAAACCAAATTAATAACTCGTCATAAAAATGAACTACATCATCCCGATGATGAGCAATCAGTAGGATATTATTTGTCATTAATTGTATTCGTTTGAATTATTAGTTTTTCCTACAATAAATGTTGTTAACTATGATTACTTAAGAGGAAAAATGAATGCGCAAACCCAAAAAACTACTTAATGATCCAAATAATGTAAGACAAGAAGTTATGCAAGGGTTGATTTATGCCTATCAGGGAAAATTAACTGCAATTTCGGATTACTGTGCCGTTTATGGCAATCATATTGCAAGCGATCAAGTTGTCATTGTCTCAGGCGGTGGAAGTGGACATGAACCAACCTTCGCTGGATTCATCGGTAATGGCGGTATTGATGGCTGTGCACTCGGTGAAGTATTCACATCACCATCACCAGATCAAATTATTGAAGTAACCAAAACGATAGAAAAAGGGAAAGGTGTACTATTTTTATATGGCAACTATTCTGGAGACGGAATGAATTTTGATATTTCAGCTGAAATACTAGCTGAAAATAATATTATTACTAAAACAATTCGTGCTACTGATGATATTGCTTCAGCACCATTATCAAAGATTTCAGATCGCCGAGGTGTTGCGGGTATTATGTTTTTATACAAAATTGCTGGTGCTGCGGCTCAATTTGAAAAATATGATCTTGAAAGTCTTTATCAAGTAGTATCTAAAGCCAACAACAACGTTCGTACTATAGGTGTAGCCTTAGATGGATGCGCATTACCTCAGTCCAGTAAATTCAATTTTGAATTAAAAGATAACGAAATTGAAATTGGTATCGGTATCCATGGTGAAGCCGGGTTACACCGGCAAGAAATAACTTCATCTGATGAGGTTGTCAAGGATATGATAAATCGCCTTTGTGATGATTTACCTTTCAAAAACGGCGATCGAGTGTGTGTGCTAATTAACAATTTGGGCGCACTTAGTAACACCGAGCTGCTCATCATAACACGTAAAGTAGGTATTGAACTTGATACTCGAGGCATAATTAGCCACGATGTTGTTGTTGGTCATTTTTGTACATCGCTTGAAATGTCCGGCTTTTCAATTACCTTAATAAAGTTAGATGAAGAACTACAACATCTTTATGATTTACCTTGCAAAACACTAGGATGGAGAAAATAAAATGAATTTATCACAAGTTCGCAAAATGATGTTATTCACTGCCGAAAAAATGGTTGAAAGCGAACCGACATTAACATCTTTAGATCAAATTGTGGGAGATGGTGACCATGGTATTGGTATGAAACGTGGATTCGCTGCGATCATTGTGTTACTACAAGATGAAAAATTTCAACCAACTAATATAGGTGATTTTTTTATTCAAATTGGCACAAAATTAATGACAAGTATGGGCGGTGCCTCCGGGGCAATTTTTGGTACTTTATTTAGAGCAGGAGGAAAAAGTATTACTGGAGTCACAGAATTTGATTCCAATGCACTATCAAAACTACTTAATGAAGGTTGGCAGGCTGTCTATCAACGTGGCAACGCTAAACCTGGAGATAAGACCATGGTTGATGCCTTAGCCGCTAGTGCAACAACAGCAAGTGTATTAACTACTTTGAAGTTAAATGATGCACTACCTAAAATAGCACAATCAGCTATGGAAGGCGCAGAAAAAACAAAACAAATGATCGCTATATTTGGTCGAGCTAAAAATTTAGGTGAACGCGCAATTGGCCACATGGATCCTGGTTCGGTTTCAATGGCGTATATTTTGAAATTTATGAATGAATATATTCAAACCCAATAAAAAAATAGATCCGCCGATGATATCGGCGGACATCATCATCACAATATCGATAAAAGAATATTCTAAGTATTATTGATAAAATGTCTAAGTATTCAAACAACATCTAATTTTTTAAAATAAAATTTTTTACTGATTCACTATTTTTCTATTAATTGACTAAAATAAATAGACTAAAAATTATTTTTTAAATTTAATTTGTGAAGGATAGGCCCAATGTAACTCTCCCCTAAAATAGCACAACAAAAAAGTAGAAAATTCTCTATGATAAAAGTAAAGGGTATTTAATTATGAAAAAAATGACTGAACATCAAATCGTCGCTATTTTAAAAGAAGCTGAAGC
>NZ_FMBA01000017.1 GCF_900094935.1 Gilliamella intestini
ATAAATGTTTGAAAATATCAACTAATATTCCTTTTTTAGACCACAAATTAAATCGTCTATAGACGGTGCTCCATTCACCAAACTCTTTTGGCAAATCTCGCCAAGGAATTCCGGTTCTCATTCGGAAAAGGATCCCTTCAAACGTCATCCGATGCTCGGATTTATTATAAACTCGGCCGGTATTTTTCATTATTTGTAGTAGCTTTTCCCACCGTTTATCTGTTAGCATTGTTCTTGGCATGATGAATCGAGTTATGGTTGTTTTTTGCAGAATGATTATAACTCACATTATGCCGTCTAAAAAATAATTACGAAAGATCAACACGCCCTAATATTAAGCACATATGTACACATTAAAATTCGCACAATACAATAACACTATGAAAGAAGTAATGTCTGAAGAAGGCACTTTAGAGAATATAGTAGATCGTGCTCTTGATAGGAAACCAACAGCAGAAGACAAAAAACATCTCAAGAATGCAGAAGATTGGGCCAAATATGCTTTTGATAATGATAAAGAATACTATGTCACCTTTTTTAAAGGTGGTGAGCCTATAGCATGCGTAAATAATTATTTTAGAAAGATAAGTGTAACTTTTCTAACTTATAATAATGGTGAATTGTTTATTTATCTTTATATGATTTATAATAAAGAAAAAGATTCACATAATAAAGATGTGGATGGAAAGATATTTTTACGTCAGATTGAGTTATATGATGAAGATGCAGATAAAAGAATAACCAACAAAGTTCTTTTTAGAGATAATGGCATTATGAATGTTGAGACCATTACAGAAACAAAAAGACCGGAGTTTGGAATGAATTATGAAGAAAAAGAAACCCAAGTAAACTTATCACATAATTGGCTAAGAAAACCCCAAAATTACACAGATTACGAATACTTATTTGATTATCAAAACATTTTAAAACCTGAATATTTAGATTTACCATAATATTTTATTGTGCATTCTTTTAGTTATTAAAAACCCCGAACGTAATGCTGAAGCCATTGCAAGAGCAGGAAAGCATATTCAGCAATATTAAAGTTATGAAAATAAAATATAGAATTGTTAAAAATTTTAATAAAGAAGAACAAGATGAATTAGAAAGGTTAGGAATTAATGTATCAGAAGGGTGGGATTCATTTGAAATCGAGGAAAATAATCAAAATTTTGAACCAATAAAAAATATGTTGCATAAGGATTGGGATAATGTTGCTCAAAAGAAAGGTTATTTTTCAGAAAAAGATAGATCATTAGCCCCGTATTTAAATATATATGCAAATAAAATGTTGGGATATGCAAAACCAGATGACGAATCTATTGTAGATGAATACGAATATCCATTTGATATATACCCTTATTACAAAGGTGTCTTTGAAATAATTAATACTGACAAACAATTTGGAATATTAAGAGGAAATCAAATCGGCTATTATTCTTTAGAAGATGAACCTAATTGGAGAGGAAATGAAATTGCATCGGCAAATAACATTGAAGATGCTTTTTTTGTAAAACCCGAAGTTTTTGAAAAAATATTTAGACCTTTAAATATTAAATCTTTGCCAGTTATAAACTATAAAACTCAAACCAAATTAGAAAATGTTGTACAAATAGTTCAACAAGGAATCAGTAAATCTCACTTAATTATTAATAAAACTCAAGTCAAAGAAAAAACACATATTGTAAATTGGGATATTGATAAATATGTATTAAGCGATGATTCTTATTATCCATCTTTTGATTCTTCACCCGGTGAATTTGATTTTTTTTATACTCATGAGTATTTTGGTACAGGAGGATTAACTGAAAGAAATACAATAATTTCAAAAAAACTTTATAACATATTAAAAACTAACAATATTAAAGGTTTAAATTATTATCCTATGAAAGAATGATAGAAAAAAGTATAAAAAAAATGATACATAGGTTTAATCAATATGAAAATAAAATATCGATTTTTTAAAAATTTTTCCTTAAAAGAAGTTTCCAAATTAAAAAATATAAATATTTATGTCGATGTGGGATGTGATGCTTTTACATTCTATGAAAATGACGAAATGAACGAGCAACTTCAATCCATATTCGGAAGCAACTATAAAAACTATATTACTGTTGTCAAAACAGAATTTTCAGAAAACGAAAGAATTAATGCCGATTATTTATCAATTAAGTCTAGTAAAATATTGGGATATCCTCAACCAGAAGACTTAGTTGGAAATGATGAATTGGAAAAATTTCCTTTTAATGTTTTTCCTTATTTAAAGAACGTATTTGAAATAACAAAAAGAAGTGAAAATTTTGGAATTATTAGAGGGAAGCAAATTGGAAGTATCTCACTATTAAGCGAACCTAAATGGAATAAAAAAAGTATAGGAACAATATATTGGCTTGAAGATACATTTTTTACTACACCTTCAATTTATGAAAATATATTTAAACCACTGAATATACAAAGCAAAAGTGTAATTGAGTATGGTAATCAAAAACCTCTAGTTACAGTAGTTCAATTGTTACCACAAGGAATATCCTCATCTAAATTAAATATAAATGATAATAATATAGATGAGAAAACACATATCCCAGAGTGGGAAATGACTAGGTTTCATTTAAACAATAAAGGATTTTTTCCGTCTTTTGAAAATCATCCTGGAAATTTTGATTTTTTTGTATCTCAAGAAAATTTTGGTTCCGGTCATGCCAATTATAAAGAAGTCTTTGTATCGCAAAAGCTATATCAACTTTTAAAAAATAATAATATAAAAGGACTAGATTATTACCCAGTAAAGAAATAGTAAGCCAGAAATTTACACAGTTAGGGAAAGTAACAGAAAGAACAGCAAAAAAATATATTGATGAACTCACTAGCCAATACCCCCCCCCGACACCGACATAACCTAACCCAAACACAGGAATATGCCGCATGAATTAGAATACATAGTCGATCAGGCAGTCATGCTATGCGACGAAGGAATAAAACCCGATTACTTTAACGGCACGCATAATGCCAATGTAAAAATAAACGGATGTAAAGTCTGTACCGCCGCCGATAAAATCCCAATAACCAATATACCCGCATTTGGGATATGTCAAAAAACGCAACAACCTTGCGTACCGGTTCCGTTAGAATGGAAAGACACCTATAAAGTAAAAGTCAAAGGCAACCAAACCCTACTCTATAAAAGCACCTTACCGTGCAGCTTAGGCGGCAAAATAGAATTTATAACCAGCGGACAAATCCCCGTAAGCCGAGAAGACTTAGATAAACTGACCGAAGAAAACGCCGAAGACCCGCCGCAAGAAGAAGAAGGCTTAAGTTGGTGGGATGCAGTAGAAATGGTACCCTTTGCAGGCGGTGTGGTCGGTATGGTACGTTCGGGAATTAAAGGAGACTGGGTAGGATTTGGATTGAGCGCAGCCTCTTTAGCACTAGATATAGGAGGAGTATTTTCCTTAGGCGCAGGAAATGCCGCTTCAGCAGCAGTAAAAACAGCAAAACTGGCCAAAGTGGCCAGTAAAGTAGGCAAGGCAGCTTCCAAAATAAGTAAAGCCGCCCTAACCGCAGGCGGAAAACTGCTAACCAAAGCAAGTGCTAAAGCAGCAGCCAAAGCCCTTGCCAAAAAAGCCGACGACATAGCCACACGATACGGCAAAGTATGCGTATTTGCCTGTTTTCCTGCCGGAACGCCTGTTCACACACAGCAAGGCATAAAAAAAATAGAACAAATACGCGAGGGCGATCGGGTATGGTCGCAAAACCCAACCGGTGGCGAAATAAGCCTGAAAAAAGTAACCGCCATTATCCGCAAAGAGATAGACACCACCGTACAAATAGAACTGGAAGGCGAAACCATAGAAACCACCGCCGAACACCCCTTCTACACCAAACAAGGCTGGAAAGATGCCGCCGACCTTACCGAACAAGACCACATACAAACCAAAAATAAAAAATGGTACCGCGTAAAAAGACAAAACTTTCTTTATACTAAGAAAAAAGTCTATAATTTTGAAGTAGAAGACTGGCACACCTACTTTGTTGGCAAACTCGCTTGGTGGGTGCATAACGCACAACCTTGCTTTACTGATACAATTAAAAAAGTTGTAAAAGACCCAGTAGGTACTTTTAGGGATATAAATGGAAGACTACATAATAGTAAAACAGGGCGTTTCATCAAAGACCCTAACAAGAAAATTAAAGCTCCAAGTTATAGGAGAAATATGGAAGAAAGAAGAAAAGCCCTTTTAAGAGATGCGAAAGACCCCAAAAGTGGATTGAGTAATAGAGCTAGAAGACAAATATTGGATTCAAAAGGGAAAAAAGTTCCAGAAGGTTATGAAGTTTCACATGAAAAACCTCTTTATATAAGAACTACACATGCGGGTAAAAGAAAACTAGATAAGGCGAAATATATGAAAACACAAAGAAAATCGGTTCATAGAGATAGACATAAATTCTGTGGTGATCAATACCATAAATATGGACCAGCAAATAAACCCAAAAATCCTAAACCATAAAGCATATGAATATTAATTTATTAAAGGAAAAATATTTAGAATTAATAAAAATGGAAGATACTGATGACGGTATATTCGATTTTGGTGATCTATTATTAGAATCTGATGATGAAAAGGTTTTAGAATTTCATTATGAAATAATAAAATCTACAAAAGATAAATATTTACTTACAGATTTATTAACTTTTTTCGTAAAAAGAAAAGATAAAAACAAAGTAGGTAATTTTTTAGTAAAAAAATATGATAAAGAACAAAATGTATCTCTAAAAAGTGAAATAATAAAAATTCTAGGAGAAATAAAATATTCAGGAACAGAAGAACTCGCCGTAAAAGAAATAAAATCTCCTGAATATGAATTACGATATGCCAGTATCATTGTATTGGGCTGGATTGGTAATTCAAAAGACTTAGGGTATTTAAATGAACGTATGTTAAATGATCCGGAAGGAACATTACGTCAATGTGGAGCTGCTGCGATGAGGCAAATTTGGTTTCGTCATAAATCAACGAAATTAAAAATAACCCAATATATCAATAGTGCGATAAGAAATGAAACAAATCCCGATGCTTTAACCGGCATGATTATCACGATTCAAGATTTATATAGAAAGAAATTAGGAATTAAAGAAAGTCATTATGGCGATCTATCGGGAGATGTTACCAAAGCAAAAGAAAAATGTATTAAAGAATTAGATAAAATATTGAGTTAAAGATGAAACTATTTTTATATGACATTGAAACAGACGAAGAAATAGAACCCGAAGAATATGCATTAGATGAAGTATTAGATGAATTTTATTACCTGTCGGAAGAGGAAGACTCTTTTTTAGGAATTATAGATGATGAAGATAGATGTATTCAGTTTCTATTTGTTTCCGACAATAAATGGTTAGCAGACATTCCCCGTGTTGCCGAAAATTATAGCTTACAAAAATATGCAGATTATGATGAATGTGTAGATATGATCAAAAAAGTATATGAATTAAAAGAAATAGTCCAGTTTTCAGGAATGAAAAAAGTAGAATTAAGGAAAATCAATGATTAATCTCATATTAAATATAACATTAAGAAATTTGATTTAATTGTAGTAGCTTAAACTTGATCGTTTAGTTATTAAAAAACCCAAACGCAATGCGGAAGCCATTGCAAGAGGAGGAGACAAATTGAAAGGAAAGATGATTTTAGAAGTACCTAGACAAACAGAAAAAATTTCCAAAGAAGTTTTAGAGTACGCGGCAAATAAAAAAGTTACAATAAGAGATATAAACGGAAACATATTAAATTAAAAGAAGCAAATTATGATAAAATATACAGATTACTTCCGAAAAAAAGTAAGAGAAGAATATCTTGCAGTTGGTTGTTGGGACACATGGAATAATACTAAATTTGAGAAAAAAGTAGAAAAAGGCAAACTCACCTCTGAAGAAGTAGCTAAATATAACCACGAGCATTTATTGGGATATGAGTTTTGCGTATTACACTCCGAAAAATCACTTTACCCCTATTGTTACGTTACTATAGTGCCTAGAAATAAACATGTTGGCGTTCATTTTATCGATAATGAAGGAAGAACATATTTAAAATATCTTTTCGATGAAGTAAAAGAAGACCGCACCCTATTTTTAGAAGAAGTTTGGTTTACGCAATACATTGCAGGAAACAGCAGCGAAGACGAAGAGTACCGTATGCACTTTGCATTTGATCAGGACGGAAACTATGCTGCCCGAAAATATATCGATTCTAAGGGGAAATACGAAGATTACGAAGGCAATCAAAAACTCGACTTTTCAGGCTTATACGAAAAATATCCCGAATTTGGACAATACGAAGGCATAATCCAACTCGAACGCCAGGTGTTGAATGATATTATTTCTTGATATAACAAATCAAAAATAGGCATCTGATAAAGCTGTACGTATACTAGATGATATTTCTAAATTACCCGGATTATAAAATTAATTAATAATATTAAATATATGTACACATTAAAATTCGCACAATACAATAACACTATGAAAGAAGTAATGTCTGAAGAAGATACTTTAGACAATATATTAACAATTTGGCTTGAGAATAAACCAACAGCAGAAGACAAAAAACATCTCAAGAATGCAGAAGATTGGGCTAAATATGCTTTTGATAATGATAAAGAATACTATGTCACCTTTTTTAAAGATGGTGAGCCTATAGCATGCGTAAATAATTATTTTGAAACGATAAGTGTAACTTTTCTAACTTATCATAATGGTGAATTGTTTATTTATCTTTATATGGTCTACGATAAAGGTAAAGGATCGCATAATAAGGATGTGGATGGAAAGATATTTTTACGTCAGATTGAGTTATATGATGAAGATGCAGATAAAAGAATAATCAACAAAGTTCTTTTTAGAGATAATGGCATTATGAATGTTAAGACCATTACAAAAACAAAAAGACCGGAGTTTAGAATGAATTATGAAGAAAAAGAAACCCAAGTAAACTTATCACATAATTGGCTAAGAAAACCCCAAAATTACACAGACTACGAATACTTATTTGATTATCAAAACATTTTAAAACCTGAATATTTAGATTTACCATAATATTTTATTGTGCATTCTTTTAGTTATTAAAAACCCCGAACCTAATGCGGAAAATTTTCGAAGAGGTTTTAAAATGTGCTAAAAAGAATTAAGAAAATTATTATGATAAAAGTGGAAAATTTAATAGGATTATCCATAACGCAGTTTTTCTGTAAAAAATTTGATTTCAATACTACAGGTTATATTGAAATAGTAGTGCAAATATCTAACTATTATTTACAAATTACTGTGAATGATGATAACGATGAACTTATCGTTCACATTCCTTCCCTAATAGAAACTAACCAATATTTTATTCCAGATTGGGCAAATAATTTTACAAATAAATCCCTTATGCAACTTTGGCGCATTGAAAATGAAAAAGGATATTCTGATTTACTCTGTCTAGGTATTGATGAAGTAATACCTAGTATCGTTTTTTCTTCTTTAGCTTCTGAAATAAAAGTCGGATTAGTCAATTATGGGAAATAACAAGAAAATAAATGATAAAAAACCGCAGCCAAATAAATTGAAAATATTCCCTACCACAATAAATCAAGGTATTATGTCTAAAATAAAATCTACCTCATAGAGTTATTTTTGTGGAACAATTGTCATCTCATCATGGCGTTATGTCATCAATTACTGCTTTTTTACCTGATTACTTAATTCAACATTACCCACTCATTATTGTTTGCTCACTGTTATTTATCGCTATTTTGTTATTTTCATTCAGCAAATTAAGAATGGATATCATTGCCTTACTCACCATTACAGCTATCACCATTAGTGGCGTGTTAACACCATCGGAGGCATTAGCTGGCTTTAGTGATCCCAATATCATCTTAATTGCTTTATTATTTATTATTGGGGAAAGCTTAGTTAGAACCGGTATCTCGTACAAAATGAGCGAATATATCCTTAAAATAGCTGGCAAAAACGATATTTGTATTATTATCTATATCATGTTAGGCGCTGCATTACTCGGCTCAGTGATGAGTTCAACAGGAGTAGTTGCCATTTTCATCCCTGTTGCCATTAGCATTGCTAATCACACAGGCATACACGTTAAAAAATTAATGATGCCGCTTTGTATTGCAGCATTAATTAGTGGCATGATGACACTAGTTGCAACGGCGCCAAACCTTGTTGTCAATAGTGAGCTAAATCACTTCAAATTAAAAGAGTTTAGTTTTTTTTCCATTACTCCAATTGGTTTAGGCGTATTAGCTGTTGGTGTAATTTATTGTATATTGACTCGAAATTGGTTACTTTCTACTGAGCAAGCCTCACCAACAAACACGCCACCAAAAAGACGAAAAATAACCGATCTGATTCGAGACTATAAATTAATTGGCCGAGCACATCGAGCACAAATATTAGCAGGCTCTCCTTTTGTTGGCCGTACTATTGATGCATTACATTTACGCAGTGAACATGGTGTTAACGTTATTGGTATTGAACGTTGGCGTAAATTTCAAAAAGTCTTAATTCCTGTTAATGGCTCAACTGAGTTTCGAGAAAATGATATTTTGCTACTTGATATGTCGCACTCCGAAGCCGATTACCGCACTTTTTTAACTACCAATAACCTTGAGCCCAAAGTTTTACGAGGCGAATATTTTTCTGAACAAGTTAAAGAAGTCGGCATGGCCGAAGTTGCCCTACTTCCTGAATCAACACTTTGCGGTAAAACTCTAAACGAAATTGATTTTAGAGGGAAATACTTTCTAACCGTTATCGGAATTTGGCGCAATCACGCACCAGTTGAAACCAACAACTTATTCCAAGAACGATTAGAAATGAGCGACACATTATTAGTCTGTGGTGACTGGGGCTCGATTCAAAAGTTACAAACTCGCACCAATGATTTTGTGGTATTAGACTATCCATCGGATATTGATGATATCGCACCGGCAAGTTCACAAGCACCAATGGCATTAATAAACTTAGCGATTATGATTACGTTAATGGTGACCGGCATTGTGCCCAATGTGGTTGCTGCGTTAATTGCCTGCCTATTAATGGGCGCGACACGCTGTATTGATATGACCAATGCCTATAAATCCATACACTGGCCAACCTTAATATTAATTATCGGTATGATGCCATTTGCATTAGCACTCAATAAAACGGGTGGTATTTCGCTCATATCAGCTTGGCTTGAAGTTCATCTACGCAGCTTTGGTCCATACATGGTGCTAACATTTATTTTCTTACTCTGCTCAACTGTCGGATTATTCATATCCAACACCGCAACCGCAATCTTAATTGCACCTATCGCCATTGATTTAGCATTAAAATTTGGTTATTCACCCCATCCTTTTGCCATGACAGTTGCCATTGCTACATCGGCATCATTTATTACACCAGTATCATCGCCAATTAAAACTATGGTCGTTGCGCCTGGTGGGTATAGTTTTGGAGATTTTGTCAAAATTGGCGTGCCGTTAACGTTTTTAGTAATGGCAGTAAATATTGCTTTAGTACCGGTGTTTTTTCCGTTTTAAAGCCTAATTATGGTAATGATTGAAAATAATCCTAATAGACAAACATATTTTATTAAATTGAGAAATAGGAGAATTAAAAAATGATGGATGTTTTACAAGATATTATAGGACGTGCATTTTTTGTTACATTAATTGCCGTATTGTTGATTTTCGTAGGCTTATTTATTCAATTGCTAAGTAACGTAATTATAAAGCAAGTAAAACTTGCAGTTTTTGCTACATTAATTATCGGATTGTTGACTTTTGTAGGCTTATTTATTCAATTGCTATGTAACGTAATTATAAAGCAAGTAAAATCAGATAAAATAAGTGATAAAATATTGATGAAACACTATAATATGTTAAAAAAATACAAAGATAATGTTTTTTTTGCATTTTTGTGCTACGGCATTCTTTATAGGTATGGTATGAAATTAAATCAAAAAGCTTTTGATGTTTATAAACAATGCATGATTAAACGTAATTTACCTTTATAATTTTCACTCATCAATTTAAACTATAATGATGACAATATCGCTATTCTGATTAGTGTATCAATTATAGTTTGTTTTTGTTTGATAAAAACACCTCATGAAAACTTCAATAAAATCAAAATACTTCCTGACCGATTTTTTGCTAAAAAACAAACCGCCAAAGATAAAATAGCCTCTTTTTTGATTAAAGATTCTTAATTAAGTTTCGGGTATAATTGAGGTTATTTTTCGATTATGGATACGAATACTTATGCCTAATGTCACTAAACCTTTAAATATCATTTTTGCTGGTACGCCCGATTTTGCTGCTACTCATTTAAAGGCGCTTGTTGGTTCGGAACATAATGTGATTGCCGTTTTTACGCAACCCGATCGCCCTGCAGGTCGTGGTAATAAATTAACAGCAAGCCCAGTTAAGCAACTTGCAATCGAGTACAATTTGCCCGTTTATCAACCTGCCACACTAAAAAAAGAAGAGAATCAAAAGATCATTGCCGATCTCAATGCCGATATTATGATTGTGGTTGCTTATGGACTGATTTTGCCACAAGCAGTATTAGATATGCCTAAACTGGGTTGTTTAAATGTGCATGGTTCGTTATTACCTCGTTGGCGTGGTGCAGCGCCAATTCAACGTGCATGTTGGGCAGGTGATGAGCAAACAGGCATTACCATTATGCAGATGGATGCATGGCTTGATACGGGCGATATGCTATATAAGCTGACCTGCCCAATTGAGCAGACCGATACTAGCGCATCGTTATATGAAAAACTGGCAAAATTAGGACCGCAAGCGTTGCTTGATACGTTGACATTACTCACTGAACAAAAAATCCAACCCGAAAAGCAAGATCCATCACAAGCAACTTATGCCGAAAAATTATCAAAGCAAGAAGCTAAACTTGATTGGAATTTGCCTGCAGTGCAACTTGAGCGTTGCGTTCGGGCTTTTAATCCATGGCCAGTGAGTTATTTTGAGGTTAATGGTGAGCCTGTAAAAGTATGGCAAGCCCATGTGGTAAAAATGGATTCAAAACAGCCGGCTGGCACAATTTTGCAAGCCGATAAAAATGGTATTTGTATTGCAACCAGCAATGGCGCATTGAATATGACACTTTTACAACCTGCAGGCAAAAAACCGATGCCTGCTCAAGATTTGTTAAACTCACGCAAGGCTTGGTTTACGGTCGGTGAAAAATTAAATACACGTTAATCGATCAATGTATAAAATTACAGGATGCTATATCCTGTAATTGTTATCGTTTTTTAGCCAATAAGGTTGCAAACCTTAATTTGATTCTGTTTCCATGTATATCCGTTTTATGCAATTGTCCAACATCCTCATTATATTTTAGTATTTCCCAATCTTGGTAATATTGGTGCAACTCGTTTTCTTTAAAAGTAAATGAAAACCCAACAGAGCAAGGGTAATCAGGCGTAGACATGGCGCTGACAATTAAATTATATCCTCCTGATTTGGTCATTTTTTGCATATTATTAATAATAGCAGGAATTCTTTCGGGTTGTAAAAACATCATAACAACGGTCGAAAGGATAAAATCATATTCGCCCTGTAAATTTGCTTGATTGATATCATAAACCATTGTATTAATATGCTTAAGGTTATCATCATTAATGATTTTTTGTAAATTTCCAATACTGAGTTCTGATTTATCAACAGCGGTAACATCAAAGCCTTGTAACTGCAAATAGAGTGAGTTGCGACCTGAACCGCAACCTAAATCTAATGCCTTTCCTGCTTGGATAATCTTTGTTGCGCTAAGTACCTCGGAGTGGGTTTTGGTCATTTGGTATTTTTTTTGGGTATAATCCTCAGGCAAACAATAAAAAGCTAGCTGACACTGTAAGTCATCAGATATTTCGACAATGCGGTGCCATTGCTGTGGCAATATGAATGGTGGTTGCTGCTGAGTATCAAAACAATGCTTAGTGATCACTTCGCCTTGTTCGGTTAACATTTCAAAACCAACACTTCCTTTTAAAATTTGTAACTTTGCCCATGTACCAATTTGGGTATTATGCTTTTGACGCAACAACGCAGGTAATGTATCAGCATTCCAAATAGGCAATGTTTTGTAACAAACTAAATTATTCAAATTGATACCTCCTATAAAAAAATAATAGTTGACTATTATAGTAGGATATTAATATGGTAAACAATCATTTATTTTAGACAATAAAATAAAAACCTATCAACGAAAATAAATTTATAGTAGCGAAGTTGGCTTGATCAACATATAATCGTCACCATCCTAGACTATATAGTGAAAATTAGAGGAATAATTTATGGGATTTTTAACAGGTAAACGTATACTCGTTACTGGTGTTGCAAGTAATCGTTCAATTGCTTACGGTATTGCACAAGCAATGCATCGTGAAGGCGCTGAACTCGCTTTTACTTACCAAAATGATAAATTAAAAACACGCGTTGAAGAGTTTGCCGCTGATTTTGGTTCTAAAATCGTTTTACCTTGCGATGTTGCTCATGATGAAAGCATCTCTGAACTATTTTCTGAACTTGCAAAAACTTGGGATAAATTTGATGGTTTTGTTCATGCTATTGCTTTCGCACCAGGTGATCAATTAGATGGCGATTATGTTAATGCTGTAACTCGCGAAGGTTTTTCAATTGCTCATGATATTAGCTCTTATAGCTTTGTGGCTATGGCTAAGGCATGTCGTTCAATGCTAAATCCAAATTCAGCATTAGTGACACTTTCTTATCTTGGTGCTGAGCGTGCAATTCCTAACTACAATGTAATGGGACTTGCTAAAGCCTCACTAGAAGCAAATGTGCGTTATATGGCAAATGCTATGGGTCCTCAGGGCGTTCGTGTTAATGCGATTTCTGCAGGTCCAATTCGTACACTTGCAGCATCTGGTATTAAAGATTTTAAAAAGATGTTATCTCACTGTGAATCAGTAACACCAATCCGTCGTACTGTAACAATTGAAGATGTGGGTAATTCAGCAGCATTCTTATGTTCAAACCTTTCATCTGGTATTACTGGTGAAGTGATTCATGTCGATGGTGGATTTAGCATTGCGGCAATGAATGAGTTAGAACTTAAATAAGCTGTTCTCAGTGTGTGTGAAAAAGGCGCTAAACCATAAATGTTTGCGCCTTTTTTATTTTATTTTTTGGTAAGTTTTGAACAAAAATATAAAATTTAGAATACTTATACTCTTTTTTCCGTTAAAATCTAATGTAATTTGCTCAATAAAAGTTTGTTGGAGAAAAAATGAAAATAGCAAAAAATACAGCGGTTAGTTTAGCATACCAAGTTCGCACTAAAGACGGTGTTTTAGTTGATGAAGCAACTACGGCAGCACCATTAGAATATTTACATGGTGCAGGTAACTTGCTACAAGATCTTGAGAACGCATTAGATGGTCACCAAGTTGGCGACAAATTTGGCGTTGAGCTAATTAATGCTTATGGGGATTTTAATGATGCTCTTGTACAAAATGTTCCGCGTGACGTTTTTGTTGGTGTAGATGAACTTGAAGTTGGTATGCGATTTTTTGCTGATACAGATCAAGGTTCTTTACCTGTTGAAATTACCGCTATTGATGGTGATACTGTAACCATCGATGGTAATCATATGTTAGCAGGCCAAGACTTACAATTTAACGTTGAAGTTTTAGCAATTCGTGAAGCAACAGAAGAAGAAATTGCACACGGCCATATTCATGGCGCTCACGGGCACGATCATGGGCACGGTGGTTGCGGTTGTGGCAATCATGATCATGAAGAAGACGATGAAGATCATGGTTGTTGTGGCGGTGATCATGGCGGATGTGGATGTCACTAGTTTTATCACTAATTGATATTTAAAAGCGCTTTTATAGCGCTTTTTCTTTTTTTGTAAAGTTGTGCAAAACGGTTTATTTTTTTGTGAAATAGCTCGAAATCTTTTATTTTTGGGGTTTAGTAAATTAATCGTTCATTCATAATTTACTTTTAATTACTAAATAAAAGTACAATGTCCTTAGAATATCCTCAATTAATGCCCCGTGAAAAGCTATTAAAATTTGGTGTTGAAGCATTAAGTGACGCTGAACTATTGGCGCTATTTTTACGAACAGGTACTCGCAATTTACCTGTTTTGGAGTTATCACAAAGTCTATTAAATGATTTTGGTTCTTTATATAATTTAATTAATGCAAGTCACGAAGATTTTTGCCAAAATCATGGCTTAGGTACCGCTAAATATACGCAATTAAAAGCAGTTGTTGAGCTTTCATCTCGTTATTTGAAAGTGAAAATGACGCACGAAAATTCGCTTTCTTCACCGTCTGTAACGCATCACTATTTAGCTAGCCGTTTAGCCAATAAAGATCGTGAAATTTTTATGGTGATTTTTTTAGATAATCAGCATCATGTTATTTCGTCGGAAGAGATGTTTGTTGGCACCTATAATTGTGTAGAAGTCCACCCGCGTGAAGTTGCTAGACGCGCACTACAACATAATGCTGCCGCATTAATTTTAGCGCATAATCACCCTTCAGGCATGGCAGAACCGAGTCAAGCAGATCGCCATCTTACTCAAAAAATAGAAGAGGTTTGCGAATTAGTTGATATTAGAGTTATAGACCATATTGTTATCGGAAAAGGCGAATATGTCTCTTTTGCTGAGCGCGGATGGATTTTGTAGTTGTTTTTACTTACAATGTAGCTTAACCAATTAAACTATATATGAATCTTTTTTATGAACCAACAATTAGAATTACTTGAAACCAAAGTGGCTTTTCAAGAAATCACCATTGAAGAACTTAATCAAATGGTAACCAATTTACAAGCTGATGTAAGTAGGCTGAAAGAACAATTAACGTTATTATCACAAAAATTACAAGCAACACAGCCATCAAATATTGCTAGCTTATCTGAAGAAACACCGCCACCTCATTATTAATAACAGCTGTATGATGGCAATCAGCACTGCTATTTAATGGCTTTTTAATGATAAGTATTGCCTAAATAATAAAGAATTGATGATTGATTCCGAATTTAAGTAAGCTATCAATTTGTCATTAAAGTTAACAAGAATTAAATTAGACAATAAAAAACCGGCATAAAGCCGGTTTTGATGCACAATGATTTAAAACTATTCAGCTACTGCTTCTGCTTCTACTGCAGGGCGATCAACTAATTCGATATAAGCCATTGGAGCATTATCTCCATCACGGAAACCACATTTTAAAATGCGTACATAACCACCAGGGCGAGTAGCAAAACGTGGACCTAAATCTGAAAATAATTTTTTAACTGTATCTTTATCACGGATACGAGCAAAAGCCAGACGGCGATTAGCTACGCTATCGCTTTTGGCTAGCGTAATTAACGGTTCAACAACACGACGCAACTCTTTTGCTTTAGGCAATGTAGTTTTGATGATTTCATGTTCAACAAGTGAACTAGTCATGTTACGAAACATTGCTTGACGATGGCTGCTATTTCGGTTCAGTTGACGACCACTTTTACGATGGCGCATAACTTTATCCTTCTTATATAAATTTTATCTTAGTCTTCAACAATACTTGCTGGTGGCCAGTTCTCAAGACGCATGCCTAAAGATAAACCACGAGATGCGAGTACGTCCTTAATTTCAGTAAGTGATTTCTTACCAAGATTAGGGGTTTTAAGTAACTCAACTTCAGTACGTTGTACTAAATCACCAATATAATGAACTGCTTCTGCTTTTAAGCAATTAGCAGACCGAACAGTTAATTCCAAATCATCTACTGGACGTAATAGAATTGGATCAAATTCCGGTTTATCTTCTTTCACTTCTGGTTGACGTACATCACGCAAATCAACGAAAGCTTCAAGTTGTTCAGCCAAAATAGTTGATGCACGACGAATAGACTCTTCTGGATCGATAGTACCATTGGTTTCCATATCGATAACGAGTTTATCTAAATCTGTACGTTGTTCCACACGAGCCGCATCAACAGAATATGCAATGCGCTCTACAGGACTATAACATGCATCAACTAACAGACGACCAATTGGTCGTTCTTCATCTTCTGACTTAACGCGAGCAGAAGCAGGGACATAACCACGTCCTCGTTGTACACGAATACGCATACTAATTGAAGCATTGGCATCAGTAAGATGACAAATCACTAAATCAGGATTAGCAATTTCAACATCACCATCATGAGTGATATCAGATGCAGTCACTGCACCAATGCCTGATTTATTTAAAGTCAGCATAACATCATCTTTAGTATGTACGCGCACTGCTAATTTTTTCAAATTAAGCAGAATATCAAGTACATCTTCTTGGACGCCTTCTTTAGTACTATACTCATGCAGAACACCGTCAATTTCAACTTCGGTTACTGCATATCCCGGCATAGATGATAATAAAATGCGGCGTAGTGCATTACCTAAAGTATGACCAAAACCTCGCTCAAGTGGCTCTAAAGTCACTTTAGCATGTGTTTGGCTGTATTGAACAACATCAACTAGGTGAGGTTTTAAAAACTCTGTTACAGAACCCTGCATTATGTCCTCTCTTAAGTGCTAAACTTTACTTAGAGTAAAGTTCGACGATCAAATGTTCGTTGATGTCAGCAGATAAATCTGAGCGTTCTGGCAGACGCTTAAATACGCCTTCCATTTTGCCAGCATCAACTTCTAACCAAGTTGGCTTTTCACGTTGTTCAGCTAGCTCTAAAGCGGCTTTAATACGTGCTTGTTTTTTTGATTTTTCGCGAACACTAATCACATCTTCAGGTGAAACTTGATAAGATGCAATATTCACAACACGACCATTAACAAGAACAGCTTTATGACTAACTAATTGACGAGCTTCAGCACGAGTAGCACCAAATCCCATACGATAAACAACGTTATCTAAACGACGCTCTAAAAGACCAAGTAGGTTTTCACCTGTATTGCCTTTAATGCGCGCAGCATTTTTGTAGTAATTACGGAATTGACGTTCTAAAATCCCATAAATACGTCTAACTTTTTGTTTTTCACGTAACTGAACACCATAATCTGATAAACGCGGTTTACGCGCACCATGTTGCCCAGGAGCTTGTTCTAACTTACATTTACTGTCAATCGCTCGGACGCCAGATTTAAGGAATAAATCTGTACCTTCACGACGACTTAATTTGAGTTTTGGTCCCAAATATCTTGCCATTTTATTTCTCCAATAATCCTAAACATTCAATGTTTAAAAAATTAAACACGACGTTTCTTTGGTGGACGACAACCGTTATGAGGAATCGGAGTAACATCAGTAATGTTAGTGATGCGATAACCCGCTGCATTTAATGCACGAATTGTTGACTCACGACCAGGACCAGGTCCTTTAACCATAACTTCCAGATTCTTAATTCCGTAATCTTTGACAGCTTCAGCACAACGTTCTGCGGCCACTTGAGCTGCAAAAGGAGTTGATTTACGAGAGCCACGGAAACCAGAACCACCAGCGGTTGCCCAACCTAACGCATTACCTTGACGATCGGTAATAGTTACGATTGTATTGTTGAATGATGCGTGAATATGAGCTATACCATCAGAAACTTGCTTTTTTACACGTTTACGTGTACGAACAGGTGTCTTTGCCATTTAATTATACCTCAATTATTTCTTGATTGGCTTACGCGGTCCCTTACGGGTACGAGCGTTAGTCTTTGTGCGTTGACCGCGAACAGGAAGTCCACGACGGTGACGCATGCCACGATAACAACCAAGGTCTAATAAACGCTTGATACTCATAGTTACTTCACGGCGTAAATCACCCTCAACAGTGAATTTAGCGACTTGTTCACGTAACTTTTCAATCTGATCTTCAGATAGTTCTCTGATCTTAACATGTTCAGCAATACCTGCTTCAGCACAAATTGTCTTAGCTCGTGTATTTCCGATACCATAAATTGCTTGTAAAGCAATTACAGCATGTTGTTGATCAGGAATGTTAATGCCTGCTATACGGGCCACTATGCACTCCTTTATTGTTAATGTTTAGCAAACTCACCATACTGAAAAGCCCGTTTTCAGGATACTCAAACAGTGAATTTACAAATAAATCTAGGCTGGCTATTCTAGCCAGCTTTACTATACTTTGGCAAGAAAAATATGCAAAAGCTAAACTTTCCAGTTAAATAAATTAACCTTGACGTTGTTTGTGTTTACCTTCAACGCAAATAACACGAACAATGCCATTACGTTTAATGATTTTACAATTTCTGCATAATTTCTTGACTGAAGCACGAACTTTCATTTTTTTCTCCGTAACTTCTGGCTAACTTATCGGCCATAGCCTTTAAGGTTCGCTTTCTTTAACACTGACTCATAACGATTTGGCATCATTAAAGTCTGTACTTGTGCCATAAAATCCATGATTACAACAACAACAATTAATAATGATGTTCCACCAAATTGAACTGGAACTTTCATTGCGCTTGTCATAAACATTGGAACCAAACATACAAAAGTAATGTAGATTGCACCAATTAGAGTCAAACGAGTCATTACCTTGTCAATATACTTAGATGTTTGTTCACCTGGACGGATACCTGGAATAAATGCACCTGATTTTTTAAGCTGATCTGCTGTTTCTCTTGGATTGAAAACCAATGCCGTATAGAAGAAACAAAAGAAGATAATCGCCGCCGCAAAAAAGATAATGTATAACGGTTGATCATGAGAAAAATATTGGTTTATAAGGACAATAATATATCTCCATCCCTCACCATCTCCTTGGAACCAAGAAGCCATCATTGATGGTAACATAGCTATTGTTGAAGCAAATATTGCAGGAATAACCCCAGCCATATTGATCTTTAACGGTAAATGTGTACTTTGTGCAGCATACACACGGCGACCTTGTTGTCGTTGCGCATAGTTAACAACAATACGTCGTTGACCACGTTCAACAAATACAACAAAGTAAGTAACACCTACCACTAAAGCTGCGACCACTAATAATAAAATCGGATGCAATGAACCAGAACGAGCTTGTTCAATTGTTTCATATATAGCATGAGGAAGACTCGCCACAATACCAGCAAAGATAATGATTGAAATACCATTACCTACGCCTCGCTCTGTGATCTGTTCGCCTAGCCACATAAGAAACATAGTACCAGTAACTAAGCTAACCGATGCAATAAAGTAAAAAGAAAATCCCGGATTAATAACAACATCACCATAACCAGGAATGTTTGGTAAACCAGTCGCAATACCAACAGCTTGCACTATCGCTAAAGCTAATGTGCCATAGCGAGTGTACTGACTAATCTTTTTACGACCTGATTCACCTTCTTTCTTTAATTCTGCTAACTTAGGACTAATTGCCGTTAATAACTGCACAATAATTGATGCCGAAATATAAGGCATTATCCCTAATGCAAAAATTGAAGCACGGCTTAAAGCACCACCAGAAAACATATTGAACATATTGACAATGCCATTTGATGATGCTGCTAGCATATCCGATAACGCTTTAGTATCAATACCAGGAACCGGAATATAAGAACCAAGACGAAAAACAATAAGCGCTAAAAGCACAAACATTAAGCGTCTTTTAAGCTCACCACTACCGCCTCGTGTGCTTTGGAAATCTAATCCTGGTTGCTTTGCCATCTTTCTACTTATTCCTCAATTTTTCCGCCAGCAGCTTCAATTGCAGCTTTAGCACCTTTAGTTACACGAATACCGCGAACTGTTACTGCTTTAGTTACTTCACCAGATAACATGATTTTTGCATATTCAATTTGTGAGTTGATCACATTTGCAACTTTTAAGCTATTTAGGTCAACAATATCGCCTTCAACTTTCATTAAATCAGAAAGACGAACTTGAGCTGTAACTTGAGCTTTACGTGAGGTAAAACCAAATTTTGGTAAACGACGATATAAAGGCATTTGACCACCTTCAAAGCCGCGACGAACGCCACCGCCTGAACGAGATTTTTGACCTTTAATGCCACGAGTACCAGTTTTACCTAGACCAGAACCTATTCCTCGGCCTACACGTTTTGGTGCATGCTTTGAACCTTCAGCAGGAGATAAAGTATTTAAACGCATTACTATTACTCCTCTACTTTAACCATGTAATAAACTTGGTTTACCATACCGCGAATCGCAGGAGTATCCTCACGCTCAACAGTATGACCAATACGACGTAATCCAAGACCAACTAACGTCGCTTTATGCTTCGGTAGACGACCAATAGAACTACGAGTTTGTGTAATTTTAATTGTTTTTGCCATGGCTAATTACCCCAAAATTTCTTCGACGGTTTTACCACGCTTAGCAGCAACCATTTCAGGTGATTTCATATTTTCTAAACCATCAATTGTTGCACGAACCACATTAATTGGGTTAGTAGAACCATATGCTTTAGCTAGAACGTTACGAACACCTGCAACTTCTAAAACGGCACGCATTGCACCACCGGCGATAATACCAGTACCTTCTGATGCTGGTTGCATATAAACACGAGAACCTGTGTGAGCACCTTTAACTGGATGCTGTAAAGTATCGTTATTTAAAGCAACATTAATCATGTTGCGACGTGCTTTTTCCATTGCTTTTTGAATTGCTGCTGGCACTTCACGTGCTTTACCATATCCAAAACCTACGCGGCCATTACCGTCACCAACAACTGTTAGTGCAGAAAAACTAAAAATACGACCACCTTTTACGGTTTTAGAAACTCGGTTAACTGCGATTAGTTTTTCCTGCAGTTCACCAGCTTGTTTTTCGATGTTTGACATCTTTAACTCCTACCTTAGAACTGTAGGCCAGCTTCGCGAGCAGCATCTGCTAGCGCCTGAACTCGACCATGATATTGGAAACCTGAACGATCAAATGAAACTTCTTTGATATCTTTCGCTAATGCACGTTCAGCAATTGCTTTACCAACCGCTGCTGCTGCATCTTTGTTTCCAGTGTATTTTAAACTTTCACTGATAGCTTTTTCTAATGTAGAAGCTGCTGCCAGTACCTCTGATCCGTTTGGTGCGATAATCTGCGCATAAATATGACGCGGAGTACGGTGAACCACTAAGCGAGTTGCAAGTAGTTCATGCATCTTACGACGCGCTTTAGTTGCACGACGGATACGAGCTGATTTCTTATCCATAGTGTTACCTTACTTTTTCTTAGCTTCTTTAGTACGCACAACTTCATCTGCGTAACGAACACCTTTACCTTTATAAGGCTCAGGACGACGATAAGCACGGATATCAGCAGCTACTTGTCCAATTAACTGTTTATCAGCACTTTTTAGTACGATTTCAGTTTGAGAAGGACATTCAGCTGTTACACCTGCAGGTAATTGATGTTCTATTGGATGAGAATATCCAAGAGATAAACCAATTGTATCACCTTTTACTTGTGCACGATAACCGACACCAACTAGCTGAAGTTTTTTAGTAAAACCTTCAGTAACACCAATAACCATTGCATTAATCAAAGCGCGTGCAGTCCCAGCTTGAGCCCAAGCATCTGCAAAACCATCACGAGGAGCAAATTTGATTTGTCCTTCTTCTTGATTAATCACAACAGCATTATTTATTGTGCGAGACAATTCGCCATTTTTACCTTTAATCGTAATTACCTGACCATTGAGTCTTACCTCTACGCCAGCAGGAACAACGACAGGTGCTTTTGCAACACGAGACATTCTTTTCTCCCTTACGCTACGTAGCAGATAATTTCACCACCAAGACCTGCTTGGCGTGCTGCACGATCAGTCATAACACCTTTAGAAGTAGAAACAACTGCGATACCTAGTCCTGCCATTACTTTCGGCAATTCATCTTTACGTTTATAAATACGTAAACCTGGACGGCTAACACGTTTGATACTTTCCACAACAGCTTTACCTTGGAAATATTTTAAAGTAATTTCCAGTTCTGGCTTAGTGTCACCAACAACTTTAAAGTCCCCAATATAACCTTCTTCTTTTAGCACATTGGCAATTGCCACTTTTAGCTTAGAGGAAGGCATGGTGACTGCAACTTTATTCGCAGATTGACCATTACGAATACGGGTCAACATATCTGCTATAGGATCTTGCATGCTCATCTATAACACTCCCCTGATTACCAACTTGCCTTTTTAAGACCAGGAATCTCACCACGCATGGCTGACTCACGAACCTTAATACGGCTTAAACCAAACTTACGAAGGACGCCATGAGGACGACCAGTTTGACGACAACGACGACGTTGACGTGATGGACTAGAATCACGAGGAAGCGTTTGCAATTTAAGCACTGCATTCCAACGATCTTCATCTGATGCATTAAGATCAGAGATAATCGCTTTTAATTCTTGACGCTTTGCAAAATATTTTTCTGCTAGCTTTACGCGTTTCTTATCGCGTTCAATCATTGATTGTTTAGCCATTATGCCCTACCTTACTTACGAAATGGGAAGTTAAAGGCAGATAATAAAGCTCGGCCTTCTTCATCTGATTGTGCAGTCGTTGTGATAGTGATATCTAAACCACGAACACGATCAACTTTGTCATAATCGATTTCAGGGAAAACGATTTGCTCACGAACACCCATACTATAGTTGCCACGACCATCAAAAGATTTCGCGCTTAAACCACGAAAATCTCGAGTACGAGGAAGAGCAATATAAACTAGACGTTCAAAAAATTCCCACATACGTTCGCCACGTAAAGTGACTTTACAACCAATAGGATACCCTTGACGGATTTTAAAACCAGCAACTGATTTGCGTGCTTTAGTGACTAGTGGTTTTTGACCACTGATTGCTGCTAAATCTGCAACAGCATTATCTAATAATTTCTTATCAGTAATTGCTTCACCCACACCCATATTCAAGGTGATCTTTTCGATCCGAGGGACTTGCATGACAGATTTGTAGCCAAACTGTTCTTGCAGTTTATTTACTACCTGTGCTTTGTAGTAATCATGCAGTTTCGCCATCGTACACTCCAAATTACTTAATTGATTAATTCATTAGTAGACTTATAAAAACGGACTTTTTTACCGTCTTCAATACGAAAGCCTACGCGATCTGCTTTGCCTGTAGCAGGGTTAAAAATTGCCACATTAGAAACATTGATAGCTGCTTCTTTTTCAACAATTCCACCTTCTTGATTTAATGCAGGTACAGGTTTTTGGTGTTTTTTTACCAAATTGATACCTTCAACAATCACTTTTCCTGTAGACAAAACACTCTTTACTTTACCGCGTTTACCTTTATCTTTACCAGTTAACACGATAACTTCATCTTCTCGACGGATTTTCGCTGCCATTACCCGCTCCTTACAGTACTTCTGGTGCTAATGAAATGATCTTCATAAACTTCTCAGAGCGAAGTTCACGAGTGACCGGTCCAAAAATACGCGTACCAATCGGTTGCTCACTGTTATTATTTAAAATAACACAAGCGTTACGATCGAAACGAATGACAGATCCATCAGGGCGACGAACACCTTTTCTAGTGCGCACAACAACAGCTTTAAGTACATCACCTTTTTTAACTTTACCACGTGGAATTGCTTCTTTAATGGTAACTTTGATGATATCGCCTACTGCTGCATAACGACGGTGCGATCCACCGAGAACCTTGATACACATTACGCTACGTGCACCAGAGTTATCGGCAACATCTAGCCTAGTCTGTTCTTGGATCATTTTAATGCTCCGTATAAATTAATTATTGTCTAATCTACCTTCATCCACCTCAACTACCATGGATAAGAATAGACAACCAAAAACCCACTTACGTGAGGGCGTATAGTATAACACCACTCAAATAAAATGGATAGCATAAAATAAACGGCCGTTGAGCCGTTTATCATATTATGTACAGTTTTTAATCAAAAAAGATTAAATAACTGCTTTTTCAACGATTCGAACAAGAGTCCAAGATTTGGTTTTTGATAATGGACGACACTCTTTAATTTCTACAGTATCACCAATACCACACTCATTGTTTTCATCATGTACATGCAATTTAGTCGTACGTTTAATGAACTTACCATATAACGGATGCTTCACTTTACGTTCAATAGCTACAGTAATAGATTTATCCATTTTGTCGCTAATAACACGACCTTGCTGAGTACGAACTTTTACTTCAGTAGTCATATTACGCACCCGCCTTTTCAGTTAATAATGTTTTAACACGTGCAATATTACGACGCACTTGTTTTAACATATGAGTCTGTGTTAACTGACCTCCAGCTAATTGCATACGTAAGTTAAATTGCTCACGTAATAAATTAAGAAGTTCAGTATTTAACTCTTCAACGCTTTTTTCGCGTAGCTCTTTTGCTTTCATTTACATCACCGTCTTAATCACAAAGGTGGTTTTAATTGGCAGTTTTGCAGCTGCCAACGCAAATGCTTCACGAGCAACTTCTTCCGGTACACCGTCCATTTCATAAAGGACTTTACCTGGTTGAATCTGAGCAACCCAGTATTCAACGTTACCCTTACCTTTACCCATACGCACTGCAAGTGGTTTTTCGGTAATTGGTTTATCAGGGAAAACTCGAATCCAGATTTTACCTTGACGCTTAACTGCACGAGTCATTGCACGACGTGCTGCTTCGATCTGGCGCGCAGTCAAACGACCACGACCTACAGCCTTAAGACCGAATGTACCGAAACTAACGTCAGTACTTACAGCAAGACCACGATTGCGGCCCTTGTGCACTTTACGGAATTTTGTACGCTTTGGTTGTAACATCAGCGACGCTCCTTATTGTTTTCGGCCTTTTCGCTGCTTTTTCGGTTGAGCAGCAGGTTGTTTTTCTGCTTGTTCAACGGCAGCCATACCACCAAGGATCTCACCTTTGAAGATCCACACTTTAACACCAATAATACCATAGGTAGTTAATGCTTCAGATAAACCATAGTCAATATCAGCTCGTAATGTATGTAAAGGTACACGACCTTCACGATACCATTCGCTACGAGCAATTTCAGCACCGCCTAAACGACCACTTACTTCGACTTTGATACCTTTAGCACCCGCCTTCATTGCATTTTGAACCGCACGTTTCATAGCACGACGGAACATAACACGGCGTTCTAACTGAGAAGTAATGCTATCAGCAACTAATTTAGCATCAAGTTCTGGTTTACGAACTTCAGCAATATTAATTTGTACTGCAACATCACGTTTTTCTCTTTTGTCTTTATATTTATTGACAATAGAAGCTACGGCATTACGTAATTTTTCAACGTCCTCGCCTTTTTTACCAATCACGATACCCGGACGAGCAGTGTGAATAGTAATACGAACGTTAGTTTCTGCTGAACGGTCGATCACAATCTTAGAGATTGACGCTTGAGATAATTCTTTATTTAAGAATTCACGCACTCTAAAATCACTTTCTAAATTATCAGCGAATGTCTTTGTACCCGAATACCATGTAGATGTCCAAGGCTTGACAATGCCTAATCGGATACCATTTGGATTTACTTTTTGACCCATTGCTATTCTCCAGCCTAGCGATCTGAAACGATCACGGTGATGTGACTCGTACGCTTCAAAATTCGATCTGCACGACCTTTCGCACGAGGCATAATACGCTTCATGGTTGGGCCTTCATCTACGAAAATCTTCGCAACTTTTAGATCATCAATATCAGCACCATCGTTATGCTCTGCATTAGCAATAGCAGACTCTAATACTTTTTTAACAAGTACAGCCGCTTTTTTATTGGTGTACGTTAAAATATCTAGTGCCTGAGACACATTCTTACCGCGAACAAGATCTGCAACTAAGCGAACTTTTTGTGCAGAAGAACGAGCGTGGCGGTACTTTGCAATTGTTTCCATCTCTTTCTCCTACTTATTTCTTCTTAGCTTTCTTATCAGCCGCGTGGCCGCGATAAGTACGAGTCGGCGCGAATTCACCCAATTTATGACCAACCATTTCGTCGGAAACATAAACTGGAACGTGCTGACGACCATTATGGACAGCGATGGTCAAACCGATCATGTTAGGAAAGATCGTTGAACGACGGGACCAAGTACGAATTGGTTTCTTGTCCCCGCTTTCCACCGCTTTCTCTACCTTCTTCAGCAAGTGTAGGTCAATAAAAGGACCCTTCTTGAGAGAACGTGGCATAGCTAATCCTCTATATTAATTATTTCTTATTGCGACGGCGAACAATATACTTATCAGTACGTTTGTTGCTACGCGTTTTCAATCCTTTGGCTTTTTGCCCCCATGGAGACACAGGATGTTTACCAAAGTTACGACCTTCACCACCACCATGTGGATGGTCTACCGGGTTCATTGCTGTACCACGAACAGTAGGACGAACACCACGCCAACGCGTTGCACCCGCTTTACCTAATACGCGAAGCATATGCTCTGAATTACCAACTTCACCAATAGTGGCACGACAATCAGATAATACTTTACGCATTTCACCTGAACGTAGACGTAATGTTACATAAGCACCATCACGCGCAACGATTTGAACATAACTACCAGCAGAGCGAGCAAGCTGTCCGCCTTTACCTGGTTTCATTTCAATATTATGCACGGTAGAACCGACTGGAATATTGCGCATTGGTAAACAGTTACCTGTTTTAATTGCTGCATCAACACCAGATTGGATCTGATCACCTGCTTTTAAGCCTTTAGGCGCTAAAATATAACGGCGTTCACCGTCTTTATATAAAACCAATGCAATATTTGCACTACGGTTTGGATCATATTCCAAACGTTCAACAACTGCTGGAATACCATCTTTATTACGCTTAAAGTCGACAATACGATAATGTTGTTTATGACCACCACCAATATGACGGGTAGTGATACGACCATTATTATTGCGACCACCAGTTTTGCTTTTTGAATCAAGCAACGGTGCATAAGGTTTACCTTTATGCAACTCTGGGTTAACCACTTTAACAACGTGGCGACGACCCGGAGATGTAGGTTTACACTTAACAACTGCCATTGTTCTTACTCCTCCGAATTACTCAGCGACGCCAGCAAGGTCTAAATTTTGACCTTCTGCTAAAGTAACGTAAGCTTTTTTCCAGTCGCTACGGCGACCGATTTGTTGACCACGACGTTTAACTTTACCTTTAACAACAAGTGTATTAACGTCATCTACTTTAACTTCAAATAGTTGTTCAACTGCGGCTTTAATCTCTCTCTTAGTAGCATCTTTAGCAACTTTCAATACTAATGTATTTGTTTTTTCCATTGAAATAGATGCTTTTTCAGAAACATGTGGTGCTCGCAGGACTTTAAGCAGACGCTCTTCACGAATCATGCTAACATCTCCTCTACTTGTTTAACGGCATCAACTGTGATAACCACTTTGTCAAATGCAATCAAACTAACTGGATCAATACCTGCCACATCACGCACATCAACTTTATGTAAGTTACGTGCTGCTAAGAAAAGATTTTCATCAACTTCAGAAGCGATAATAAGAACATCATTAAGATTCATATCGTTTAATTTCTGAGTTAATAATTTAGTCTTAGGTGCTTCAACAGTAAATGTTTCAACCACAACTAAACGTTCTTGACGCACTAATTCAGAGAAAATACTCTTTAATGCACCACGATACATTTTACGGTTAACTTTTTGGCTATGATCTTGTGGTTTTGCTGCAAATGTTACACCACCACTGCGCCAGATTGGGCTCTTAATTGAACCTGAACGAGCACGACCGGTACCTTTTTGACGCCATGGTTTTTTACCTGAACCAGCGATTTCTGCACGAGTTTTTTGTGCGCGAGAACCTTGACGAGCAGCAGATGCATAAGCAACAACTACTTGATGAACTAACGCTTCATTAAACTCACGTCCGAAGGTAGTTTCGGAAACAGAAAGCGCTTTCGCGTCTTTTACTACTAATTCCATCTCTATCTCCTCGACGTTAAGCCTTGATTGCCGGTTTAACAATTACGTCACTATTGATTGCGCCAGGAACTGCACCTTTAATTAATAAAAGATTACGTTCAGCATCAACACGTACAATATCTAAGTTTTGAACGGTTACACGTTCATTACCTAGGTGACCTGCCATTTTACGACCTTTAAACACTTTACCCGGAGTTTGGTTTTGACCAATAGAACCATGACCACGGTGTGCCAAAGAGTTACCATGAGTCGCATCTTGAGTACGGAAATTCCAACGTTTAGTAACGCCAGCAAAACCTTTACCTTTAGATGTTCCAGTAACATCAACTTTCTTAACGTCAGCGAAGATATCAACGTTAATACTTTGACCTACAGAAAATTCGCCTTCTTCAAAACGGAATTCCCATAGACCACGACCAGCTTCAACGCCAGCCTTAGCGAAATGACCTGCTTCAGGTTTGTTTACGCGGCTTGCTTTTTTGCTGCCAGTAGTAACCTGAATAGCTTGATAACCATCATTCTCAAGTGTTTTAACTTGAGTAATGCGGTTGCTTTGAACTTCAACTACGGTGACAGGAATAGAAACACCATCTTCAGTGAAGATACGCGTCATTCCTACTTTACGACCGATTAAACCAATCATTGTTTCGACCTCTCAATCATTCAGCTTAGGATTAACCTAAACTGATCTGCACATCAACACCGGCAGCAAGGTCTAGACGCATTAAAGCATCAACTGTTTTTTCAGTTGGCTCAACAATATCAACTAGACGCTTATGAGTGCGAATCTCGTACTGATCACGCGCATCTTTATTTACGTGTGGAGAAATCAATACAGTGAAACGCTCTTTGCGTGTCGGTAATGGAATAGGACCACGAACTTGCGCACCTGTGCGCTTCGCAGTTTCTACAATTTCAGCAGTTGATTGATCAATCAAACGATGATCAAACGCTTTTAACCGGATACGGATTCTTTGGTTCGACATGAGACCAGAGCTCCATTATTTAAAAGTTATAACAAAAGACTACTCCTCTTACCCTGTTTCGATTGACAGGAGAGTGTAATCCGTTCTTTTTCGTAACCCCCAAATCGGGAGTATTGTTGATATAATTAGCTATTTTTTATATAACAATTATATCTTTTTCTCATTTGCTTACATAAAGGCAATAAACAAAGTGAGCCGATTATACTCTGTTAGTTAACTAACGGCAAGAAATAAATACAGATATTTGGGTTTAAAGATGGGAAGCTTTTTCTGGTTATTAATTTACAATTACCAAATTTCAATCAAATAACCAGATTTAATGTTATTTTTATATTAACCCATAATGGATAATCATTATGATAACTTACTAATGATCTTCTTTGGCATGATTAAGGCTATATCTTGGGATTTCGACCTCTAAATCTTCATTCGTGACACGAGCTTGACAGCTTAAACGACTATGCGGTTCAACTCCCCAGGCTTTATCTAACATATCATCTTCTTGCTCATCGCTTGCTTCAAGCGAATCAAATCCCTTACGCACAATACAGTGGCATGTTGAACAAGCACATGACATTTCACAAGCATGCTCGATTTCAATATCATTGCGCAATGCCACTTCTAAAATGGATTCGCCTTCTTGGGCATCAACAGTTTTTCCATCTGGACAAAGCTCCGCATTCGGTAAAAAAGTAATTTTTGGCATAATAATCTCGTTAGTTAAATATCATCAACGTTATGGCCAGTTAACGCATGTCGAATTGACCTATCCATTCGCTTAGCTGCAAAATTTTGTGTTACTTTATCAACAATTTTAATTTGTTTTTCAATTGCATAACTGTCATTTGACTCACTTACAGTTTGTAATTGATGCTTAGCAATTAAAATATGGTTTAGTTCACTTTCATCTAATAAGTCAGCATCTTTATCTAAAGCACTTTGCAAGCTTTCAAGCACTCTGGCTGCCTCAACTTTTTGTTCAGCAAGCATTCTAATCTGTTTATCTTGCTGTGCGTAATTGATTGAATCTTGAATCATATTGGCAATTTCATTATCAGTCAGTCCATATGAAGGTTTTACTTGGATAGCAGCTTCAATACCCATTGATTTTTCCATTGCTGTTACACTTAATAAACCATCAGCATCAACTTGGAAAGTCACCCTAATGTGTGCACCACCGGCTGGCATTGGTGGAATACCTTGCAGAGTAAAACGAGCCAAAGATCGACAATCAGCAACCCTTTCACGTTCTCCTTGTAAAACATGAACCATCATCGCAGTTTGACCATCTTTAAAAGTGGTAAACTCTTGAGCTCTTGCACATGGAATCGTACTATTACGAGGAATAATTTTTTCAACCAACTCCCCCATGATTTCAATGCCTAACGACAATGGGATCACATCAAGCAATAACATATCTGAATCGGTTTTATTGCCAACCAAAATATCGGCCTGAATAGCTGCACCAATAGCAACTACTTTATCAGGATCGATAGATATTAAGGGATTAGTTTTGAAATAATGTCCTACTAATTCTCGCACTAATGGCACACGAGTAGAGCCGCCAACCATAACAACTTCAACGATTTCATCCACATTAATCTCGGCATCTTTTAATGCACGGCGACAAACAGCTAAAGTGCGTTTAACCAATGGCTCAATTAATTGTTGAAATTGCTGGCGAGTAATAGTTAAAGACTGATTATTCAGAGAAAATACAGCTAAATCTTGCTCACTTAGTAAAATCTTTATTTCGACAGCTTGGTTACTAATTTTTTGATTAATATAAGGATCTATATTATTAGTTAATCCTAATTTCTCTTTTATATAGTCAGCAAGTAACCGATCAAAATCATCACCACCAAGAGCTGAATCACCACTAGTTGCTAGAACCTCAAAAACACCTTTATTTAATCGTAAAATAGAAATATCAAAAGTACCACCACCTAAATCATAAACAGCGATTATACCTTCCTTTCCTGAATCTAAACCGTACGCAATCGCAGCTGCCGTTGGTTCATTAAGTAGTCGCAACACATGCAAACCGGCTAATTTAGCAGCATCTTTTGTTGCTTGCCGTTGTGCATCATCAAAATAAGCTGGTACAGTAATAACCACACCATCAATTTCACCTTGCAAACTCTCTTTTGCTCGCTCAGCTAACGCTGTCAAAATTTCTGATGAAACTTGTATTGGATTTACTTGCTCATTAGGCAAATTTAATAAAGGAACACCATTTTCAGTTTGTGAAAAAGTATAAGGAAAATGTGATAAATCTATATCAGATAAACTTCGCCCCATTAATCGCTTAATAGAACTAACTGTATTTTTCGGATCATTCACAGCATTACCTTTGGCATTTTTCCCAATCGTGATAACAGAGTTATCATCATGATCGATGCCATAATGCACAACAGATGGCAATAGCGGATTACCTTCTAAATCAGGCAATAGCTCTACTTTTCCACTTCGTACCGTTGCTACTAATGAATTAGTTGTACCAAGATCAATCCCCACTGCAAGGCGGCGCTGATGTGGTAGTGGAGTTTGTCCTGGTTCGCTGATCTGTAATAATGCCATTTAATCTATCTCTATCGATACGTTACTTATCTTAAATTATAAATCAAATTGCTCTTCTTGTAACTTTTCGATTTGTTCAATCAATCTGGCAAGATAGCGAATTTTATAGATCTGATTAAGTGCTTTTGACCAATCTTGATTAGTAATAAATTGTAATAATTCGTTATAGACTATCTTTTGACGAGCAACAATCTCAGCATAAAAATCATCTAATAATTCAAAATTATCTTTACTTTCGATATCATCAAGTTTTTCACGTAAAACAAATTGCTCCATTAAAAAATCAGTATCATGAATAATACTTTGTTCAGTTGCTACATCAAAACCTTGTAGAGATAAAAAATACTCAGCAGCTTTAATTGGATTTTTTAACGTACGATAACCATCATTAATGGTTGCTGACTTTTGAACAATTGCCACTTTATTAATATCATTTACAACAGCAAAATTATCTGGATGATATTGCTTTTGCAATTGCTGATAATGAGTTGTTAGCTGAGCAACATCCACCGGCAATTGAATGGGCAAACTAAATAGCTCGAAGTAATTAACCATAATTATTATGTCCGATTACACATTAAAGCTTTCGCCACAACCACATTCGTGTTTCGTATTAGGATTATTAAACTTGAAACCTTCATTTAATCCTTCTTTAACAAAATCAAGTTCAGTACCATCAATATAAACTAAGCTTTTTTTATCCACGATAACTTTGACATGTTTATCTTCAAAGACACTATCATCATCATTAATCACATCGGCAAACTCTAAAACATAAGCCATACCAGAGCAACCAGATGTTTTAACACCTAATCGTAACCCAACACCCTTTCCGCGATTGGCCAAAAAGGCTTGAACACGATCAGCTGCGCTATTAGTCAATGTGATTGCCATTAACGTTGTCCTTTTTTGGTTTTATAATCATCAATAGCAGCTTTAATTGCATCTTCCGCTAAAATTGAACAATGAATTTTAACTGGAGGTAAAGCAAGTTCTTTAGCAATATCCGTATTTTTGATAGCTTCTGCTTCATCTAATGATTTACCTTTTATCCATTCTGTAACCAAAGAACTTGATGCAATTGCACTACCACAACCATAAGTTTTAAACTTAGCATCTTCAATAATACCGTTATCATTCACTTTGATTTGTAGACGCATCACATCACCACACGCTGGTGCACCAACCATACCACTACCGACATTAGGATCATTTTGATCAAACGAACCAACATTACGTGGGTTTTCATAATGATCAACGACTTTTTCACTATATGCCATAATTTACTCCCAATTTTAATGTGCTGACCATTTAATCTTTGTTAAATCAACACCATCTTTAAACATTTCCCAAAGCGGCGATAAATCCCTTAATTTCCCAATAGATTCTCTGATTAATTTAATGACATAATCAATTTCTTCTTCTGTGGTGAAACGACCAATAGAAAAACGAATTGAACTATGAGCGAGCTCATCATTAAGCCCTAATGCTCGTAATACATAAGACGGCTCTAAGCTCGCAGATGTGCATGCAGAACCAGATGAAACAGCTAAATCTTTTAAAGCCATCATCAACGATTCACCTTCAATATAAGCAAAACTCACATTTAGGATATTTGGCACACTGTGCTCTAAAGAACCATTTAAATAAACCTCTTCAATATCTTTTAAACCATCCCATAAACGATTTTTTAAGGCTAATAAACGAGGCATTTCAGTAGCCATCTCTTGTTTAGCTATATGATACGCTTCACCCATGCCCACAATTTGATGCACAGGTAAAGTACCAGAACGCATACCTCGTTCATGACCACCGCCATGCATTTGTGCTTCAATACGAACACGTGGTTTACGCCTTACATAAAGTCCACCAATACCTTTTGGTCCATAAATCTTATGACCAGAAAATGACATTAAGTCAACTTTTAAGTTAACTACATCAATTGGTAATTTACCAACAGACTGGGTTGCATCAACATGAAAAACAATGCCTCTTTCGCGGCACATCTCACCAATTTTTTCGATGTCTTGTATTACACCCGTTTCATTATTGACATGCATAATTGATACAACGGTTGTATCACTACGCATAGCTGCTGCAAGTTTATCAAGATCAAGGATACCATCGGATTCTGGCGTTAAATAAGTCACTTCATAACCTTCTCGCTCAAGTTGGCGACAAGTATCAAGCACAGCCTTATGCTCAGTTTTACAAGTAATAATGTGCTTACCTTTGGCTTGATTAAAATGAGCAGCACCTTTGATTGCTAAATTATCTGCTTCAGTTGCCCCTGACGTAAAAACGATTTCGCGTGAATCTGCACTAATAAGATCGGCAATTTGATTACGGGCAATATCAACGGCTTCTTCTGCTTGCCAGCCAAATTTATGGGAACGAGATGCTGGATTACCAAATATACCGCCTGGCGTTAAATACTGCATCATTTTGTCAGCAACTCTAGGATCTACAGGTGTTGTCGCTGCATAATCCATATAAATAGGTAGTTTCATTAATTACTCCCAATGAAAAATTCTGTATTCTATTTTTATTAATTAATTTGAACGTGATGTATATTACTTTGTCGACTAGCAACAGCTTTAACTTCTTTATCATTGACCAATTCACTCAATGTAATGCTAGTTAAAAAGTCCTCAATTCGTTCACTTAAATCATTCCACAGTGTATGGGTTAAGCACCTAACACCACCTTGGCATCCATCTTGCCCGTGACATTTTGTCGCATGCACTGTTTCATCGACAGCTTTAACAATTGAACTAATAGCAATTTGATCCATAGAACGACTCAGTATATAACCGCCACCAGGGCCTCTAACACTGCGCACCAAACCATTTTTTCGTAACCGAGCAAACAATTGTTCAAGATAAGAAAGTGAAATTTCTTGACGTTCTGAAATATCAGCTAGTGATACCGGTCCTGAATCTGCATGTAAAGCAACATCAAGCATTGCCGTCACCGCATATCGCCCTTTTGATGTCAGTTTCATTGAGCATTCCTCTATATGTGAGTATGCTTATTGTATATATCCTTTCTATTTAGTCAAGTATTTAGTTGAGTATTTTAGTAGGAATTAAACTGCGGTTCATTATCGACGAACCATAACTTAATATGCTAATCTAATGAAATAAATTCACATGGGAGTTAAAGGATGAAATTAGTATTACGTTATTTTTTGATAATTAGCCTATTGTTCACAGGTAACATTTACGCAGATAGTTCTCAAAATGGACGAGAAAATTATCAAAAATGGCTTAACTCCTATCAATCACTTAACTTTGAAGAACAGCAAACATTGCTCTCTACCATAAAAGATTACCCATTATATCCTTATGCTGCTGTACAGTTTTTTCAGAATAATATTAAAAGCGTTTCACCACAAATGATAAGCAGTTTTGTTAATCAATATAATGATTTTCCGCTAACAGCTTCATTGACACAATCTTATTTAACCGAATTAAGCAATCGCCAAGATTGGAATTCAATCGTTTCGTTCCCAAAAGATAACTCCACACTATCTAATTGTCGTTATCAATATGCATTACTACAACAAGGAAATAGCGAGGTTGTTTTTAGCACTGTTGAATCACTTTGGATGACAGGCAAAGAACTTCCTTCTGCATGCGATCCATTACTTGACGCTTGGGCTCAAGCAGGTAAACGAACAGCTAATTTAATACTATTACGTACTGAGCTTGCTATTGAAGCAAATAATTTGAAATTAGCCAAACATTTAGCTAACTTACTTGATGACAACTACAAAACAACCAAAATCAATTTACTAGCAGTTCTTAATAATCCTAAAAAATTAGAAGATTTTTCAAAAAATATTAAAGCTAGCTCCTTCACTAAAAAAATTGTACTAGCATTATACCCTCGCTTAGTAAAAGCTGATATGAATTTAGCTGCAACATTATTACCAAAATTAGTTAAACAGCAAACTTTAAACAAAACAGAGCAAGTGGCATTACAAAAAAGTTTGGCTAACAGTTACTTCAAAGATTCTACAACTGACGAACAAATAAAATGGCGTGATAACTATATAGCGAAATATCATGATACAACTTTAGTTGAAAAGCGTATCCGCCTTGCCATTGATGACTATAACTTCGATGACATCGCTTATTGGATAGCACAACTATCGCCAGAAGATCAACTAAAAGAAGACTGGCAATATTGGCGAGCTAGAGTTTTATTAAATAATAATAAGAAAAGTGAAGCTAACAAAATTTTGCAAACACTCACAACCAAACGTGGGTTTTATGGCATGATAAGTGCACAAACACTTAATCAACCTTATTCGATCAATAACCAATCTCCAAAGATTACACAATCAGAAATATCAACGTTAAAAAACAAATACGATAATCAACCTTATGTAAAAAGAATTAACGAATTACGTTATTTAGGAATGCTTTCAGAATCAAGTTACGAATGGCGATATATGCTAAATAATCAAAAAAACAAAAATGAATACTTGCCATTAGCTCAATATGCTTTACAAAAAGGATGGGGTGATCTTAGTATTCAAGCAACCATTGCTGGCAAACTTTGGGATAACTGGACAGAACGTTTACCAATTATGTACAAAGATTTATATAACAATGCATTAAAAAATAAAGCTATTGGGTTATCTTATGCTTTAGCTATTTCTCGCCAAGAAAGTGCACTTGATACTACTGTCAAATCACCTGTCGGCGCCAGAGGGTTAATGCAATTAATGCCAGCAACTGCAAAAGAAACAGCTAAAAAAGTTAATTCAGTAACTTATATTTCATCAACACAATTGTTTGATCCTCAAACAAATATACAGTTAGGCACTACATATTTAAACACTGCTTATCTACAAAATGATAAAAATCGTATATTATCTTCAGCCTCTTATAATGCTGGTCCAAATAATGTTAAGCGCTGGCTAAAAAAGAGTAACGGAAAACTTGATGCAGTAGCTTTTATCGATAGTATACCGTTTACTGAAACACGTAATTACGTCAAAAACGTATTGGTATATGATTATATTTATCAAGTAATCTTAGGGCAAAAAAGTGTCAATTTCCTTAGTTCAAATGAATTTAATAAACAATATTAATGGTGATTATAATGAAAACTAACGAATGGAAACAAACAGTTGAATTATTACACCAAGCATTTAACGATGGTTATTCACTGGATATATTAAAATTACTAATGACCGCTGATGAGCGAGATGCTTTAATTACTCGAGTTAAAATCGTACATTCATTACTTGATGGTTCAATCAATCAACGCCAACTTAAAGAGCAACTAAAAATTGGTATTGCAACAGTAACAAGAGGCTCTAATAGCCTAAAAGAAGCAACTCCAGAATTTAAAAAGTGGTTAGAAAAGATTTTATTAAATCTCAGATAACTAAATAACTCAGTCAATATCTAATAGCCGATTTTTATATCATATTATAGTTATAAACTTGATTGGATATTGACTTCACTATCAGCAACAACTGGCACGCAATAATCGCACTCCATACGTTTAATATCCTTAACCGATTCGATACCTCCATCATGAAGATTTTTATGAATTTCAATTATATAACTAGAATAACGTAAACGCACTTTTAATGCTGGCATAGCCGATAAATGTACCCGAGAAATAAAATCAATAAACTCGTCTGGCGAACCAATATATTTAAAACAAAGATATATCCCCCCTTCACTAACAAACTCCTCAATATGCTCAATATCATTATTATGATCTAAAGCAATTGTATAAAATAACTCTTGTTCATTAGCATTATCTTTACTTTTCAATATACGACTAAAAGCATAAATTTTATCAGGTAGATTTTCAAATTTATTATTACAGCGTGATATATAATTATGAAAAAATTCAGTTCTTAGCTTATTTTCTTCATCTAATAATTGGCTCAAATTACAATTATTCTTAAATGTAATACCCCAAAACGTTTGTTTGGGCATATTAAAAAATCTTGGTTCAGGTAATAAAAGTTGATTTTTATTCAACTCAATAGCAGGTGTTAATCCTGTAGGATCCCAAAATTCACCTCGCCTATAACTTGCGGGTGTTTCATTAAATTGTTTTTTAAAAGATCGAGTAAAGGTTTGTTGAGAATCAAAACGATATTGCATCGCAATATCTAAAATAGGCTTACTTGTCATGCGCAAAGCAAGCGCAGCATAAGTTAAACGGCGATGACGGATATAAGTACCAAGTACCTGACCAGTTACCTCTTTAAACATACGTTGTAAATGCCATTTAGAGTAACCTGATTTTTGGGCAACATGATCGATAGACAATGGTTGCTCTAGATTTTTTTCAATCCAAACGATAAGATCTGAAATAATACTAACTTGATTCATAAAACCTCATCACAATATCAATGGCAAATGCCGATCGATTATGACTCAATCCTAGCAATAAGCAAGGCTTAAATAAAATTTATTTTAGCAAAAAGAATGTGTTCCAGATTGATGTTCAGTAATATCTTTTACACCAGCTAGTTCAGAAAATTCTGCCATTAATTGTTTCTCAATGCCTTCTTTTAAAGTGTAATCTACCATTGAGCACCCATTACATCCACCGCCAAATTGTAATATAACATAATTATCGTCAGTTAATTCAACCAAACTAACATGCCCTCCATGGTTAGCTAATTGAGGGTTAATTTGCGCTTGGATTACATAATTAACACGCTCAATAAGCGGAGCATCGTCTGCGACCTTTTTCATTTTTGAATTTGGCGCTTTTAGTGTTAATTGCGAACCTAATTCATCTGTCACATAATCAATAACAGTTTCATCTAAAAATGGCGCACTAATTTCATCAATATAAACTGAAAAATCGGTATACTTTTCCTCAATATCACTATCTTCCACCGTATCAGCAGGACAATACGAAACACCACATTCAGCACTAGGCGTACCTGGGTTAATAACAAACACCCGAATTTGTGTTCCATCAGGTTGATTAGCAAGCAATTTTTTAAAGTGTTGTTGAGCTGGCTCAGAAATAGTAATAATAGACATAACCCCTCACTTTAATGTCATTAGGTAATTAATAAACCCAATATCATTTATAATATAATAATAGTTGACTAACTTTCTTGGTTATTATAGGCATTGTTTAGGATTTTACAATACTGTACGGCATAAACAAACGACTTGAACGCTCGTTGCACCGCATTTTTTTAATTGTTGGCTAATGACATTTATTGTATTACCTGTTGTGACAATATCATCAATAAGCATTATCGATTTATTTGAAAGATCTTGATGACATATAAAAAGCGCGTCAACATTACCAATCCGTTCGGTAAGAGACAGCCTTTTTTGATCTTGTCCACTTTTATTCCGAAACAACAAATAAGGATAAAAATCACGATTTAACCATCTAGCAATTGGCTTTGCCAATAACTCAGCTTGATTAAAACCACGAGACCAATAACGAATATGATGCAAAGGCACACAAGTCACCAAATCAGGTTTAGCTAAAGTATCGCTTTCTCGCCGTTGATACCAAGCTAAAAACATCAATCTTGCTAATGCTGTACTTAATTCGACTTTATTGTAGAACTTTAAATGATGAATTAATTTTTTTAACGGATTAACATAGTCAGAAACGGCAATAAGCTCATCCCAATAAGGCTTATTAACACGGCATCGATAACAAATATCAGTTGGTAAAGAGTGCGGCAGACAGCATTGATGACAAATTTTATTGAATTTTGGTAAATTATTAACACATTGACAACAAATGCCGTGATGAGGCAAAAATAAAGGCATATCACACAAAATACATCGCATAAAATTCAATATATTTATTTGCAAAATAAGTTTAAGGAAACATCAATACAATAACCTAATTGGCTTTGCCATTTTATACAATTCAACATTTTTACGAGCTATAACACAAAAAATCATCTGATTTTTCATAATAATATTCAAAATAATTAAATATTCGGTATAATCAACCACCCTTTTTTTGGAGCAAGAAATTAATATATGAAAAAGATTAAACTGTTATTTATTACCATATTGCTAACTTTGTTTTCTAGCATTACTTTAGCTGACACCAAAGTATTATTACAAACCAGTATGGGTGACATTGAAATTGAACTAGACAGCGAACATGCGCCGATTACCACCAAAAACTTTCTTGATTATGTAAATAGTGGATTCTATGAAAATTTAACTTTCCATCGCGTTATACCTGAGTTTATGATTCAAGGAGGTGGTGCTGATGATCAATTAAAATTCAAAGAGACTAATCCAGCAATTAAAAATGAAGCCAATAACGGTTTGAAAAATGAGCGTGGCACCATTGCTATGGCAAGAACAAGTGAAGTAGACAGTGCTACTAGCCAATTTTTTATCAATGTCGCCAACAACGATTTTCTTAATTACCAATCACCAATGCAATATGGTTATGCAGTATTCGGTAAAGTTATTAAAGGAATGGACGTAGTTGACAAAATTGTGGGCGTAGAAACTAAGCGCGTAGGACCTCACCAAAATGTTCCAATTGAGTCAATTTACATAAAAAAAACCATTGTTATTAAAGAATAATAAGACAGCAACTATAAATAATTATTGCACTTTTTTAATAAGAAATGATCTAATAACAAAACACCTCTGCAAATGAAACAACTGCAGAGGTGTTTATCCAAATAATGCTAGCCTACATTTACAACTATCATCTCCAAGCTACTTTAATGCTATTAGTAAGTTTGCCAAAGTTCTCACACCAACACCTGTTGCCCCTATTGCCCATAAAGCTGTGGCACTTTTACGGAATGTTGCAGAACAATCAATATGTAGCCAATTTTTTTGATAATTTTTAATAAAATGCGATAAGAAAGCCGCAGCAGTACTTGCCCCAGCAGTATTAGGTATACCTGAATTTGCTATATCAGCAAATGATGATGGAAATTGCGAACGGTGAAACTCGGCTAATGGTAATCGCCAAAAAGCTTCATGCTCAATATCACTACTAGCTAACAATTGGCTAGCAAAGTTATCATCAAACGAAAGTAATGACTGATAATCATTCCCCACCGCAATCTTAGCCGCTCCAGTCAGTGTTGCACAATCAATAATATAATGAGGTTGGTCATTATCAGCACAAATTAAACCATCAGCTAAAACTAGTCTCCCTTCTGCATCCGTGTTATCAACTTCAACCGTTTTACCGTTACGGTAACGAATAATATCGCCTAGCTTAAACGCATTGCCACTCACCAAATTATCCGCACAACATAAATAAAGCTTAATACGTTGATTTAAACCGCGCGCAATGGCTAATGCTAATGCACTTGTTACCAACGCAGCCCCACCCATATCTGAGCGCATTGACTCCATAAAATTACTTGGTTTTAAACTATATCCTCCTGAATCAAAGGTAATACCTTTACCAACTAAACAGGCCGTAATTGGTGAATTAGGGTTTTGGGTCGGGTTATAATCAAGTTCAAGCAAAGCCGCTGGTCGATCCGAACCTTTTCCAACCGTATAAATACCCATATAATCTTGCTCTCTTAAAGCTTCACCTGAAATGATGTTGTAAGTCACAGCAGATGAGTAAGTACTAATTAACTTAGCTGCTCGTGTGGCTAACTCAACAGGACTTAATGTATCGGCTTGTTGATTGACAATATCTCGACACCAATCGATAATCGCCAAACGGTGTTTCAATTCTTGCTTATCTTCGCTATTGAGTTTTGCCCACATAACTTTGTTACTATTTTTGGCATTACGATAACCTAACCAAAAATGCCAACATGCCTCTAAATTCCAACCCTCGCCACTTAATTTAACGGATTTAATGCCTAAGTTATCTAACTTGCGCCCTGCTTGTTGAATTACGCTTAAACGAGTTTTTGATTTATAGTGAACCGTTATAGTATCATCCGAAAAGCTCAGTAGCGCATTTAAGCCCCATTGTTTTGGAGCATGATTATCAGAAAGTAAAATAGATAACGTTGACATAGTAATAACCTCAATTATTGATAAAGCAAAAACAATGACTTAATTCTAATCAGAAACATGTTAATATAGCAAGCAAAGTTAATAATAAATAAGGGTAAGTAATGGCATCGATTGTACCAATAAAAAATGGTGTTAATTTTCGTGACTTGGGTGGAATAAAAACAATGGATGGACGCAAAATACGATCGGGTTTATTGTACCGCTCTGGTGAGTTTTCGCGCATCACTGATGACGAACAAGCATTCTTATCTAATGAACTAAAAATACACTATATTTTAGATTACCGAGACCAAGACGAATTAGCCCGTTTTCCTGATAATTTATGGCATAATGCCAACTATATTAATGTTCCCGCAAATCCATTAAATGATACGGTAACTGCCAGCTTAACCACAGAGTTAGAAACCACTTCTCTTACACTTAAGCAAAAGTCACCTTACGACTTTATGATAACACTTTATCAGCTATTACCTTTTAATAATGCTGCTTATCGACAACTGGTTTCAATACTATTAAACTCAGAAGGACAACCACTAGTGCAGCATTGCGCAGTCGGGAAAGATAGAACAGGTATTGGTGTAGCACTGGTATTATTTGCTTTAGGTGTTAGCGAAGAAGAGGTTATGCAAGATTATTTACTCACCGAACAACTATTACATGACTTTCGTGAGGAAATACTAAATCAATATAAAAGTAAATTAACACCTGAAGATTTTGAAAAGCAAAAAATGATTTTTGCTGCCAAAAAAGAATATTTAACCGCTGCCATTACCGCAATCAAACAACGTTATAACACCATAGATAATTGGCTAGCACAGGAGTATCAATTAGATAATAACAACAGAAAAACCCTACAAAATATTTATCTAATTTAAAAAATTTAAACCAAGAAGGTAAATAACTTAGGTTTATTTTAAGATGACTTTTCAAAAAAGTGAATGAAAATTGAAATAATAAAAATAGCAATGTGAGGTAAGTCAGATGTTAACAAAAGAAATGGTCAAAAAACTCAATGACCAGTTAAATTTAGAATTCTATTCTTCAAATCTTTATCTACAAATGAGCGCATGGTGCGATGATCAAAATTTTCCTTCTTTTGGTAAATTTTTAAGAGATCACGCAGGTGAAGAACGTCAACACATGGAACGCTTATTTGACTATGTTTTAGATTGTGGATCATTGGCACTGATTGGCAAAATTGATGCACCAGAATCAAAATTTAAATCATTATTAGAAGTTTTCCAAGTTGCTTATAAGCATGAACTAAAAATTACTAAAGAAATTAATGAGTTGGTTGATTATGCTTTAACACAAAAAGATTTTTCGACGTTTAACTTTTTGCAATGGTATGTATCAGAACAACATGAAGAAGAAAAACTCTTCAAAAGTATTGTCGATAAACTTGAATTAGTTGGTGAAAATAAACGCGATTTATTCTTTATGGACAAGGATTTCAATAAAACTTTAAGCGAGTCAGGCTTGCTTAGCACAAACGAATAATCAACAAATTGTATCTATTTGCCACATTAATGGTGTGGCAATGTTCTATTCTTTAAGATTGCAACTTCAATTGTGTAATTGGCACATCACAATTAACTGCAAGGTGAACATCATCAATTTGTTGATATTGAAAATAAAAATGCTTGGCAAAAGGTGAACTAATTATATTCTTATCTAAATCAACATTAACCGACTTAATTTGCCAAACGCCTTTAGCATATAACTTTAATGCAGATTCCTTTAATGTCCAAAGCTGCCAAAAAGCTTTTAAAGAATCCTCTTGTTTAATCATCCATTGATATTCGTCATCAGCAAAAAAATTTTTAGCTACTTTCAAATAATTTTTTCGTGGACGTGCTACTTCGATATCTAAACCAACCTTACCTACTAACGAAATCGCAACTGCTACCCAATCTTGGCTATGACTAATATTAAAATCTGGTAAGTGTGACTCTAAAAAAGAGGGACGACCATTATCTCCAACCTTAATAACAGGTAACATCGAAATATCACAGTATTGTTTAAGCAAATGAGCCAAAATTGAACGGCAAACTAAAAACTGTTTTTTACGTTGTCCACTTAAATTATTTGCTTCATTAAGAAGCGTTTGAGGCAACAGTGAAAAATTAATGTCAGCATCCTTAAGACAAGCAAGTTGAACAATTAGCATAATTGGCAAGAAAATATTAATAAAATTTATTTTTTACTATTTTAACAGCATGCTATGCTAACTGTTATCAAAATTAATAAAAATATCAACCTTAATAAATAGTAGCAAGGGTGTATCATTATGTCATTACCAACAAAATTAGTTCATGCAGGACGTAAAAAGCGTTATACACAAGGCGCTGTTAATTCGGTTATTCAACGTGCATCATCATTGGTTTTTGATTCAATTGAAACAAAAAAAGAAGCCACCAAAAACCGTGCCAATGGTGCATTATTTTATGGACGCCGTGGTACATTAACTCATTTTGCGCTACAAGATGCGATGGTTGAAATCGAAGGTGGAGCTGGTTGCTATCTATACCCTTGTGGCGCAGCCGCCATAGCTAATGCCATTTTAGCTTTTGTTCAAGCTGGCGATCATATATTAGTGTCTGAAGCCGCTTACGAGCCTACTCAAGAATTTTGCCAGCAAATTTTAAAAAATTTTGGTGTTGAAACAGATTACTTTACGCCATTAGTGGGTCGCAATATTAAAAATCAAATTAAGCCCAATACCAAAGTCGTATTTTTAGAATCACCAAGCTCAATTACGATGGAAATTCATGATATTCCTTCAATGGTTAAAGCAATTCGCAGCGTCAATCCAGAAATTATTATTATGATCGATAATACATGGAGCGCTGGCGTATTATTTAAAGCATTAGATCATGATATTGATATCTCAATACAAGCAGGTACTAAATACCTAATCGGTCATTCTGATGCCATGATAGGCACCGCTGTTGCTAACCAACGCTGTTGGGAAAAATTACGCGAACGTTCTTACTTAATGGGACAAATGTGTGATGCGGATACCGCTTATATAGCCACACGAGGATTGCGAACATTAGCAATACGATTAAAACAACATTACGAAAGTGGCATAAAAATTGCTAAATGGTTAGCTAATCATCCTAAAGTTGCTACCGTCAATCATCCAGCATTAGAAAGTTGTAAGGGGCATGAATTTTTTAAACGTGATTTTTCAGGTGCAAGTGGATTATTTTCTTTTGTACTCAAAGATCGATTAACTGACGAGCAATTATCTGATTTCATTGACAATTTAACTTATTTTTCAATGGCTTATTCATGGGGTGGTTTTGAATCATTAATTTTAGCTAATCAACCCGAAGAACTAGCAAAAATTAGACCTGTATCTGGTATTGATTTTAAAGGAACTTTAATTCGTCTTCATATAGGGCTTGAAGATCCCGATGATTTAATTGCCGATCTTGCTGCTGGTTTAGACAGAATCAAGCAATAAAAAATGAATCTATATAAAGCCAATGCATTACCAATGTTTAGCATAATTAAGTAGAAGATGAATAATCAAAACCAAATCACGTGTGACGAAATAATAAAACAAACAGTTTTTCATAATATAAAACACCACAAAGCGCTACTGGTTGCATATAGTGGTGGTGTTGACTCAACGGTATTAATGCATGTGCTTGTTAAGCTTAAACAACAATTGTTACCAAATTTAAAGCTAAGAGCGATCTATATTCATCATGGTTTGAGTTGCAATGCTGACAACTGGGCAACGCATTGCTGGCAACAATGCCAAACATGGCAAGTTCCAATAATTATTGAAAAAGTCAGACTTGATCCCATAGCGGGTAATATTGAAGAGCAAGCTAGAAATGCACGTTACCAAGCAATATATCGCCATCTAAAAGATAATGAAACGTTATGCACAGCTCAACATCTTGATGATCAATGTGAAACTTTCTTCTTGGCATTGAAACGTGGTAGTGGACCTGCGGGATTGTCCGCTATGCCACAGGAAAATCAACAACATCTTCGACCTTTATTAACAATATCACGATCACAAATTGAAACTTATGCGAATAAACATCAACTCAATTGGATAGAAGATGAAAGCAACCAAGATGATCACTACGACCGTAATTTTTTACGCTTAAAAGTCTTACCAATCCTTAATCAACGCTGGCCACATTTTTCGCAAATGGTTGCACGCAGTGCGGAATTATGTCAACAACAAGAAACGTTAATCAATGAGTTATTATTGGCAGAGTTTAAGCAAGTTATCACCGAACAAAATCAACTGGCTATTGCACCATTAATGGACTATTCCGAGTATAAACGAAATGCAATTTTACGCATGTGGTTTAAACACAATCATATTAATATGCCAACACGCCAACAAATAACATTAATTTGGCAAACCGTTGTATTAGCAAAAGAAGATGCCAATCCGCAATTTATCTTTAATAACCAACAAGTTCGCCGTTATCAAAATCAACTCTATTTGTTACCATTATATCAAGATATTGAACAGCAAATCCTAAACTGGGATTTAGCATTGGCATTAACACTTCCAGATAATGTTGGTAAATTACAAGTTAATTATCAAACTGATTTATGTTGCCGATTACCACAAGCAGATGAAAAAATCACCGTACGATTCCATGCTCAAGGAAAATTTCAAATTGTTAATCGTCATGGTTCGCGATCAATAAAAAAACTATGGCAAGAGCATAATATTCCACCATGGATGCGAACTCGAATCCCTCTGATTTACTACAACGAACAACTGATTTGCGCAGTAGGCGTTTTTGTTACTAAACAAGGGCTGGGTTCACAAATCGGTTTTAAGCTAATCATCTAGTATCAAACCAAAACAAATAAGGAGGCAAATTCGCCCCCTTGATTTGTAATAGTCTTTACTTAATCTGACATTTAAGTTATTTTATAACACAAAAAGGAGAGTCAGAAATGAATCAAACCGCCAAAATCATTAAACCTAAATTAGGACTACTAGAATTAGCTAAGCAACTCGGTAACGTTCAACAAGCTTGCAAAGTCATGGGATACAGTCGAGATAGCTATTATCGCTTTAAAAAACTGTATGAGCAAGGGGGTGAGCTTGCGCTTCAAGAAATCAGTCGTAAAAAGCCTATCGAAAAAAATCGGGTAGAGCCACATATAGAACAAGCCGTTGTCAATATGGCCTATGAATATCCAGCT
>NZ_FMBA01000080.1 GCF_900094935.1 Gilliamella intestini
CGATGTTGCCCATAAGCTGGATATTCATAGGCCATATTGACAACGGCTTGTTCTATATGTGGCTCTACCCGATTTTTTTCGATAGGCTTTTTACGACTGATTTCTTGAAGCGTAAGCTCACCCCCTTGCTCATACAATTTTTTAAAGCGATAATAACTATCTCGACTGTGTATCCCATGACTTTGCAAGCTTGTTGAACGTTACCGAGTTGCTTAGCTAATTCTAGCAGTCCTAATTTAGGTTTAATGATTTTGGCGGTTTGATTCATTTCTGACTCTCCTTTTTGTGTTATAAAATAACTCAAATGTCAGATTAAGTAAAGATTATTACACATTAGCAAAGCCAAAATCAGCACCGAACAATAAACGGTCGGCTTGTTTGTGCAGGTTGTCATCAAATTCTTCAACAACATATCGACCACTTAAAACTTGTTTATCTGAGTTTTCGAGATAAGCACCCTCCCACACCCAAGCATATGATGCGTAATCAAGTCTAGCCAAATCGTTTAATCGTTCTTGCTCTAAAACGTCGGGGAAAAAAGGATTATCGTTATAATTCATCTCAATGATAATCGCATTCTCTGGCGGTTTTTGCCTAAACCTTATATCTGTTGGGCTTCCCTCGGTTTCAGGGTTCCACGTCACCCATATTTCGGAATTAGTTTCACGAACAGTCGGAATTTGTGCTGTGGTCATAACGTTTACTCTGCGGGTGTGACTAGCTCTATTCGTGTTGGTTTTGGTGACATCGAGCCATCTGATGATTGATGGTCTATTTCTTGTTTTTCGCTATAGCCATGATTAGATAGCATCAGCTTTGTAATGGTTGGATTGAATGAGCTAGTTAGCCCACCATTTATTAGTTTATTCTCTTGTAACGTTTTAATTGCTTCTAGCGTGTCGGAAAACTCTTTGTTTTGTTTTGCGTATTCATACATTGATGACTTGTGCTTACCAAGATAACAAGCAAGACCTGCAACACTTGGCACTACATCCCCAAATGTTTCGTAGCCCCCAAGTAAGTATTCTTTAGCCCTAATTAAACACTCGGCTAGTTCACTTGGGCGACCCACTTTTTTCTTTTCGCCCTTTTTCATAATCTTTCCTTAAATTAATAATTGAATTTGTGATTGCTCTTGTAGTTTTTGCATCCTATGTGCTAACTCTGGCTTTTTCTCTTTACCCCAACGTCTTAATAAGCGACCTGACATACTAGCTACATCTTTTTCTTTCATGTACTCAAGCATTAAGTCATTATGTTGTTTTAAATAACTGTTTTGCATCGAGTGAAGCTGTTCAGCCATCCAGTTAAATGCGTCGATGTAAGCTTCTTTAATTTGCGCAGCTTTCTCTCCAGTAAACCCCATAATTAAAAATATGCAGCCATCTTTGGTAAGATTGTACATTTCCCTAGCCTCGCCTTTTTCATCAATATAATTAACGGGCACAAAATTGCGCTCGTTAAACTTCTTCGAGCAATTTAGATTTCTAATTGCCCTTAATATTGTTTTATGCTTTCTTCCAAAATATTTGGCAACTTTTAAAGATGTCGTCATTACTTGATTACCTTGTAAAGTAACCATTTCGTTAAAATCGAATTTAATAATATTCATATTATGTCCTCTATAGAATGAGCCTAAGTCACACAGAATAAACAGCCCCAAGAGTTCAGACATTAGCTGTCATTCTCTCAGGCTCATTCTGTAAAGCTCTTGGTTAATATTTGCCGTGTGATGGCATTATGATTGATTGAAAATTGATTTAAATTTATTCGACTTGTAGATATCGATTTTACAAGTCGGGGAGATGAAATTAAGTGGTGTTATAGGAACTCAAAGAAAATGGCATAAAAAAACCGCAATTAAGCGGTTTTTGTGGATTCTATTATGTATTGCTTTACTTATTTTCTTCAGGGCATGGATGATAATATCTAAGTGTAAATCTAACTAAAAAATATAAATCCTCATCACCATATTTCTTAATTGGTTCACCATTAAATAAGTTTGTATATTGGTTCATCAACTTTTTAACTTCAGGTGATTGTAATGCCGATTTTGCACAGTAAATTTTAGGTAACCCTTTTTGTTCACGTGCTATATTTTCCCAATTAAATGTATTAACAATCCCAGATAAATACGCTGCACCAAATGATTGGGCTCTCTCGTCTTTAGAGGATATAAAATTATTAAAATCATTGTAAGAAATATAACCTTTTATAAGATACGGATTTATCCAATCATCTTTTTTAGCGTTATCTGCAAATACAATAAAGGAAAATAAAGTTAATATAAAGCAATATAATATTTTTTTCATAAACAATCATCCAAACAATAAGATGATTTATTATACCATTACCATTCAAAGAATAACATACTTAGAGTTAGTGTCATTTCTAAGTGTAATTGATTAAATATGCAGTTATTTTTTATAACTGCCCGTGAATTTTTATAATTTATGCAGTAAAAGTGAATAGTTATTTATTAATTTCCCTTATCGCCCTTTTATCTGTATTACACTGTCTAAGTTCATTAAGTAATTCAGTGTACAGAACAGGGCACTGTCCCCAAGTGATTCGCTTATCAATATGAGGCTCGTTATTTGGCTGTGTTAATGATGCAGGAATATTGCATTGATAAACGTACTCAGTTTTTACCGCTCCGCATCCAGTCAGACACGTTACTAGGCATAAAATCATTAGCACATTGATTATTTTTAAGCGCATCTTTCATTTGCTCTTGAAGTTGTTTAATTGACATAGCGTCTTGAGCTTTTTCTTGCTCTCGTTGCGCTATGATTTGATTGTTTTTAGCGATACTCTGCTCTAACTGTTCGATTTTTCCGAACAGTTCAGCGTTTTCAATTTGCAATCGTTTTTTCTCGTGATAGTTGTTGTAACCGAAATAGACAGTAAAGGCAAAAGCAGCAATGATTAATGCCGTGTTCGCTATATTTACTTTAGACAATTTGAACATGATGAATCACTCAACAATAACGATACAAATAAAAACCAACCCCAGCCATCAATACTCTTGACTGCCATTATTGATGCGATAACGAAGCATATGATAGACATAATGCTTTCTCCTTTTCTCGTCTGATTACTAAGCCATTCAAAACCTGACCACCTGCTTTATTCCATTTCGGAAACTCATTACAAGCCGCTTTATAATCGCCGTTGTTCAGATGCTTATACATTGTTGAAGTGCGCATATTCGAGCAGCCGCAATTAAACGTAATCGAAGTAACAGCATCAAAAACGGGTTGAGGTAGGTGAAAACCATTAGCATAGCGATTAACGCACATTTCTGCTGTTTTGATATCACCTACCCAACGTTTTGCTATTTCCTCGTCTGTGTAAGCTTTTTGCTGAATGTTACCCGTTGAGCCAATACCAACCGTTAATACATTAGCAGGACAATAATATGGCTCTCTTACACATGATTCAGCGTTGCCGATTATTTCAAGCCCTGCTTTGCTCGTTCTGATTTCGTCTGAGTAATTAGCAATAACAATACCAATGATTACCGAAACACTACAAATCGCACTCGTCGCTATTCTTGTTGTGTTTTTCATAGTATTGCTCTCTCAAGTTCTTTTTGTGATAGAAATCTCGGCGTTTATACAACCAGTTAATGATAAATGTCGCTATTGATAAAATAATACCGACAATAATGGCAATATCATTTAAGCTAAGCGCACCTAAAAGCGTGCATAAAACACCCCAGAAATAAGATATCGGTGAAGTGTATTTTTCCATGATGAATATTCTTGTTAGTTAATGATGTGACAGCGTACTAGCTATATTGAGTTGTGCGTGTGTCTAGCTTTGCTGTCGATTCGATGTTGAGTGAATTACTCAAAATTTAGACATAAAAAAAACCGCAATTAAGCGGCTTCATTTAATAATTTTATTCGGTAATAAATCTATAAAAATTAAAATTTTTAGGTAAATAGTGTTGACTTTGTTATAGGTTAACCTATAACAATAACCATCAACAAGACGTTGATAAAGCAACCCCTCAGCTTTCGATGAGGGCTTAAGGAGAAGAAAAAATGAAATTTTTAATCATATTTCTTCTACTACTTGTAAGTTTTCCGGCTTTTTAAGTAGTATCAAAGGTGGGGCGAAAGCCCTACCGATGACCTTAAATATATCAATTGACA
>NZ_FMBA01000082.1 GCF_900094935.1 Gilliamella intestini
CCACTGGCTTGGATTGACCCGTTGGGGTTGTCGGATGAGTGTCCGGGGATAGGTACTAACAATGAAAAAATTGGAGGTACAGGTACTGTATGGGATGATATAAAATCAACTCAACCCAATTACCCCGGTTCTGTGATACCTAAGTCATTCGAAATGGTATTACCTAATGGGAAAAAAGTGTGGGTGCATGGCAATGCAACAGAACATATGGCTGAATATGCTCAGCATAAAGCAGTTAACTATACACCAGATGCTGTTCGCTTGGCCTCTCAACAGCAACTTAGAAGTTTACAAGAAGCACTGAATTCTGCAACGAAAAATGGTATAGAATATAATAAATTAATTACAATTGGGGGATGGGAATTAAAAATAATGCAATCTCGTAAGGTAGGAGAACTGCCTGCATTAATTCATGCACTGCCAATTGAATAAGGATAAAATCATGAGTATAAACATAGAAAAACCGATGAGAATTTCTTTTGAGGAAGTTGAATTTGATGAACATGTACCTTCTATTAAATTTATTTTTATGGTAAATATAGAACAATTTTCGAACTCTCTTAACTATAGTGGTGAAATATGGATTAGCTGTCTAATTTGGGATAATTTTGTTAACGATCTGGTTACATTAAAAAATACAGCTACTTTATATGATATAAATGAAATGTTTTCTATAAAAATAGAAAAAGATGAAAAAAACATTAAATATTCATGGTCTGTGACTCGTCAGGGAATATTTAAGGATATTGTGCAGTCAAGTTATCAAGCTATTATTTCAGAAGATACATTGAATTATGTTAAATCACAATTTACCAATTACCCTAAGTGGTGGTAATTATAAAATCCCCGTTTTAAAACAGCGAGGATTTTCCTTTTTTATTTTGTTATTTTATCGCTCTTTAAAAAACAAATAAAATCAATGTTTTTGAATAATTGTTATAAAAAATACAATACCTTTTAGCATACCCAAAGGCTATTTTTGCTATTTATTTAGTATTAAAAAACCGAAAACTCAACCCAACTAAAAAACAACTTTATACTAAAACGCATAGTTACCTGAAAGTTTTTGACAGAAATTTTAAATCCTATGGCGAGCTTGCGATAGAATACCGCACCGTCCCACAAAACCTGCGCTTTCAAGGGCAGTATTTTGACGAGGACAAATTTGTCTGAAACAAATTTGAACAATGCTTTAGCATTGGCCCTGCAAGGGTGAGTATCAGGATGATACGAATAATCAGGACTACACTACAATCGCTACCGCTATTACGACCCGTACACCGCCCGCTACATTAGCCAAGACCCCATAGGACTTGCCGGCGGCGAAAACGCCTATAGCTACGTTCCCGACCCACTGGCTTGGATTGACCCGTTGGGACTCGAAGGATTATGTCCAGATATAACACATGGTGCATATGGTCAAATACTTTCCGCAAAAGTTAAAGTCAGACCGGAAGATTTGGGTGCTGGGACTGGTACGAATAAATCTTCTCGAAAACACGCCCGCTCTTTAGGTTATGATAGTGATGATGCTGGTCATATCTTAGGTAAAGTATTAGGCGGTAGTGGCGGTAAAGGAAATGTATTCCCTCAATTACCCGCTGTTAATCGAGGAAAATATAGAAATTTTGAAAAACGAGTCAGAAATTATATTAAAGAGCATGGGGCAGTAGATATTGAATGGAATTTTATTTATGGTAATGGGGGAACAAGACCAACTCAAATAAAATATACAGTTTTAAAAGATGGAAAAAAGGTTTTATATGACGTTTTTGAAAATTAGGAGGGCTAAATGAATATTGAAAATGCAAAAAATACATTAAAAGAATTTATTATTGCTATGAATCATTGGGAATTACATTGTCATTCAATAATGGATAATAATTTATTAGGTGAATTTCGTTCACAAATAGTTAATGAATTAAATATTATATTTGATAAATTTTGCACAAAAAAAGAACGAAAATATGGTCGTCAAGCTGCATTGTCGTGTGGAAATCCACCAGAATATTCACCAGATGAAGAGATAATAAAAATAGAAGAATTAAAGGGCAATAAAGTTGCTATTTATACCCAACAACATACTGGAGCAGAATGTCAATTCCGTTATACTTTACATTATAAAAATAATGAGTGGCGGATAGATAGAAAAGAGATGTTCGATTCTTATGATGATAAATGGACAAATGATACATTATAATCACTCAGTGCAATTAAGCGCCTTAACGGTATTTAAGTTACCGTGGTGATAAAGTGAGCCAAATCGACCTAAACGGTCAAACACTATCGACGCACCGCTGGCAAGAAGGCAATGAAATTGCCCGTAGTATGGGGCGATTTGGTGAACTCAATTGCCATCAACAATTTGATAATCGTGGTCGATTGCTTAATTATATAAATCCCCGTTTTAAAACAGCGGGGATTTTCCTTTTTTATTTTGTTATTTTATCGCTCTTTAAAAAACAAATAAAATCAATATTTTTACTAAAAGATTGTTATAAAAAACACAATACCTTTTAGCATATCCAAAGACTATTTTTGCTATTTATTCCGCATAAAAAAACCGAAAACTCAGCCCAACTAAAAAACAAATTTATACTAAAACGTATAGTTACCTGAAAGTTTTTGACAGAAATTTTAAATCCTATGGCGAGCTTGCGATAGAATACCGCACCGTCCCGCAAAACCTGCGCTTTCAAGGGCAGTATTTTGACGAGGACAAATTTGTCTGGAACAAATTTGAACAATGCTTTAGCATTGGCCCTGCAAGGGTGAGTATCAGGATGATACGAATAATCAGGACTACACTATAATCGCTACCGCTATTACGACCCGTACACCGCCCGCTACATCAGCCAAGACCCCATAGGACTTGCCGGCGGTGAAAACGCTTATAGCTACGTTCCTAACCCACTGGCTTGGATTGACCCGTTGGGGTTGTCGGATGAGTGTCCGGGGATTAAAGGGAATATTGCTAGACAGGAAGCCGTATTTCCAAACAATAGCTGGGGGGCATTAGATGATGCATCTAAAACAGCTTTTGATTCGTCAAAAAATAGTGTTGATATATGGATACCAAAAGATAAACATATGGTTGGAACTACAGCGACAAGATCAGCTCAATTTAATACAAATAATGTTTCAGAGATTCGAAATATTGTTAAAGAAGCGTTGAAGTCACCAAATGCAATCTTTCTTCCAAATAATATTGAAGGTTCTTTCCGCGTAGTTGTTGATATGGGGAGAGCGATTGGTACAAAAGGGCAGACAAGTATTAGATTAATTATCGGAAACGACGGAAAAATATGGAACGCATTCCCTGTGAATTCTCGGTAGAGATCAATTATACCGATTTAAATATTAATAATATAACATCAGGACCTCAGCTTTTTTCTGAGGTTGAAGGGCAACTATTAATTTATATAAATAATAAAGTTATTTTTTCAGAAAAAGAAATTTTACTACTTGAACTAGCAAAACAATTAAAAGATTGGCTCCATAATTATGATAAAGATTTTTATTATGAGTCTATGGATTATGAAGATTCTCCCATTCTATTCTTTAAAAGAATTAACTTAAATAATTGGCAAATTAGTGGAATTTGGATGAATAGAACTTATGCAAATATAAAATTATCCGATTTGATGTTTGCATGTAATAGTTTTATTGACAAGTTAATTATTGATTTAAATTTGAGAGAAATTAATACTAAAGATTTATTTTAATATTCAATATTGTTGAATCTTGATTACAAGTTTTTTATTTTTGTATTAATAAGCAACCGTGATTATAAAAATTCCCGTTTTAAAACAGTGAGGATTTTTCACTTTTGCTTTGTTATTTTATTGCTCTTTAAAAACGTTTTTTATCTGTAAAAAACTATTGTTGCTATTTATTCCGCATTAAAAAAACGAAAACTCAGCCTGACTAAAGGTGAAAGTAAATCTACACGCAGACCCGATATTATGGCTATCGATAAAAATGGGAAAGTGCATGCGATAGAGATAGCCTCTAAAACAGATAAAAATAAAT
>NZ_FMBA01000046.1 GCF_900094935.1 Gilliamella intestini
TTTAGGTTTAATGATTTTGGCGGTTTGATTCATTTCTGACTCTCCTTTTTGTGTTATAAAATAACTTAAATGTCAGATTAAGTAAAGACTATTGCGTGTCATGTGACCTGCCAGACCAATTATTTTATTCCAACCGAACGATCAGCAATGAAACGCTAGAATGGTGGAGATCTCAAGTTGATAAAAAAATTGCATCCCCTGCACCAGGGCATTCTCACCTAGAAGAAGCTCTAAAGAAATTAATATCTAAAATAAATGAATGGAAAAAAATTAACTCTGATATTGCATTTTATTTTAGAGGAACAAATTTTGACCCGATTATTTTAGAAAATGCATTCAATGAATATTCATTACAAACGCCGTGGTTATATTATCAAGTCAGAGATGTTAGAACATATATTGACGCATTAACACGAACAGCAAAAGGGAAAATTGAAAACTATACATCGTCATTTAATTTTTTAAAACACAACGCACTACATGATGCAATGAGAGATGCAGAGCAAATGTGTGCAACCACAGATCAAACATTAACAAAACATCGTTAAATTGCAAATGACGACAAAATTAGACAAAGTGGAGTATTAAAAATGAATACAGTATTTCTTTTGATGGCCGAATTTAACACGCCAACAATTCCTTTATCTCAAATTGCCGAGCGTTATTTGGGGATGACAATAGCAACAGCAAATAAAAAAGCCAGTAGTGGTGAACTTGCAATCCCATCTTTTAGATTAGATGCTGGACAAAAAGCGCCGAGAATTGTACACATACAAGATCTTGCTGACTACATTGATAAACAACGAGAAATAGCAAGAAAAGAGTTTAAAGATGTTCATGGTTAATTTTGGGGCTTTAGCCCCTTTTTTTATTTTACAATAGTGTTTTTTATGGAATATTTATAGTTTTATTGGTTTCAGTTAGGCACCCAATAGGATCCCAAGATAAAGTCAACCCCTTAAAATCAAAATCTATTCGTCCAATCAAGCATAGGAGCGATAGAAAATTTATTTTTTGTTGAATTCATTGATACACCAATGTTTATAGCTGTTTTTACTGATTATTTTAAAAGATTATTTTTGTCCAATTTAATATATTTTTTCGTTATCAGAATCCCATGCTGATAAGATAAATAATTTATAGCTTATTATATCATAGAGGAAACATTCGTGCAGACAGAGAGCCTTGCTAAATCTTGTATATTTACTTTTTAAAAGTGGCAGTTAATTCTGTCACCAAATGCAATAATAAACTGACTTATGGGACTTTCCTGTTTTGGAACGGCATAGTCGATTTTCTGAAAATAGCAATCTTTATTGTTCAATTAAACTGTAGAAAAACACCAAGTTGTTTATAAGCTGACAATATTTTGTTAACTCAACGCAATAAACTATTAAAAATCATTGACGAATTGAAATAGCCTTATATAATACACACCGATTTAACCAATAAATCTCCGTCTCCTTAGCTCAGCTGGATAGAGCAACGGCCTTCTAAGCCGTAGGTCACAGGTTCGAATCCTGTAGGGGACGCCATTAAAATCAATAACTTAAATCAATTCCCCGGTATTTTACAAAATTTAACTGCTTAAGTTAGATCTAGGCATCTATTTTGCTACTATGCTATTAGTTCAATTAAGAAAAATAAGCATTTGTAACTTAGTTTATTAATAATTATAGAGTTGAGTGTTGTAAGTTAAAAATTAATAGTGTAACTACCCTCTAAAGCATTTTGTTCCTTTAACCAGTAAGAACGAACGTTATAAAACCATCAGCTAGAGTATTAAACATTTGTTTAAAATCGAAAAAACCATTGAAAATAAATTAAGACGGCAAGCTAAAGGCGATAACAAAACTTATCCAAGTGAAATACGACAGGTTGATACCTACAGTTTGCCTTTACTTAAAAATCAAACCAAGCAGCAAACTAGAGAATATTTGCTAGATAGTATCTATTTGATTTTTAATGTTTTTATACATAAACGTAGTACATTCCTGAAACTTTTTAACAAAAATCCTACGGTATTGATTTATTTAGATAAACTGTGTGATAACTGGTATATCAAGTAAAAATCACCTGCCCATAAACTAATGGAAAAGCCGAAAACGTGATACGAACTTTGAATTGAGTTACAGCATAATCAGCCAATATTGAGCGATTCAAAAGAGAGAAAACAAAAGCTTAAACGTTTGATTAATTTTTATCATACGGTTAAATCGCATAAAGTGATTTCAGGAAAAACATCTTATGATTTTTAGCGGATTATTTTAATCATGAAGTGTAAACAACTCGGCGTTTTCCTACATATAAACTATATTAATCACCTATTGTTCAATATAATTGAAGTGAAAACTTGGTCTATTTACAAATAAATAATTGAATCTATCGATCCAAAATGAAAAAATTATAAATATCTACTAAACTTTATAACCAATTCAATAATTTAAATTAATAATAAACCTCTTCGTTTAATTAAAGTAAAACGAAGAGGGATAATTTTATTTATTAAGCAACACCAGGAACGGTGAAGTCCATAATAAGGAGTAACGTTGGCAAAATAAAGATAGATAAAACCGTTGATGCAAAGAAAATGCTCGAAGCCTGTTCTTGCTCAACATTCCAATTATAAGCCAAAATTACTGCTGTTGATGCTGTTGGCATGGCTAGTAGGAAGACTAACTCTTCGGCCTCTATACCTGTGATACCAAATAAATACACAGAAATAAGTGCAACAATTGGTGTAATAAAGCTTTTTAAAACCACGTTGATCATTAATGGTTTTGATAATTTTAACTTAACACCGTGAATACCTACACCGACCGCAATAAGCGAAATGAAATTACACGCATTAGACATAATATCAAAAGTGTTAAATACAAAATGCGGTAACCATTTAGTACCATCAGTAATGCTCACAATTAATCCTAAAATAACAGCCAAAAACATGGGTTTCATGAGTGAGTTTTTTACTGCACTAAAGATCATATCACCAGTAACTTTACCACCAGATAATTTAGTATCACATAATTCTAATAAGAAAATTGTCATCGGAATCAATGATAATGCAACAACAAAATTAGCAATCGCGACCGAAATGGTAGACGCGGCCCCAAGCATTAACGTTAAAAAAGGCACTCCCATTCCGCCCATATTGGGAAAGCAACAAAGCATGGTATTCATCGCTGTTGACTTTAACTCTTTATGCAAAATGTATTTATTAGTTAAAAAGCAAATTATCCATAAAAATGACATAGTGCAGAAAAAGGCTATCATCCAAATGCCATTAAATATCTGCGATGGTTTGGCATGAGATGTATGCACAAAAAGCAATGCAGGAAAGACAAAGTTTGATACTAGTCCTGATAATAATTTTTTAGAATCTTTTGTAAAAATACCTTTTTGTACACAGAACCAACCAAGAAAGATTAACAAAAAAACTGGAAGACAAGAACTTATAACTTTCCCAACTGCAAACCAGATTAGATTCATTTTTTAAAACTCCTAAAATAATATTACTTAAAATACAAATTCGGTAATGGTCGGTAACTTAAGATTAGAGATTATATTTATAGACCGAGCTAAAATAAGTAGGTACAAAATCAAATATATTTTATTACATATAAAATGGCATTCTTCTTTATTGTAAATTGATATTATTAAATGCTATTTCACATTTAGCATACTTAATAAAAGACATTATTAATATAGAAACCTTTTATTCTATTTCAATGAATATATCGTAACTTGAAGGCATTATACTTATTCTTATAAGCCTTGTGTAAACCAAGATTTCTTAACTGCCTTAAAACACAAAAAAGCAGAAACATTTAACTTATTATTTACGAGAAATAGAAAAGTTTTTCTTTAAAAAACAACAAATAAGAAAAATAAAAAAACAAACGTTAAAGTATAGTAAAAATTAATATTGCACAAAAATTCCCTAAATAACGGTTTTTATCGTGCTTTATTTGCAATAAAAAAGACTAAAATTACAGTTAATAATTTGATTTAATTTGCTTATATTAAATCACTGTCGCAAAAATATTTTTCTGACGTTTATATAATGAAGATAAAAAGAGAAAACAATAGATAAAAATTTGTTTATCAACAATCAATAAATGATTAACATAATGTAAATCATTTATTGATTGTAAAATGCATAATGTAATTTAAGCTGATTTAACTTAAAACATCTTATTCGCTTTTTTATTTCTATTAAAACACCCCTTTTAGTGATTAAAAGATGTTATGATCCCATATTGACAATTGAACTACGAAACCGTCTTAAAGCAATTAAAAAGAATACAGTACCAATTGCCAATAACCACGCAAACGAACTCCAAACCACACTTAAGCCAGCGCCACGATAAAGTATCGCCTGCCCTAATTCAACAAAATGCGTTGTTGGTGCAAACATCATAATATTTTGAACTATTTCGGGCATACTTTCTCGTGGTGTACTGCCACCTGATAGCATTTGTAGTGGTAATAAAACTAAAATTAGTAACATTGCAAATTGGGCGGTTGATTTAGCAACGGTTGCCATAAAAACACCAAGTGACGTTGTAACAAAAAGATGCAATGCCGCTCCTACTAAAAACAAGCTGACCGAACCAGCAATAGGCACATTTAACCAGCCATGAACAACCAGTAACAATGCAACCCAAGTTGATATTAAGACAACAAGCCCCATTGACCATACTTTCGATATCATAATTTCAAATGGTGTGACAGGCATAGCAAGCAGGTGATCAATCGTTCCATGTTCCCGCTCTTTCATTAAAGCAGCGCCAGTTAAAATAATTGAGAGTGTTGTCACTATATTGATGATTTCCATTACCGAACCAAACCAAGAACGAGTTAAATTAGGATTAAATGCGGTATGTACTTGTATGTTAACAGGCAAATTCGTGACTTTACTGTAACGATTAACATATTCAGCCACCTCGCCTGTAATAATCTGCATTATGTAGCCATTACCAACAAATGCCTGCCCCATTCTGGTTGCGTCTATGTTGAGTTGAATTTCTGGGCTTTGGTTATTGAGCACATCGCGCTGAAAATTAGGGGGAATATTCAACGCAAAAGTGTATTTATCAGTATCCATGCCACGATCGACATCATTCATTGAATATAATTTAACGGGAGTATTGAACATTGGTGGATAAAAAGCTGCAATAATTTGCCTTGATAAGGGAGAGTTGTCTTCATCAACAACGGCAATCGAGGCATGATGTAACGAATCAGAGGTTGCTGTTGCAGCAATATAGATATCAAAGGTAAAGCAATAAGCTATTAATAATAACATGATAGGATCACGCAATAATCCCCATAACTCTTTTATTCCTAAGCGATAAATATTAATTAAAATTTGCATAATATCTATCCTTCTTGTTTTTTAAGAAGAAAAATACTTGCCCCAAGAACAATGGGGATTGTGACCAATAAAATAAATATCGAATTATGCAAATCCATAAAGCCGAGTGCTTTGTTAAATACACCACGAGCAATAATTAGCATATGCGTTGTTGGGTAGATTTCACCAATGTAACGACCTCCGCCTTCTAATGATGCAACGGGATTTAACAGCCCTGAAAATTGAATAGCGGGTAGCATTGTACCTACGCAAGTTAAAAAGATAACCGCAATTTGGCTACGTGTGACCGTTGACGCCAATAAACCAAAGCCAGTAGAAATAATACAATAAGCAAACGCAGCAAGGCATAGTGTAAACAAACTGCCTTTTACTGGAACACCAAAAATGGTGATTGCCATAAATAGCAACAATAAAAAGCTAAACATGGAAATAACAATATAAGGTACTTGTTTACCTAACAAAAATTCGGCTTTTGTTACTGGTGTTACATATAAGTTGATAATCGATCCCATCTCTTTTTCACGCACGACCGATAACGCTGCTAACATTGAAGGAATCATTAATAATAAAATCGGCATAACCGCCGGCACCATAGATGGCAAGCTTTTGATATCAGGGTTATAACGGTAGCGTGTTTCTATATTTGCTAAGATAGTAGATGATTTTCCTGTTACTTCTTTTACTTTTTCACTTAGCCAAGCAAGATGCATTCCTTGCACATAGCCTTTAATTGTTTCTGCCCGCAGCGGCATAGCACCATCAATCCAAATTGCAATATCAACAGGATCGCCACGTTGTATATCACGGCCAAAATTCGGCGGAATTTCAATCGCTAAAGCAATGTCATTACTGCGTAACCGTGCATCCATATCGTTATAATCAGTGATAGGTGCCCTTTCAATAAAATAACGTTTAGAGCCTGATAAATTAAGCGTATAATTTTGACTAATGACACTTTGATCGCGATCAAGCACTGCAAAACGCAGATCTTCAACATCCATTGTAATACCGTACCCCATAACCAACATTAAAATTGCTGAACCTAATAACGCTAATAATGCCCGTAACGGATCGCGTGATAATTCAAGCGTTTCACGCCATAAGCAACCTATCAGGCGTGTAAAACTAAATCCTTGAAAGTGATTATTTTGTGATATTTCAGTAGTGCTATTGGTTATGGCTTTTGGCGCTTCGGTTGTTTGTTCTTCATTGTGACTATCATCAGCCCCTGCATCGACAAGATAACGAATAAATGCTTCTTCTAATGTTTTCGCCTTTTTAGCGCTGATGATATTATCAGGTGTATCACTTGCTAACACTTTACCTGCATGCATTAATGAAATTCTGTCGCACCTTGCAGCCTCATTCATAAAGTGAGTTGTAATAAATACGGTGACTTTGTCTTTTCTAGACAATTCAATGATCAAACGCCAAAAATCATCTCGAGCAATGGGGTCAACGCCGGATGTTGGTTCATCAAGGATAAGAATTTGTGGATTATGCACAACCGCAACTGACAATGAAAGCCGTTGCTTTACCCCTAAAGGTAAGCTATCGGGTAGATTTTCTGCATCTTGTTCTAAACCAAAACGTTTTAGTAATTCTTCAACGCGGGCAGGTATTTTACTTTCTTCAATACCAAACAGGCGTGCATGTAGAACTAAATTTTGTTTAACCGTTAATTCACTATATAAGGAAAATGCCTGAGACATATACCCCAAATGACGCCTAACGTTAATATCACTAGCATCAACAGGTTTACCAAATAACCATGCTTCTCCTGATGAAATCGGCAATAAACCCGTTAACATTTTCATGGTGGTTGATTTACCACAGCCATTTGAACCTAAAAAGCCAAATATTTCACCTTGTTTAATTGAAAAATTAACATGATCAACTGCGATAAAATTACCAAATTGTTTAGTTAAATCTTTTGCTTCTATGGCTGTTTGCAAATCTTTATTAAGATCTAAAGGTGGAATTTCGACAGTTTGATAACCTTGTCTAGCACTTTCTGGCATTAGCTGAATGAATGCATCATCTAAATTATCTTTTCCTGTCTTAGCTAGTAAGGATTTTGGTGTGCCAGTTTCAAGAATCTTACCGCCATACATTGCCACCAACCAATCAAAATTTTGAGCTTCGTCCATGTAGGCTGTTGCAACAATCACACTCATTTGGGGTCTTTGTTCACGAATTTTGTTGATTAACTGCCAAAATTGCGCTCTGGAAAGGGGATCAACCCCTGTGGTTGGTTCATCTAAAATCAAAAGATCAGGATCATGAATTAACGCTGAACATAAGCTTACTTTTTGCTTCATTCCACCTGACAAACGCCCTGCAGGTCTTGATAAAAAAGGGTAAAGCCCAGTGCTATGCGTTAATTCATCAATCCGACGGCGACGCTCTGCTGCATCATTGCCAAATAAACGAGCAAAAAATTGCAAGTTTTCTTCAACAGACAAAGTCGGATAAAGATTTTTGCCTAATCCTTGCGGCATATAGGCAATGCGCGAACAGACATTTTTGCGGTGTGATTTGTCTTTCATATCACCGTCTAAGACATACACTAAACCATCTTGAATAACATGTGCCCCTGCAATTAGCGATAACAAGCTAGATTTGCCCACCCCATCAGGCCCAATAAACCCCACCATACACCTTGGTGGAATGGCTAAATTAATATTATTAAGTGCACAGTTTTTTTGGTAATGCAGTGTAACATTGCTTACCTTTACCACAGCATCATCAATGGATTTAGCTTCATTTAATAAAACTAAATCCTTATTGTCTGAATCTGACATATGCTATCTCCAATTATTCGGTTGGACATTTTGCAATATCAGATAAGCCATCTGGCCACGGCGTTTTAGGATCAAGTTTAACCCAAGCTACACCAGGTAAACCGGTTTTAACTTGATTTATAAAACATTTTAATAATTCAGGGCTTAATTGCGCTTTAACTCTAAACATCAGCTTTTGACGTTCATCTTTTGTTTCAACCGTTTTTGGCGTAAATTGTGCAACACTTGAAACAAACGAAATTTTGGCTGAAATAGCTTTATCTGGTAACGCATCTAAAATAAGCCTAACTTCGTCACCAATAGCCACTTTTCCAGCCACTGTTTCTGGTAAAAAGAAAGTCAAATAAACATCATAAAGATTTACTAAATTCAAAACCTTACCACCAGATGGTAAAACCTCGCCTAACTGTGCAATACGATACTGAATACGCCCATCAACAGGAGCAACTAAAGTACTATCATCAATATCTGCTTGTATTTGTCTTATATTAGCACTGGCAACATTGATCGCAGCTTTAGCACTATCAAGACCAGCCTGAGCAACGGCAATTGCAGCATCTGCTGCGGTAACTTGCGATTTTGCAGAATCTAACGCCGCTTTAGCGCTATTAAATTTAGCAGTATCATCATCGAATTGTTGTATAGATAATGCGCCTTTTTGATAAAGCGTGACAGTTCGTTGTAAATGCTTAGATGCAATATCTACATCGCTTTCACGCTGACTTACACCTGCTTGAGCAGCAACTTTATCGCTCATTTTTAATGCCACTTGTGCTTGAGCGCTTATCTCATTACTTATTGCTTGCCCATATTGCGCTTGTGCTTCATTTAATTGCGCTTGTAAGGTATCAGTTTGCATAACAACAAGTGGTTGTCCTGCTTTAACAAAATCGCCTTCATCAACGTTAATTTTCTCGATTCTGCCAGCTAATTTTGCCGAAATATTGATTTCGGTCGCTTCAATGCGTCCATTGCCACTGGCAAAGTCCGCACCATACCCGTCTGTTTTTAATTGTTGCCATAAAATAAGAACGATAGCGACAATAACGACTGTAATAATGATCCATTTTTTGCTTATTTGTTTCATGAATAACACCTTATATTTTAAAGTGATTTATAACAAAGCTTAACGAAATAACAAATCGTTATAGGCTATAATTTTATTGATTAAATAATATCAAATGTTTATGGCAAATAATATCTGTTCATAAAATAATCGCAATAAAAGCTAAAAAAATAAGCTGGATGGTTTTATATTTTATTTATAGATTTGAAATTAATAACATCATTATATTATGCAATAAAGCTGATATGCTCATTGCAAATTGATAAGTTATTTATAATAAAAGACTTATTATTTTATATTTTCAAATAATTTATTAACAATATAAGGATGTAAAATAGCAACGGGTAACATATATAATTTCCCCCAGATATTGTGATTTTTAACTGATGCAATTAAATATACTGTATTTTTACTTATGTCATTACCTTTATCTACAACACGAATACAAACACAAACATCTAAATGGCAATCTTTTACAACTAATGTCAATTTATCGTTGGTTTCCTCTGTTATGGTAAAAAAATCGGCCATATTGCTTTCGTCTGGTTGATGCTTATCTTCCGCAGAACTATCAAATCCATTAATCGCTTTGACACCGATTAATTTCACTAAACAATCCCTTATTTTAAAGAGTATTTTTAGCCATCTAGGTTGATAAGATGTCATCATTTTATAAGCTTCATAGGCTGTCAATTTTTTAGAAATATCTTTTTTTTGACAATCTAAATAATCGATTTCTTCTGCAATAAAGCTTACATTATCAGGTAATGTTTGCCGTACTTTTATAATATTGTTTTGTTTATTTTTCATATAATTATTCCCCTTCCTCCTATTATATAAAATGCTTATCTAAAACATGAATAAAAATCATAAAAAAACACCACATTCAACAAATTTAGCAGTCAATTTAACTCCTAATCAGCTAACTATGCATTAATTAATGTACATATTGAATTCTACCTAGATTAAAACATTAATTGAAACAACGTGGTTAGCTATATGCAAAAAATAATGTAAATGCTATTCTTATAACCTTATAAAAGGCATATCTTCAATTTATCATTTAAAGGTGATGTTTATGGCACTTCCCTCTTTTTTAACGCTCTACAATGAGCTTATCTCGACTCCAACAATCAGTAATGTCACTAACGAAGAATTAGATTATTCAAACCAACCACTTATTGAAAAGTTAGCCACTTGGTTTGAAGATTTAGGTTTTACGGTTGATATTCAACCTGTTCCTAATACTCGCCACAAATTTAACATGCTAGCCACTTATTCCAATAGCGAAAATACAACACAAGGCGGTTTATTGCTAAGTGGACACAGTGACACCGTTCCATTTGATGAAGGACAATGGACTAAAGATCCCTTTAAACTAACCGAAGAAAATAACAAACTATACGGGCTTGGTACTGCCGACATGAAAGGTTTTTTTGCCTTTATTTTAGATGCTCTGCGTGATATTGACCTTAAAACATTGAGTAAACCGATTTATGTTCTTGCAACTGCTGATGAAGAAACTTCAATGGCTGGTGCCGCATTTTTTGCCCAAAATACCAAATTACAACCTGACTGTACTATTATTGGCGAACCAACATCGTTAATCCCTATCAGAGCACATAAAGGATTTATCTCTAATTCCATTAAAGTAATTGGTAAATCAGGACATTCGAGCGATCCCGATAAAGGCATTAACGCTATCGAGGTGATGAATTTAGTTATTGATCGCTTATTGGTACTCAAACAAAAATTCAAAGAACAATATCATAATGATGGGTTTAGTGTGCCTTACCCTACCCTAAATTTAGGCGTTATTCACGGCGGCGACGCCGCTAATCGTATTTGCGGTTGTTGTGAACTGGTGATTGATATTCGTGTCTTACCTAATAATGATGTTGATTCACTGTATCATGCACTTTGTGAAGCACTACAACCCGTTATGGATAAATACCCAAATCGAATTGCCATTGAATATGAAGTCGCCCCAATTCCTGGTTATGAATGTAAAAAAGATCACCCCGTATTACAACATATTGAAACGTTAGTCGGCCATAGTGCACAAACAGTTAATTACAGCACCGAAGCCCCCTACCTAAACCAAATTTCACCAACGATTGTATTAGGCCCAGGTTCAATTGAGCAAGCACACCAGCCCGATGAGTTCATTTCAATGGACTTTTTAAAACCAACTAAAACGGCAATAAAACAATTGATTAAGGATTTTTGCCTTTAGAAAGTAAATTATGCAAACGCCGACAATGTCGGCGAAAAGGCAAAATAGATTAAATAGTGAATGTTGAAAAATCGGTAGCAATTTCAGTATTAGCAAAAACGCTTCTTGCTTCATTAACCAATTTATTATTATCATCTAAACTATATCTAGGACTAATATGTGTCATAATAAGTCGCTTGGCATTGGCTTGTTTAGCAATGGTTGCAGCATGAACGGTTGTCGAGTGCCCGCGTTCGATTGCTTTGTCTTCTAGTGCATTTTCTTGTGTTGCTTCATGAACAAGCAAATCTACATCGCTAGCAAGCGTAATTGACGCTTGGCAAGGTATAGTATCACCTAAAATAGCAAGCTTTTTTCCCTTTTTTATTTTAGTTTGATAATCAACAGCACGGATAATGCGCCCATCATCTAAAGTTATTGTTTTACCCTTTTTTAGATCATTATAATAAGAACCAACCTGAATGTTATCTTGTTTTAATTTATCGATATCAAGCTGGGCTAGCAGATCTTTTTCAATAATGCGATAACCAAAACACGGCACGCGGTGTTTTAATAATTTAGCTTCCACTCGGAACCGTTCATCTTCAAAAACAGTTCTGTCTTGTTCAAGCTCAATAATATTAAGAGAATAAGTTAACCAAGAGTAGCTAATTTCGATCACGGTTTCGATAAATTGCTTAATCCCTTTCGGTGCAATTAAAGTTAATGGCGATTGATTTTGCATCAAAGAACGCGTGGTTAATACGCCGGGTAAACCAAATAAATGATCGCCATGCAAATGTGTTAAAAAAATAACCTCAAGTTTGGCAAGGCTAAATTTGGCTTTTTGCATTTGCATTTGAGTTGATTCACCACAATCAAAAAGCCATAATCCATGTTGCTCTTGCCTAAGATCTAACAGCATACTGCTGACATTGCGCTGCGCAGTTGGAGACCCAGCGCTTGTTCCTAAAAAAGTTAAATTCATAACGACCTAAATATTTTTACGTTCGATGGTTTGTTCACCCCAAAACAGTTTATCGGCATTTGTTTTAGCAAAAGCACGTTTTAAGACTTCATCACTACCTTCTGACCAAATTTGTTCGGCAAGTACTTGATCATGATTAGCAAGTTCAAAAATCGCTTCGGCAATTTCTATTGATGTATCACGAACAGTTGCCCAAGCACGGATATCATGTATATCTTTTTTGGTTGAGTTCATTTTATTACCCCTTTATGATGAAATTAAGTGTAAAATAAGCCTAATTGAAGAAAATTGCAATAGGTTATTTTTTATGCTTACCGTGATATCACCAGCTAAAACACTTGATTACCAAAGCCCGTTAATTACTAAACAAAACACTTTGCCTCAATTTATACACCAGTCTAAAAATTTAATTGAAGACTGTAAAAAGCTAAGCTCTAAAGATCTCGCTGCATTAATGTCAATAAGCCCAAAATTGGCCGAACTTAACTATGAACGCTTTCAAAACTGGCATTGTGATTTTAATCTTAAAAACGCAAGGCAAGCAATACTTGCTTTTAAAGGTGATGTTTACGAAGGATTGCATGTTGAAGATTTTACTCATAAAGAGATCGAGTTTGCACAAAACCATTTACGCATACTATCAGGGCTTTACGGCATATTAAGGCCACTAGATTTGATTCAACCTTACCGTTTAGAAATGGGAATACGGTTAAAAAATGGTAATAACAGCAATCTTTATCAATTTTGGGGTGACCAATTAACCAACCATTTAAACGGTGAGCTGACTAAGTCAAAAAATCGAACGCTCATTAATTTAGCATCAAATGAATATTTCAAAGCGATTAAAACCAAACAGCTAAACGCTACCATAATCCAACCGATCTTTTTAGATCAAAGTAAAGACACCTATAAAGTTATCAGTTTTTATGCCAAAAAAGCGCGTGGACTTATGAGTCGATACATTATAAAAAATAGTATTGAAAATAGTGATGATATTAAAAGTTTTAATCTAGAGGGCTATCAGTTTGATTCTAAACGATCAACTGAATTAGAATGGTACTTCATTCGTAATCACAAATAAAAGAATAAAAAATAGCAATGGAATTTTTGACCACATTATGGGCACAGTTTTTATCTACTCTCCCCCTATTTATTTTGATTTTATTAGGTTTTTTAGCCGTTAAAATTGGTCGTTGGCAAAAAGCAGTGACCGACAGCTTAACCAAATTTACCTTTTATATAGCGTTTCCGATTATGCTGTTTCAGATCATGAGCCACTTTTCTGAACAATCACAGATCGATATAAACGTGTTACTTGTCTTTTTTGGTGCTTCATTTGTTATTTTTGCGTTTGGCTGCCTGATTGCGTCAAAGTTATTTAAATTAAATGGTTCAGAAAGTACACTTTTTGCTATGGGAGGAATTTATACTAATACTGTATTTGTTGGTATTCCTATTATCAAAATGCTACTTGGCGACAAAGCCATCCCTATTGTTGCTATTATTGTTATATTCAACGCGCTTATTTTATGGACACTTGCTACGGTATCAATTGAATTTGTCCAAATGGGGAAATTTTCTGGGCAAAGCTTTATCAAAGCATTAAAAAACGTATCAAAAAATCCTATTATTATAGGTATTTTCACTGGGATTGTCGTAAATTATATTGGATTACCTATGCCCAAATTTATCAATCAATCAACAAAAATGGTCAGTGATATGACTGCACCGCTCTCACTCATTGTGCTAGGTATGGGACTGGCAGAGTACAAAATTCGCGATAAACTTCTAGTAACAACGGCAATTTGTTCATTAAAATTGGCCATATTACCCATAGCAACTTATATTTTAGGCAAATTAATTGGCTTACCAACATTAGAATTACAAGTAGTTGTATTACTCAGTTCAGTATCAATTGCGATAAATTGTTATATGATGGCACGGCAATTTCAAGTTTTACAAGGCCCAATTGCTTCGAGTTTGTTAATATCAACGGCATTGTCCTCTATCACAACGCCGTTGATTTTATCAATTATGACGCATTTACCTTAAGGTGGGCAAATTAATGCACAACACGTTTTTTGATTTTGTAGTGCAGCAACAATGCCAAAACAATAACAACACTACCCAATAAAAAACGTAACCAATCAATGGATTGGTGCCAAATCACTACATTTACTAAAATCCCCGTTGGGATAACCACATTATTCATAATTGCCAAAGTCCCCGAATCGACTTTGGTTGCACCAAAATTCCATAAAAAATAACATAAACCTGACGCAATAACACCAAGCCAAACAATAATACCCCATTGTAAATGAGTTGTGGGTAATTTTGACCAATTGCCAAATAACACCCACCCCAAAGCAGCAACAATCACCGCACCAAAATAAACCCATGCAAAGGCTTGATGTTGTGGCATTGGGTAAATTTCCATAATCCTTTTATATCCTACTTGCCCTAAAGCAAAAACAATATTGGCCCCTTGAATTAATAAAAAACCAATAATAAAGTTGGCACTAATATGATCATAACGAATAATAGCAGCACCAATAACTGCTATTATTGCCGTAAAAAGGTAACTCAATCTTAATGGATGACCTTGCAATAAATCATAAATAACCGTGACATAAATTGGTGTAAAAATAGTAAATAGCAACACTTCAGGTACCGAAATATATTGGAAGGAATTATAATAAAAAAAGTACATAATCCCTAATTGACAAGCCCCAACACCCATTAAAAGAAACATGGTTTTAAGCTTAATATTTTTAAAGCGTAAAAAAGGAAAAAAGATAATAAATGCTAACAAAACGCGCATAACCACAGCAAACCAAGTATCAACCTGTCCACTGATATAAACACCAATAAAACTAAACGAAAACGACCAAATAATCGTTACAAAAATAAGGTAAACCATAATTAATTCATATAAACAATGATAAATGAATTGCATCGTATCAATTCACTTGATAGTTGTAAACTTTATATTGTAAAAATTGATTACAACATAAAGTTACACGTAGGAAAACGCCGAGTTGTTGAGACTTTATGATTAAAATATGGAATGGCAACACATTTTCAAACAAAAAAATTAAGGGGTAAGTGTTTTTTAAATTCAACGGGAGGCAAGTAGCCTAACGAAGAATGTAATCGTTTATGATTATACCAATAAGCATAAGCCGAAAAAGCGCGTTGTAACTCAGCCGTTGAGTTAAAACGTTGGCCTTTTACAAATTCCGTTTTAATTGTTTTAAATGTCGCTTCCGCTACCGCATTATCATAAGGACATCCTTTCTTGCTTAATGAATGCGTGATATTAAATGTCTTAAAACAATCCGCTAATAACCGATTATCAAACTCTTTACCGCG
>NZ_FMBA01000092.1 GCF_900094935.1 Gilliamella intestini
TCTGTCAGATTAAGTTTGAGCTACTACAGTATATTGAAAAAACGTTAGCAAAATCTAACGTCGGGATTGGTCTCCCGTCACTAAAAGAAAGCATAACCGCTTTTTGCGGTATTTTTATGCGCATTTAGCTACATTTCAATGGTGGGCTAGGTGAGGGCTCGAAAGAGCACCGTATCCTTTTAGGCGGTAGACCAACCTTGTCTAGTTCACCTCCATAGATTGGTCTCTGTGGTGGTGTATATACCAATATACTAAGAGGATCAATTATGACTACTCAATTATCTTTTCACAATACAACTATTCAATCAATTAATCACAATAACCAAACTTGGATCACATCAAGCGAACTAGCTAAAGCTTTACAATATTCAAATAGTAAAGCTGTAACAATGATTTATAATAAGTATTCTGATGAATTTACATCTTGTATGTCTCAGGTACTCGAAATAAGTACCTCAGGAAATTACATTAAAAAGGTACGAATTTTCTCACTTAGAGGTTGTCACTTAGTAGCAATGTTTTCTAGGACATCAATCGCAAAAGAATTCAGAAAATGGGTTCTTGATATTTTGGATAAAGAAACACATCAGCAAACTTTCTCCCCAACCATGGCCCATATACCACATCAAGGGCGTTGGGTAGTTCGATATATTGAAGACAAAGTAGAAGTTAAAAATATTGATGGTAAAGTTTGCATTGATAATACGTTGTTTCTTCAACTTCAAAAAGATTCAATTTATTACCGAAATAAATTGATTGAGTTGAATGATAAATTAAAACAATTTACTACACTAACAAATAATTTCATGGAAAGAACAAAAATCACAAGTGGTGAGTGTAGCGCATCACTTTTTTCAGTGCCGCTTAAATTGATTATCTAAATTAAAAGTTCCCGTTATGCATCACAACCCTTTTTTTAATCGCTTTTTTAATTTATTGAAAAATATAGATTAATTTAATAGCTAGAAAAAAGGGTTATTTTTGGGAAAAGTGGTTAAAATTTAGTTAAAACAAAAGGCTATGTTTGATATAATCTAGTTCACCGCCGCACAGGCGGCTTAGAAATTCTCGGCCCACGCTGAACGTAACCGTTTGTGGTTCACCGCCGCACAGGCGGCTTAGAAATACAGCAATGGCTAGACGGAATAAATAACGGGTTCACCGCCGCACAGGCGGCTTAGAAAATATGTACTGGGGCTTTTGCATTATTAGCTATGTTCACCGCCGCACAGGCGGCTTAGAAATAAACGATTTTAATAAAAAATTAATTGCAGATATCAAATAACACAACACAAAGGGCTTTACGCCCTTTTTAATAAAATAAATATTGATTATTTTATCCAAAAGTATACAATATTTAATAAATACAAGATTGGTGTATGTATGAATATAATTAACCAAACAGAAATTTTCGAAAACTGGTTAGAACGCTTGAAAGATTCTAAAGGAAAAACAGTAATAACAGCAAGAATTCGAAGAGCTGCTTTTGGTAATTTTGGTGATCATAAATTTTTAAGGGATGAAATTTACGAAATGCGAATTACTGTTGGTGCAGGCTATCGAGTATATTACGCAAAAGATGGAAATATTACTTATCTCTTATTATGTGGTGGTGATAAGTCAACACAAAAGAAAGATATAGACAAAGCGATAAAACTTTGGAAGGAGATTAAAAATGGTTAAAGTGACGCAATTTGATGCGGCAAAATTTCTTAATACTGATGAAGAAAGAGCAATGTATCTTTCAGAATTTTTGCATGAGGATATTTCATCAGAAGAATTTATTGCAGCACTTAATGATGTAGCTCGTTCAATAGGTATGACAAAAATAGCAGAAGAAGCAGGTATCGGAAGAGAAAGTCTATATAAAACGTTATCAGCGAAAAAACCTAGATTTGACACTATGCTTAAAATTATTCATGCGTTAGGTATGGATCTACAAATCACAGCAACAAGAAAGGCTTGTAATATTCAATAAATACTTGACTGTACGGATATACGGATAGATAATATGTATATGATGCGGTTTTGAACGCATAGAATTTAAGCCCACTGAAATAGTTGGGCTTTTTGCTATCCATATGTGAGTAATTTTATGAGAACACGAGCATATAGACGACA
>NZ_FMBA01000083.1 GCF_900094935.1 Gilliamella intestini
ACCGGCTTATAACGTTAATTATTATGATTGTGATTGGTATCAACCAAGGTATGCAACCTATTATCGGTTATAATTATGGTGCTAAAAATTATGATAGAGTTAAAAACACCTTTTTTTATGCAGTTAAAGTAGCAACTGTGGTGACTTCTTTAGGTTTTGTGTTAGGTTTTTTTATTCCAGATATGTTAGTACGAGCGTTTAGTTCGGAAGAAGATTTAGTACAACTTTCAGCTATTGCATTACGATTTACTACACTTTCTTTTGTTTTTGTTGGTTTTCAAATGGTAACAACAAGCTTTTTTCAATGCATTGGTATGGCAAAAATTTCAATTTTATTAAGCCTTTCAAGACAAATTTTGCTTTTATTACCTGCCCTTTATATTCTGCCGTTATTTTTTGGCTTTGCTGGTGTTTGGGCAGCAGCACCAACGGCCGATCTGTTATCAACTGGTACTGCTTGCCTTGTTTTATATTGTTACTTTAAATCAATCAAAAAAAGACAAAATCACAATTAAAATTGAGTTAAATTAAATTGAGCATTTGGATTAGATAAATTATTTAATATAGATATAAAAAAAAAGCAGCACCAATTAAGTACTGCTTTTTCTTTTATTGAATTTTTTAGAATTATTAGAATGAGTAGTTCAAACCAATTTGTGCACCAAGTTGATGATAGTTGTTGCTACCAAATCGGTTATTTAATTGAGCATAACTACTGAGTGATTTAGTTAAATTACCGTTCACACCCACTTTTAATTCCATATAGTTTTTATTTACGTCTGATTCAACATGTTTACCGTTGATTTTTGCTTCCGGTGAAGAAGAATCATACAACCAGTTAGCTTCTATAAATGGTAATACACCATAACCTTCTTTAGTACTTTGACCATAAAATCTTGCACCAAGGCGCATTTGCATACCATCACCATTAATATTACTTACCACACCTTGTTTACCTAACTTAAAGTTATGGCTGTCTGACCAAGTATAGCCTAACTGTGCATGTGGCTCAAGTAACCAATTTTTATCTACACCTTCGTGAAGAACTAAACCATAACCGGCTTCAGATGATACGGTAATTGCCTTACCATTATAATCGTTTGAGAAGTGTCTTAATGCCGATAAATGCGTTGAGGTTTTGTTTTTAAACCAACTGTATTGAGCCCATGTGTCAACGTATAAACCTGCACCATTTTCTTGCTCATTCCAGTTACCATAAATTCCTAAGTTGTATCCTGTAACGCTTCCATCCCCTTTACGTACACTGTGTTTTTGGTTGGTGTCAGTTGAACTATGACCATAACCACCATAAACACCAACTTTGTATTGTTGTTCTGATAATAAATCAACACCCATTTCTAGTACTGAGGTTCGAATGTTTACAGATTGTTTGCCTCCAAATAAATCACTTTGTGTGCGATTGTATTTGTAACTCATCCAAACATTCGATTCTGGTACATAAATTGAGGTATCTCTATCATGTGCACTGTGACGGAACATATTTAATGCCGCCATCTGATTGGCAAATACAGAACCTGCCACTGGTGATTTACGGACATTTGAAAATGCATTGGTGTATTTTATTACTAAATGGCCATTCTCATCCTTACCAACTATGTAATCAAAGGCGCTATCTGTTTTTTCAATAACGTTCCATTCAGCTTCGTCATTTCCATTAACATCAATAAAATCGGTAATTTCACCTTTATCGATATTTTTACTATTGATTTCTACAATATTGATATCTGTTTTACCACTTGCATTACCTTTTACCACCATTTTGTCTGATGTTTCTTTTTCAAGATCAGTATAAATATTTAGTTTGCCATTATCACCATGGTAATCACCATCAACGGTTAATACTGTATCTGCCGAGTTTTTACCTAAATCAATAGTACCACCATTAACTACATTGCCCACTGTTTGATTATAATCATTTAAATTTAGTGAACCATCTTTACCAATATTATAATCAGAATCAGGGCTAAAGACATTTTCACCATTTGCATTCCAAGAACCACCAGTTATATTGGTTTTGCCTTTATAAGTATGTTTACCATTAACAAAGTTATCCCCTGAAACAACGTTAACTTGACCTTCACCACTTATATCCCATGATACTTGGTAATCGTCATCAGTATGATTGAAATTTAACTGACCGTCATCCTCTAAATTGATGATAGGAGTATCAATCGTACCGGCTTTTTCCGCTTCTTTACCAATAGCTCCACCGATATTTACTGCACCACTTTTTCCGATAAGTATACCTTCATTATCACCATTTGCATCAGCTTTGACTTTCATGGTTGCATTATTAGAGACAGTTATCTCACTTGTTAAATCAGTTTTGGTGTGATTAAACACTTTTACTTGTTTCGTGGCATTTAATTGTGAACCTTCACCATCAACTAAAATTTTACCATGTCTAACAATTAATTCTTTATAAGCGTCTCCATCTTCAACATTCAGACTTCCGCCGTTAGTAATATTGATTTCACCATAACCTTTCTTGTTTGTATTTTGAGTTCCAAGCCTCAGACCTGCTGAATTGAAAGCCGAGCCTTGGCCATCAATATTTATAATTGCATTTCCATCTTCAGTACCTATAAATGCACCTCTAGAAGAATTAACGACACCTCCATCAAGTATATTAACTACAGCATTACCATCATTAGCTATACTTATATCATGACGTTGACTTAATACACTACCGTTACCAGATACAGTTACTTTTGCATTAGAGCTACTGTCATACGCAATACTCGTTGAAGCCCATCCAGTATTTGTAAAAGTGCCGCCGTTTGTGATTAAAATATCAGCATCGCCACCACCCCCTAAATAAACACTACCCACAGTACTGGTAAGATGCCCATTATCAAGTATTAACTGACCTGAACTGCCTTCATTTTTTCCTACCATGATTCTCTTTGTTGTAAGTGAACCTTGATCACTAATAATCAAGCTTCCTGTACCATCCATACCTACAAAATGTTCATCAGTGCTAACCCCACCTTGAATGGTTCCAGAGCCATCACCTTTTATTGTTTCATTTGATTCTATCGGTATTATTGCCGCTAAAGCACCACCTGCAATAAATGTTGATATAGCTCCTGCTACAGCTGTTTTAATTAGTAAAGATTTTGCTTTTTTCCCTCTACCTTTAGCTAGTTCAGATACAGCTAGGCATTCTCCTTGCTGATTTTTTATAACTCCATAAATTTTATTCATTAAAAATTTTCCCTTTTCTATTGTTAAACCTAAATATAATTCGTGATAACAGTAAGAATTATACTGCCACAGTATCGATCGAATTGGTAAATCAATCAACATTTAATTGTTCGATATTAACTTTTATTATAAAAGATTAATATTATCAACTTTTTAATTTAAAGGTGGTTTAATAGTGAATAGTCTTTACTTAACCTGACATTCAAGTTATTTCATAACGTAATAAGGAGAGTCAGAAATGAATCAAACTGCCAAAATTATTAAACCTAAATTAGGACTGCTAGAATTAGCTAAGCAACTCGGTAACGTTCAACAAGCTTGCAAAGTTATGGGATACAGCGAGATAGTTATTATTGCTTTAAAAAATTGTATGAGCAAGGGGTGAGCTTGCGCTTCAAGAAATCAGTCGTAAAAAGCCTATCGAAAAAAATCGGGTAGAGCTGCATATAGAACAAGCCGTTGTCAATATGGCCTATGAATATCCAGCTTATGGACAACATAAGGTTACCAATCAACTCCGTCGGGTTATTTATGTGCACAAGATACCTATTATGTAGG
>NZ_FMBA01000087.1 GCF_900094935.1 Gilliamella intestini
GTTAAGGAAAAGCAATTGGAGAATTTATTTTGCTCATCGGACACGCATTTTGTTAAAATGAAAGCTGATGAGTAATATGTGTCTGTCAGATTAAGCTTGAGCTACTACACTAGGCCGTCAGGACTAGCGCCAGCGTTTTCAATTGTAGGGTGGGGGATAAAACCAACCTCGCTTACCTTGCAAAGGTTTTCAAGCTCGTAGCAACGTCTGGCTTCAGGTTCTAATTCAGTGCCTCGTTGCATTGCTGCGTTAGAGTATGATTCGGTCGGTTTTTCTGTTAGTCGCTCGCAAATTAGCTGAGCCATGTAATTTTGACGGCTAGCTGCATAGCCGTTTTTTGTTTTTGTCATCACATCGCTAATTTTGCTTGCTGTTACTTTACCAAGCCTAGCCTGAAACCACTCATCAATTCGTTGCTCCATGTTCTTTTGCCTTGTTTACAAATTCATTCATTTTATCAGTCCCGATTATGTCACGTTGTTTTTTCGTCAGTGACTTCCAAAAATTACGGAACAAATCAAGACCATTAATAACATGTTGTTCGCATAATGATAAAAGTAGGTTCAGATATTCAGGATCGACGGTGTTACCATTTATTCTTCCATCCATGTCGTCATCGGCTGTTGTGATTCCTAAAGCGCCAATTAATGTGTACCTTTGCAAATAGGTAACAGTTGAACCGATAGCTTGAACGTCATTTTTACTACCTGTTTTATCAGGTGATGCGTTCATTGTAGTGGATTCTTTATGACCGTCTAAATGGCTGACGATGCAAGATACAGTTATTCCGTTGCTATGGTCTTGCTCAAATCTAATACTCAACCCGTTATTAAATAAAACGTCTTTAATTTGAGCGATAATGTCTCCAAGCGGTGTATATTTGTAATGATGTCCATCTTTCTTTTTTATGAGAGTTGGACACTGTTGCTGAAACTGGGCTAGTGCGTGATTAAATGCTTTTTGCGCTTGTGATTTTTCCCAACGCTCTTGCAAGTCCATCAGCTTTTCAAGGCTTGCTATGTCCGTGCCTTTTGTAATTGCTTTGTCAATTAAATTTATTGGTAAAAAATCAGTATTTGCTTGAATAATTTCTGTTGCCATTTTTATATTTCCTTTAATTAGTTGCCACTTCTAACATCCAGCGAATAAGCATAAACAATCCGCCCAGCGTCAAAATGTAGGTACAAAAAAGGGCGTATATTTGCTCGCCCTTGTTTAGTTTGTAATTAATATTAAATCGGTCTGTTTGATAAACATTACAGCCGACGTAGTCAATCGGTATTGTGTTCATGCTATTTCCTCAATTCTTCGAAAAACCAATCTGTTATGTCACTATAGTGCTTTAAATCTTCATCAGCTAAAGTGTTGGAAAACCACAAACCGTTACTCCAACGGCGAGATGAACGCCCGATTAGCGTCGGTACAGGAATGCTATATTTAAGACTTATTGCGCTTACTCTGTTTGACCAACCAACATCCGCATCTAAACAAGCATTTAACACTAACGCTAATTCATGCTCAGTTTTACATTCAACATACCAATCTAGCTGTTGTAATCGTTCAATAATCTTTTTACTTGTCATTGTTTTATCCCTTGTCTATTTGCTAATTCTGTAAAAAAGCCCCATTTCTGGGGCAAGCGGATTTGCATGTACTCGTCTTTCCGAGTTGTCAAAATTAGTTAGCTTAATAAAATGATTTTTTATTTTTTTCATTAAAAATAAATTCAGCTTTTTCATAACATATGAGCTTTAATGCTTTTTGAACTGAATCAGTGTCAACATCATCCCAACCAAACGCTTTCATTATTTTTTCTTCAATTTCTAGATAATCACTATCGCTGAGTTTGTCATAAAGTTCGTTTGATTGAGCTTTAATTTCTGCTTCTTTAGCGTCTTGCATTTCAGTGCCACTCATCATTTTGCAATATGCTCTTTCGTAACCGTTCTCTACAGCTCTATGTAATTGCATAATTCACCTCGAAATTTGGTAGTTTTAATTCATAAATTCACTCGTAAATAAGTTTGTGAATAATATATTTGGCAGTATAATGCGTTTTATTTATACAAAAGGAACTGATATGAATATATTCAATAGGTTAGTTAGGGGAGAGCTTAGCCTAACCGTAACTTTTTGGGTGTTTGGTGTTTTTGTTTTTTTTGTTTTGCAGTTATCAACATTTATAATTTTTTGTTTATCTAAAAACTCAGTTTATGGAGCAGGGCTAATATTTTTAGTTTTTTTAGCTAGGTGCATATTGATGTTAATGACTTCAATAGGGCTATGGAAAATGATACTAAACAAAAACTCTGTTTTGGCACTTTTAGCCTTCCTATTAATGGGGTTAGTTTTCATTTATACTTGCTCAGATATAATCGCAGCTGCAAGAGTCTTTTTGAGAATATTATCACGCATTTCATAATTTATTTGTAAGCTATTTGCTAATTATCAAACTAGATGGCTCTCGTTGAAAGACATTTGGTTTGAATATTAGATGCAGACCTCTCAGCCTGCTTGGTGGTTTACCTGCACAATTCATCCAGTCACCCACTAGGCGGAATCAGCAACCAGTAGCCGCCTCTAATCTCTGGTTACTATATAAAATTAAGCAATCTTTTTACTAAAGAACTTGATGGCCAGTCGGTCTCTTTCGAGGCTGGGAGTGATTAAGTCGCTCACCCGATGCGTACTGCTGTAATTGCTATCAAAACCGCTGTACTTTCATATGCTTCAGCTAGCTACTTGAATCTCGCTTAACTAATTAAGTAACTCGTGGTATTGCTTAATTCTTTTGTTAAGTTGATTTGTTTTGATGTGATTATTACAATATAAGTTGTTATTAATATCAACACCTAAAGTTGTTATTATTTTTAATTAAGTTGTTAAGCTGTTGTTTTTGTGTGATTGATTGTTATTCGTTTGCTTGTTTTTTAATCAGTAAAGGTGTTTTAAAGTTGTGGTGGGATTTTAGGTGTGAAAAAAAAGCCCCGAAAGGGGCTCAGATTGATGACAAAGAACTCGCTTTTTGGCGAGTTCTTTGATCTAATAGAGAGGAGTCCATTATAAGAGGAATTCTTCTATGCTAAAAAAAC
>NZ_FMBA01000041.1 GCF_900094935.1 Gilliamella intestini
CGTTCAATATCAACTAGATACGATAAGTTAGAAAGGAATTATGCCAGTATGGTATCACTGGCATTTATGTTAATGTGGCTGCCAATGTATTGTTGAGTAATTTATGTACAGCAAAGATCAATAGCCCCTAATAAATATTTGATATAACAAGTTATTTTCAATGATAAATCTAATGCTATTTTTTATGAAATTAAGATGTAATTATTATCTTTTTGAATTTAATTATATTTTATAAAAACTTTCATAAAGTAAATTTATTATCAAAAACTAACTATAAATAAATTAAATGACAATTATTTTAAATCATGGTCTTTATACCCTGATAAATTGCTCTATAATAATTATCATTTTGTTAATAGTTTACAGGGTATTTTAATGAGAACAATTTATTGCGGACAACTCAATGCAAGTCATATTAATCAAGAAGTAACATTATGTGGTTGGGTCAATAAACGCCGAGACTTAGGTGGTATGATTTTTATTGATATGCGTGATCGTGAAGGTATTGTGCAAGTTTTTTTTGATCCTGATTATCAACAAGCATATCAACTTGCTGGTGAGCTTCGTAATGAATTTTGTATCCAAATTAAAGGTAAAGTAAGAGTCCGTCCGGAGGGTCAAATCAATAAAGATATGGCAACCGGAGAGGTTGAAATTTTGGCAACTGAATTGACAATATTTAATCGTAGCGATGTATTGCCTCTTGATTTCAATCAAAACAACAGTGAAGAGCAACGTCTAAAATATCGTTATATTGACTTGCGCCGCCCTGAAATGGCAACGATCTTTAAAACGCGAGCTAAAATTACCGCATTTGTTCGTTCGTTTATGAACGAACATGGTTTTTTAGATATAGAGACGCCAATGTTAACTAAAGCAACTCCTGAGGGGGCACGAGATTACTTGGTTCCAAGTCGAATTCATAAAGGTGAGTTCTATGCGTTGCCACAATCGCCACAATTATTTAAACAATTGCTAATGATGTCAGGATTCGACCGTTATTATCAAATTGTAAAATGTTTTCGCGATGAAGATTTACGAGCCGATCGTCAGCCTGAGTTTACGCAAATCGATGTTGAAACTTCATTTATGACAGCAGAGCAAGTGCGTGATGTTATGGAGCAGATGATTCGTGAGCTTTGGTTACATGTGAAAAATGTGGATTTAGGTAAATTTCCTATTATGACTTTTGCCGAAGCGATGCGTCGTTTTGGAAGTGATAAGCCTGATTTACGTAATCCGCTTGAAATTATTGATGTGGCTGATTTGGTTAAAGATGTTGATTTTAAAGTGTTTTCAACACCAGCTAACGATCCGAAAGGACGCGTTGCGTTGCTTTGTGTTCCAAACGGTACACAATTAACACGTAAACAACTTGATGAATATACGCAATTCATTTCGGTTTACGGCGCAAAAGGTATGGCTTGGATTAAAGTTAATGAACGTCATAAAGGGTTAGAAGGTGTACAAAGCCCTGTTGCTAAATTCTTCAATGAATTGCAAATGGAAGCACTTCTTAATCGTGCCAATGCTAAAGATGGCGATATTTTATTATTTGGTGCCGATAGTTATAAAGTTGTGAGTGATGCGTTAGGGGCATTACGTTTAAAAGTTGGTAAAGATTTAGGTTTAACCGATGAAAGTAAATGGGCGGTACTTTGGGTTATTGATTTCCCAATGTTTGAAGAAACAGATGAAGGTTTAAGTGCTATGCATCATCCATTTACGTCACCAAAAGATTATACACCAGAAGAACTTCTGAATAATCCTGAAAATGCTGTTGCAAACGCTTATGATATGGTAATTAATGGTTATGAGGTTGGTGGAGGATCGGTTCGTATTCACCGTAGCGAAATGCAACAAGCCGTCTTTTCAATTTTAGGTATTAATGAACATGATCAACGTGAGAAATTTGGCTTTTTACTTGATGCATTAAAATATGGCACGCCTCCTCATGCAGGATTGGCATTTGGATTAGATCGATTAAGTATGTTATTAACTGGAACGTATAATATTCGCGATGTGATAGCGTTTCCTAAAACTACAGCAGCAACTTGTTTACTTACTGATGCTCCAAGCCCAGCCAATGTTGCAGCATTGACTGAACTTGGTATTGAAGTAAGTAAAAAATAGTGATATTTGATGCGAAAATTCAAAAAACCTGAATCAGTTCTGGTGGTGATTTTCTGCCAAACAACAAACCGTTGCCTTATGTTGCAGCGCCAAGACGACCCTTATTTTTGGCAATCAGTAACAGGTAGTATGGAAGATAATGAGTTACCACGAGAAACAGCAATTCGTGAGGTTTTTGAAGAAACAGGCATTGATATTATAGGGCAAAATCTTGAGTTAATTGATGCAAAGTATTCCGTTGAATTTGAGATTTTCCCGCAATTTAGACATAAATATGCGCCAGAAGTTAAGCTAAATAAAGAACATTGGTTTTATCTGCCTGTTATTAAAGAGATAACACCGATGCTTACTGAGCATTTAGCTTACCAATGGTTAACCATTGATGAAGCAGCCAATCTTACTTTATCACCAAATAACAGTGAAGCTATTGGTAATATTCATAGTTTGATTAAATCTATTTAAGAGGTTTGAAATGAAATTAAGCCTATATGCCGTTGCGTTGTCCTGCTTGTATTTTTTTATGCCAACTAGTAATGCGGATATAAATATAAAAAAGTGCCAGCCCAATCAAGATGATTATATTATTTTCGATGAGCATGATGTAAAAATAGCTGAAAAGATAATTGATTATAAATTACATGATCAACCTGAAAAACGTGAAAATAGTGTTATTCAGATATTTGCTAATGAAAATAGTGATGATCGAAATGACTGGATAGCCTTGTTTCTATTTGATGATCGATCTGAACAATTTTTATTTTATCAAGTTGATCAAGATAAATTCATTGAAATCGATAAAAAACAATTTGATGCCTTATTACCTAAAATTGTTGAGTGTAATCAAAATAAACAAGTACCTATATATAGTGAAAACTTTGATGCAGACTAATTCAATTGCATGATAGGTTTTCATTAAGGATTAAAAGACTTTTAGATTTGGTTAACTCAAGATGAGTCAGTAACAGGGAGTAATAATAAATGCATTTTTCAAATTTTAGAGATTTTTTAGATTATCTTGAACAGCAAGGTGAATTAAAAAAAATTACTTTTCCTGTTAATCCTTATCTCGAAATGACCGAAATTGCTGATCGTGTTTTACGCAGTGGAGGCCCTGCTTTATTATTCGAAAATCCGATTGGTTATGATATGCCTGTTTTATGCAATTTGTTTGGTACCGCCAAACGAGTTGCCATGGGAATGGGGCGTGAGGATACTTCTGCTTTACGTGAAATTGGCGAATTATTGGCATTTTTGCGTGAACCTGAACCACCAAAAGGTATAAAACAATTTTTTAATGTATTACCTAAATATAAACAAGTATTAAATATGCCAGTTAAACACCGTTCATCAGCGCCCTGCCAAGAGGTGATTTTTAAAGATGATGAGGTGGATTTAACTCGTTTACCTATTATGCATTGTTGGTCCGATGATGTAGCGCCACTATTATCTTGGGGGCTAACAATAACTAAAGGCCCTTATAAAGATCGGCAAAATTTAGGCATTTATCGCTTACAGCGTTTAGGAAAAAATAAATTAATCATGCGTTGGCTTTCACATCGTGGTGGCGCACTTGATTTTGCTGAGTGGCAACAAGCTCATCCTAATGAAAGATTTCCAGTTAGTGTTGCTATTGGAGCTGATCCTGCAACCATTTTAGGTGCTGTGACTCCCGTGCCTGATACTCTACCCGAATATGCTTTTTCTGGGTTATTACGAGGTAGCCGAACAGAAGTGGTTAAATCGTTATCAAATGATTTAGACGTTCCAGCTAGTGCAGAGATAGTTCTTGAGGGGTACATTGATCCTAATGAATTGGCATCAGAAGGTCCATATGGCGATCACACAGGTTATTATAATGAAATTGAGCAATTCCCCGTATTTACCGTGACGCACTTAACTCGCCGTAAAGATGCGATTTATCATTCCACTTATACCGGTAGGCCACCAGATGAGCCTGCGGTTATGGGACTTGCTTTGAATGAAGTGCTCATTCCTATTTTACAAAAACAATTTCCTGAAATTGTGGATTTTTATTTACCACCAGAAGGGTGTTCATACCGTATTGCGATTGTTACAATTAAAAAGCAATACCCTGGTCATGCTAAACGGGTTATGATGGGGGTTTGGTCTTATTTACGGCAATTTATGTATACCAAATTTGTAATTGTTTGTGATGATGATATTAATGCTCGTGATTGGAAAGATGTGATGTGGGCTATTTCAACTCGGATGGATCCTCATCGAGATACGACATTTATTGATAACACTCCAATAGACTATTTAGATTTTGCTTCGCCTATTTCAGGCTTAGGTTCTAAAATGGGTCTAGATGCAACCAATAAATGGTCAGGCGAAACTAATCGAGAATGGGGTAAAGTAATTAAAAAAGATCCAAAAATGATTGCTCATATTGATGAGATTTGGGATGAGTTAGGTTTATAGTGTTTTGTTTATTAAAAATAAATTATGAAATAGAATAATATCCAAAATATAATTTGAAAACGAATAAACAAGAACTATTCCCTTTTGTTACATTTATGTATAAATATTATCGTAATTTAAAAAATATGAAAAAAATTAATATCCTATTAGTATTATTATTATCCATTTCTTATGGTGCAATGGCTGCAAATTATAAAACGCAACCCAATGACACTCAATTAAAGCTTGATGAGTCAGATTTATTACTCCCTTCTTTACGTTTATCTGCGGAAAAAGGAAATCCAGAAGCACAATACTCTTTAGGAAGTATTTATAAACAAGGATTAGGTGTTGAAGCTAGTGATGTTCGTGCTTTTTTCTGGTATAAAAAAGCAGCAGAACAAGGGCTTGCCAAAGCACAAAATAACTTAGCATTTATGTATCAAAGTGGCTTAGGTACCCAACGTGATTTAAATGCAGCATTTAAATATTTTAAATTAGCGGCAGATCAAAATTATGCATTGGCTAAATATAATCTGGCTTTAATGTATAAAGAAGGTGAAGGTGTTGAAAAGAACACATTAACTGCAGTTGATTACTTTTCACAGGCTGGCGATGCTGGTATTTATGATGCTTATTTAAATCTCGGTATTATGTATTTTTTTGGAGATGGTGTACAACAAGATCGAATAACTGCCGCCGATTGGTTTAGTAAAGCCGCGAAGGATCATATCTCCGAAGCTCAATACTATTTAGGCATAATGTCTGAAAATGGTGAGGGTTTAACCCAAGATTATATAGCCGCTAGCAATTTTTATGCGCAGGCGGCAGAAAATGGACATGTGCTAGCTATGTATAATTTAGCCATTATGTATGTAACAGGTACAGGAATTAAACCGGACAATACACAAGCTGCATATTGGTTTACTAAAGCCGCTGAAGCTGGCAATGCTGATGCGCAATATAATATTGGTGTGATGTATGATGTGGGCGGTGGTGTTTCTAAAGACGAAAAAAAAGCAGTTGAATGGTATTTAAAAGCTGCAGAGCAAGGCAGCATTGATGCTCAATATAATTTAGGTATTAAATGTCTAGAAGGTAATGGCACAGATAAAGATATCAATCGTGCCATTTATTGGTTTACTAAAGCTAGCGAACAAGGAGACCAAGATGCTAAAACTTATTTAGAATATTTATTATCTGAAAAATAAAAAATGAGTGGTTTTCATTATTTTTACCCTGAATTTCGCATACCAGCAGCAATCCCCGAAATAGTAATCATTAATCCTTGTTCTACTATGATGTTTTCACTATTGCTGTGTTTTCGTGAGCGATTTAATAATTCTACTTGTAACAAATTTAATGGTTCAATATAAGTATTGCGTAAGGCAACTGATTTTGCTATCCAAGGTAAATCAGCCATTAAGCTAATATCATCAGTAATAGTTAGTACCGTATTAATATCTCTAGTTAATAAGTATCTTAATTCTTCACCTAATGGCCATAAAGCCGGATCGACTAAACGCTGTTCGTAATATTTGTGGATGTTTGGTGCCGCCTTGGCATAAACCATTTCAAGCATACCTAAACGAGCATTAAAGAAAGGCCAATTGTGATACATTTCTTTAAGAAGATCTTTTTTACCTTTCTTAATAATAGCTCTAAGCGCATTACCTGCACCAAGCCAAGATGGCACCATTAAACGGTTTTGAGTCCAAGCAAAAATCCACGGAATAGCGCGTAAACTTTCTATGCCTCCTCCAGTTCGACGTTTTTGCGGCCTTGAGCCTAGTGGTAATCTACCTAATTCTGCCTCAGGTGTTACGGCTCTAAAATAATCAACAAATTCAGCTCGTTCACGTACATAACTACGATAACAGTTGCATGAAAGTTCAGACATTTCGTCCATGATATCGCGCCATGCTTGCTTAGGTGCCGGTGGTGGCAATAAATTGGCTTGTAAAATAGCAGAGGTATAAAGCATGAGACTACTGAGAGCCACCTCTGGAAGACCGAGTTTAAAGCGGATCATTTCTCCTTGTTCAGTAACTCTAAGTCCTCCTTTTAATGATCCTGGTGGTTGCGAAAGCAGTGCGGCATGAGCTGGTGCGCCCCCTCGACCAATTGATCCTCCTCGTCCATGGAATAACACCAAATTAATATTATATTTTTCAAATAAGTTAACTAATTCCTCTTGTGACCGATATTGAGCCCAAGATGCCGCAAGCGAGCCTGCATCTTTAGCCGAATCTGAATAGCCAATCATCACCATCTGCTTGCCGTGAATTTTATCGCGATACCAAGGAATATCCAGTAACTTTTGCATAACCAATTTAGCATTGTTTAAGTCTTCTAATGTTTCAAATAACGGTACAATTGGAATATTCTTTTGGCAATCAACAATTTTCAATAATAAGTAAACCGCTAAAATATCAGAAGGCGCTTTAGCCATTGATATTACATAAGAAGCGATCGACTCCTCCCCCGCTTTTTTGATAACACGACAAGTATCTAAAACTTCTTGAACCATTTCAGTTGGTTGCCAACTATAAGGAAGTAATGGTCGATTTGATTGTAATTCTGCTAATAAAAACGCTTGTTTTTCTTCCTCTGACCATTGGGCATAGCTACCTAAATTAAGTTCTTTGGTTAATGCATCTAAGGCTTCAATGTGGACTGAACTGTCTTGGCGGATATCTAATTTAACCAACTGTAAGCCAAAACTTTTTATACGCCGTAAAGTATCAAGTAATGGTCCATGGGCTATGGTTGACATACCATTATCAATTAATGATTCATAACAGATATAAAGTGGTATCCATAATTGTTGATTTTTAATTAGAATATCACTAGGTGGTAATACTCGTTCATTATTTAGCAATGCTTCAATATAATTATGAGTTTTAATTAAGCGTGCTCGTAACTGTTTCATTACTGCGCGATAAGGTTCAGAAATAGTCTTATTATTTTCATCTAACAGTTCAATAACTGATTCGCTACATTCTGTCATCGAAAGTTCACGAACAAGTATTTGAATATCAGCTAAAAATAATTCAATGGCTTTTAGTCTTGCTTGTAGCATTACCTTTTCTGTGACTTTTGCTGTTACATTAGGGTTTCCATCACGATCTCCTCCCATCCATGAGGTGAATTTTACTGGCACATGATCAACCGATAATTGCTCATCAAAAGCATCAACTAACTGGTCATTAAGTTCTCGCAAAAATAGGGGTACGCCTTCCCATAAACTATCTTCAATGACTGAAAACCCCCATTTTGCTTCATCAATCGGAGTTGGGCGTTTTTTACGGATTTCATCGGTATACCACGCCTGACAAACTAACTGTTTTAAGCGACGCATAATTCTTTCTATTTCATAATCAGCTAGATCATCATGATCGAGTTGGGATAAACAGTTATTAATAGCTGTATAAGTATTAATCATTGTTCGGCGATTAATTTCTGTTGGATGAGCAGTTAAAACTAATTCAATGGACAGTTCATTAATTGCATTTGTAATAGCTTCTTTGGAAAAATTTAGATTTTTAAGTGTACTAAATAATTCGGTCATTTTTTTAGGACTACTAGATGCTTCACCATGGGGCGAAATACCATAATACTCAGCAGCTGTGTTGACTAAATTCAAAAACTGATTAAATGCGCGAGCAACATGCAATAAATCATCATCATTAAGAGTTTCAATTAATTTGAGTAGCTCATTATGTGCTTGAGTGTTTCCTTGTTGAGCTAATTTTGATAACTGCCTTATCTTTTCAACTAATTCAAATGTTTCATTACCAGTAGCACGTTTTATCGCATTACCTAGTAAAGTACCTAACATATTGACATTGCTTCGCATTGAGGCGTATTGGTTCTTCATGATTTCCCGTCTTCGTTTTTATTATGCCTAATCACCTTTAAGCTGCATGACCAAAATGACAAATTAATGGGATCGGTATAATTGGTGGATAATGTGCTTAAGTTATATACTTTATAACAATTTTACTTTGATTTTAAATAATAAAATTTTATGTTTTTTATTTTTTTTAGTTGTTTTAATTATATTAACCATGAAAAACCAATAAATAAAAGATTCATTTAATTTTGAAATGTTTAAAATGATACTAGAAGATATTATTTTTTATTAATCATACCCCCATATTCAATATAAAATACTTTGTATCGCAACGACTAATTTAGTATAAGTTAGGCCAGTATTTAGCATTATTTTTATAGCTTTTTGTGAAGATTTTTTTACTTGATTTATTGCCTAGTTAATTATTCATTGTCCAAGCATTACCAACCATTAAGATTTGACGCACTTTTTGTATAGCATTGCTGTTTTAAAAAGCTATATTATGGCTCGTTATAAGTTAGCGACATAAAACTGTTTAATCCTTATAATACCTGATTGAATAATAATCCTACCAAACAAATTAGTCGCATGAAATATAATACAACCTAGAGATATTTATGAATCAACAAGATAATAATAATCACCTTGAAGCTACTCAAATCAATGCAAAGTGCCCTTTTATAATTACTATCATGCATAAATTAGTTCCTTTTTCGATGATTTGGGTAAGTTTAGTTTTAATCTATGGTGTAGTTTGTATGTACACTAATGCTGTTGGACAAGATGAATTTTATCGTTTTATCTTTTTTTTGCGTAGCCCTTTTATTGTTGGACTAAATTGTATTGCGCTATTTATTAGTGTTTTCCATACCATAGTTTGGTTTAATTTACTCCCGAAAACGATTTCTAGCTCAATGTTTAATAAACAATCTAATACATTATTAGTTATTGTTGGATTGTGGGCAGTTACACTTGCAGTATCGAGTTTTTTATTTTTATTTGTATTGAAATAAGTGGTATTGAATTAATGAAAAATCAACAAATTCTAACAAAAAACACAAATGGAAAAGTAATAAAAAGTTTGTTTTTTCTTGGAGGAACATGGGCTGCTATTTTTTTTCCCATTGTACTAATCATTATGGTATTTATGATTCCATTTGGTGATGTAATTACGCGATCTTATATTCTTAAAATAGCTAACACAGAAATTGGTAAAATTTTTTTATTTTTGACGATTTCATTACCTATCTGGTATGGATTACAACAAATTTTGACTATTTTGCACGAGCATAAAATCCACCCCAAACGTGAAAAATTATTGACATTGGGGGTGGCATTAGCATGGATATTGCATGCTATTTATCTATTGTTTATTCGAATGTGATGGTATTTTTTAATAAATGAATAGAATACAAAAAACACTATCAATCAAATAACGTTTTTTGTATTTCTAAAAACTAATAATAAGTCAATTCTCGAGTCACCGTTGTTTGCTTACCATATTGGTTATTTTTAACTTTAGTTACTGTCAACCAATCATTTTTTTCATTAAAAGTTAAAAATTTAGTGGTGTAATGAGCAGCTTCTTTACCTGCTGATAAATAAGAAGAGTCGATGGATATTAATCGATGATGTTCATTATCATATTGATATGAAAAATCACTTTCGTTTTTCATATTATTACTAAATTGATACAGTACTTTAGATAACTGTTGATTTTGATATTCAAACGTATAGGTTGACCCCCCTTTTTGTTCTGTACGAGTGTACTGACCATTCTCATTAATTTCTTTTAGTTGCCATTGTACATTTTTATTGATCAGGCAATTATTAGTGTCGTACAGATAATTATCGGTTTCAATAAAAACAAAATCGGCCGCTTTTTTGGTTTGTTGAGATACTACAATTTTACCTTGTTCATCGGTACTAAATTGAATAATGCTATTGGTTTTATCTTCTACATCTTCAATAATATTTTCCCAACCTGATTTATTTTTTTGTAAGTGCTCGGAATAAATTCGGATGTTTTTTTCTGAATAAAGATCGTAATGGCTTTGTGTGATAAGTCCATTAGAATCATACGTTAGTGTATGCTTAGCCGTCATACTACTTACATCATCGCTATCACTACCTAATTTTGTCGTTGAAATTCTAATCTCTTGCTTAATATCTTTTATTGGTGAGTCAATATAATCAATAATCTGAAAGATATAATTATTTGACTCAACAGTATTTTTAGTAAGGTTATCACTACAAGTTAGCGCCATAACATTTATTGATATGAACGACACACAAGATGCTAATAAAAAAGTAAGTATTCGTTTTTGTATAATGAACCAATTAAATAAATTAATATCTAGGAAAATACAAGGTTGTTTACACTTCATGGTTAAAATAATCCTCTAAAAACTCATAAGGTATTTTCTCCAAAATCACTTTTGGGATTTAACTGTTATTATAACAGTTAATATGTAGGAAAACGCCGAGTTATTTACACTTCATGATTAAAATAATTCGCTAAAAACGCATAAAGCATTTAAGCTTTGGTTTTCTATCTTTTGTATTACTAAATATTTGTTGATTATGCCACATCTCAATTAAAGTTTGTATCATGCTTTCGGCTTTCTCATTGTTTGTGGGTAGATGGTTTTTATGAATTTTTGATTGATACGCTGATTATCACGCAGTTTATCTAAACAAAAACTTATCTAACAAACAAAGATAGATAGCCTCATTTTTGTCAAGAAGTTTCAGGAATGTATAGTGTTTAAGTAAAAAATCCCAAATTTTTGTTTAACTTGTTAAAAATTAACGTATTATTATATCTTTTTAAATAAGGATTTAACCGCAATAACAAAGCCGTTTAACCTAGTAGGTCGACTGACCATAAAGCGTTTAGCCAAATTAGTAACGGTTATTTGTCTTTATGATATAAGCGCACTATCGTTTGTCTATGACAAGGCATTAGTTTTGTTTTTTATATGTATTCATTGCAGTAATTTCAAAAATTACTGTAAACAAAGTGAGAAATTCTTACACTCATTTTTTATCAAATGTGTATTTTTAACGAGTACTCTCATTATATTTTTATCTTATTAATTAGGTTTTGCTCATTTAGTTGAAGTTTGGCAAAATAGACAAGTTAATTGGGGAATTGTGATTACCTTTAATGACTGATTTGTTAATAATCAATAAGAAATTACATAAATATGCTATTGTTAAATAGAGCAGGAATGGAATTAGGATGATTAGTCGAATAAAACAACCTATAAAAATATTATTCATCTTGAGTTACTTAAGCGGTATGGTCGTTTGTTCTGCGCCTGTCTTTGCTGATGAAGAACAATCAGTGCATCCTCAGTCTGAGTTTCAAACCGAGGTGGAAGTTAGTGTTAATCCTCAAACAGAATTACCTGACAATGACCTAATCGATATTATTGGTCCACACCGGTCACATGAGGTAATTTATCATAAAACAATCTATTCACTTTCGGGAAATCCTAAATATCCAGATCATTTTCAGCATCTTGATTATGTCAATCCTGATGCACCTAAAGGTGGTGTGATTAAACTGGCAGAAGTTGGCTCTTTTGATAATTTGAACCGCTTTGCTAGCCGTGGGGCACCTGAACGTAATTCAGGATCGCTGTATGATAGTCTGTTTACTAATACAGCCGATGATATCTCAAGTTTTTATCCACTTATTGCGACATCAATAACTTATTCTGATAGTTATCGTTGGGCTGAGGTTACTATTAATTCCAACGCTCGTTTTCAAGATGGGAAACCAATAACTGCTCACGATGTTGAATTTACCTTTAATAAATTTATGACCGAAGGTGTGCCTCCGTATCGTGTTTATAATAAAGGCATTACAGTTAAGGCAATAGATGATCATCATGTGCGTGTTGATATTCCTGATTCCGATCGTGAAAAACTCTTTTCATTCGTTGGTAGTATGCGAGTTATGCCGAAACATTTTTGGAAAGATCATGATCTTTCTGAACCATTAACTACGCCACCAATTGGTAGTGGTCCATACTATATTAGCGAATATAAATTAGGGCAATATGTTGTTTATCGACGTAATCCAAATTATTGGGCGCGTGATTTACCTATTAATAAAGGCTTAGATAATTTTGACGAAAAACGTATTGATTATTATATGGATGATAACGTTTCGCTAGAAGCCTTTAAAGCAGGCGAATATGATTTGCGTGCTGAAGATCAACCTAAAAACTGGTTTACTCAATATCAAGGTAGATATTTTGATTCTAACCATATTATTAAACAAGAAAAGCCAGTTCAAACAGCTACCGACACTAAATGGCTTGCGTTTAATTTACAAAAAGATCTATTTAAAGATATTAAAGTTCGTGAAGCCATTACCTTGGCATTTGATTTTGAATGGCTAAATCATGCCTTTTATTATGACAGTTACAAAAGACCTTATAGCTTTTTTGAAAACACCATTTATGCAGCAACTGGCACACCTAGCGAGCAAGAATTAAAATGGCTTAATGCCTATAAAGATATTATTCCAAAAAGTGCTTTTGGTAATGCCTATTATGTGCCAAAAAGCGATGGTCTGGGCTTTAATCGTGATAATTTATTAAAGGCAGCTGAATTACTAAAACAAGCTGGCTGGGAAGTTAAAGACGGCAAGCTTATTAACACTAAAACGCAGCAACCATTTGAATTTGAACTGATCAGTTACCTTGGTAGTGATATTAAATATGCCATTCCCTTTCAACAAAATTTAGCACGTTTGGGGATCACCATGAATATTACCTTGCTAGATTCAGCACAACAATTACGACGTGTTCGTGAACGTGATTATGATATGGTTGCACGTGATTATTATGCCGTAAATTACCCAAGTTCTAGTTTGCTGGTGCTTTGGGGAAGCGAGTATCTTAACTCATCATGGAATGCTTCGGGTTTGCATAATAAGGCTATTGATGCCATTATTGCTGAAATTATCAAGAATGTGGATAATCAAGAAGAGTTAGTTCCGCTAGGACGAGCACTCGATCGTATTTTAACGCAAGAATATCCGATGATTCCAATGTGGTATAACAGTAAAACGTATTATGCATACTGGAATAAATTTGGGCAACCAGCTATACAACCTACTTATGCAATTGGGATTGATAGTTGGTGGTATGATGCAAACAAAGCAGCTAGCCTGCCTAAAAATTGAGAACATTAATATGTTAAATTACCTTATTCGTCGACTGTTGCTGATTATTCCAACATTGTTTGTGATTTTAACTATCAACTTTTTTATTGTACAAGTTGCGCCAGGTGGACCCGTTGATCAGGTGCTTGCAATGATTGAAAACGGACCGCAAGCAGGGCAAGGGTTATTGCCTGGGAGCGGTGGTTCATCTGCGTCAGTGCAGAAGTATAAAAATGAATCAAATTATCGAGGTTCACGTGGTCTTGATCCCCAAGTTGTCGCAATGATCGAAAAGCAGTACGGTTTTGATAAACCGATATTTGAACGTTATATCGAAACACTAAAGAAATATATATTATTTGATTTTGGTAACAGTTTTTTTAAAAGTGAATCGGTATTAGGTTTAATTGCCAAAAGTTTACCTGTTTCAATTTCATTGGGATTATGGAGTACTTTGATTGTTTATTTAATTTCAATCCCGCTAGGCATTCGCAAAGCAGTGAAAGATGGTTCTGCATTTGATTTTTGGTCAAGTACATTAATTATTATTGGCTATGCGATACCTGCTTTTTTACTCGCTGTTTTATTGATTGTATTATTTGCTGGTGGTAGTTATTGGGATATTTTTCCTCTACGTGGGCTAATATCAAACCATTTTGAACAACTCGATTTTTGGGGCAAAATAAAAGACTACGCATGGCACATCTGTTTACCCACTATTGCAATGGTCATTGGCGGTTTTGCATCACTCACCATGCTAACTAAAAATTCATTTTTAGATGAAATTCGCAAACAATATGTAATAACCGCACGTGCAAAAGGATTAAGTGAAAGAAAAATTTTATATAAACATGTTTTTCGCAATGCAACATTACTGATTGTATCGGGCTTTCCTGCGGCTTTTGTTGGTATTTTATTTACTGGTTCATTATTGATTGAAATTATCTTTTCGCTTAATGGACTTGGGCTATTGGGATATGAGGCAATTATACAACGTGATTACCCAGTGATTTTTGGTTCATTGTATATCTTTACATTAATCAGCCTTATTACTAAATTATTATCTGATTTATCTTATATGATGATTGACCCCCGTATTGACTTTGAGGCTCGCAACTAATGACCACCCATTACTCTATTAATCAACAGCGTTGGCAACGATTTAAACAAAATCGTCGTGGTTATTATTCACTTTGGTTATTTATGATCTGTTTTGTGATTAGCTTATTTGCTGATTTTATTGTTAACGATAGACCGATTTTTATTAAGTATCAGGATAATTACTATTCGCCGATTTTTCATTTTTATCCAGAAACGGAATTTGGTGGGCAATTAGCCACGCAAACTAACTTTCTAGATCCTGCTGTACAAAATAAAATAGAAGCTAATGGCTGGATTTTATGGGCGCCATTTCGCTATAGCTATAATACATTAGTTTACGATACATCAAGCACGTTTCCAACGCCACCTTCAGCATCGCATTGGTTAGGTACCACTGATGCAGGTTTCGATGTATTAGCCAATATTTTATATGGTTTTCGCCTATCTATGTTTTTTGCGATTTTCTTGACGATTTTCACTTCAATTATTGGTGTCATTTTTGGGGCTATACAAGGCTATTATGGCGGTAAAATTGATCTAATTGGTCAACGCTTTATCGAAATATGGAGTGGATTGCCAGAATTATTTGTTATTATTCTATTAGCCAGTATTTTACCGCTTAATTTTTGGTGGTTATTAGGTATTACCGTATTATTTGGTTGGATGGCTTTAGTCGGTGTAGTGCGTACTGAATTTTTGCGTACTCGCAATTTTGATTATATTCGTGCAGCTAAAGCAATGGGAGTTAGTGACACTAAAATTATGTTTCGTCATATCTTGCCTAATGCCATGGTGGCAACATTAACCTTTCTACCTTTTATACTTTGTGGTTCGATAACCACACTAACAGCGCTAGATTTTTTAGGTTTTGGTTTACCGATTGATTCACCATCGCTAGGACGATTATTACTACAAGGTAAAAACAATCTACAAGCTCCTTGGCTTGGCATCAGTTCATTTTTAGTTATTGCAACTTTACTGTCACTGCTTATTTTTATTGGTGAAGCAGTAAGAGATGCATTTGATCCAAACAAAGGAGTGTATCAATGAGTTCTCCTTTATTATCCGTTCAGGATTTAAGTGTTGCATTTAAACGCGGTACGCATTTACTACCGCAAGTAGTAAGTCATGTTAGTTTTGATATTAATGAGCAAGAAACACTTGCGCTAGTGGGGGAATCAGGCTCAGGGAAAAGCATTACCGCATTATCAATTTTACGACTACTACGTAAAGAACAAGTGGTATACCCAACTGGCGATATTTTGTTTGAAGGAAAATCATTATTACATGCGCCAGATAAAGAAATTCGTAAAGTTCGTGGCAATGAAATTAGCATGATCTTCCAAGAACCGATGGTGTCATTAAATCCTCTACATACAGTTGAAAAGCAACTTTATGAAGTGCTGGCGTTACATCGAGGAATGAGGCGTAATCAAGCTCGTGGCGAAATTTTACAATACCTTGATCGTGTAGGCATTAAGGAACCAAAAAGTAAATTATCAGCTTATCCTCATCAACTATCTGGTGGCGAAAGGCAGCGAGTAATGATTGCTATGGCAATATTAACGCATCCTAAGTTACTTATTGCTGATGAACCGACAACGGCACTAGATGTATCTGTACAGGCGCAAATTATTCAGTTACTAAAAGAGTTAAAAAAAGAACTCAATATGAGTATGCTTTTTATTTCACATAACCTTGGTATTGTTAAAAAGCTTGCTGATAAAGTGGCTGTTATGCAACAAGGACAAATTGTCGAATACAATAATAAACAGCGTATCTTTTTACGTCCACAGCATGAATATACTCAAACACTATTGAATTCAGAGCCAAAAGGTGAACCAGTGCCATTGCCTGATTCACCTGGAATATTGCTTAATGTTAATCACCTTAGTGTTGAAGTTATTACCAAAAAACGTTTATTTAGCAACCAAAAGAAGAAAATTGTCAACAATATAGGTTTTGCTGTACATCAAGGTAAAACGGTTGGAATTGTTGGTGAATCAGGATCGGGAAAAAGTACCACAGCACTAGCTATTTTACGCTTGATTAAATCACAGGGCGATATTGTATTTGACAGCCATCCGATACAGAATTTAACTGGTAAAAAATTATTACCATTTCGGAGTCGTATCCAAGTAGTATTTCAAGATCCGTTTTCTTCGCTTAATCCTCGCCTCAATGTTGAGCAAATTATTAGTGAAGGATTAATGACTCATAAAAAACTAAGTAAAGTTCAGTGTGAGCAGGCGGTAATTGATATTATGCAAGAAGTTGGGCTTGATCCAGATATGCGTTATCGCTATCCGACCGAGTTTTCGGGAGGGCAACGTCAACGAATAGCTATTGCTCGAGCTTTAATTTTACAGCCAGAATTATTAATTTTAGACGAACCTACTTCATCGTTAGATCATACTATTCAAAAACAAATTATTAATTTACTTAAATCATTGCAAGAAAAGCATCAGCTTAGTTATTTATTTATTAGCCATGATTTAGCTTTGGTTTATTCTATGTGTCATCAAGTGGTTGTAATGAAAGAGGGGAGCATTATCGAGCAAGGCTCACGTGAAAAGATCTTCTATTCTCCTGAAGATGAATACACAAAAGCATTACTTTCATTTTTAGATAAACTACCTCGCAAAAAAAATAAGACTTTGATACATGTAGACAAAATTGAAAACTTGGGGAAAACTGAAAAAATAGAAACCACAACAGAATTTGCTGATAACGATAATGCTCAACAACAACAAAATAAAAATCAAGGCATAGAAAAAAAGGTTAATTGGGGTGATGCATTGTTGATGCGCAAAAAATAAATTGCAGGAATAACAATATAATTCTAGGGAATTATTTTAATTAGAAAGTCTAAACAATACAACTAATTCCTACATATAAAATCATCATATAAGACATAATTAATGATAGTCTTCTATTAGTTTTCTATTTTTAAGGTAAAGTTTGTATAAATAAGAAGATTAAATAAAAGTCAATCGGGATGAAAGATGCAGGATACCAAAAAGCGTAGGAGTACAGGACAAATTACTTTATTTGATGTTGCTAAACATGCAGGTGTAGGAACTATGACGGTATCTAGAGCGTTACGAACACCGGAACTAGTATCAGATAAGCTTAGGCAAAAAATTCAACTTGCAGTTGATACGTTAGGATACAAACCTAATATTGCAGCCAGTTTATTAGCATCTGCATCTTCCAATCAAGTTATTGCGATTATTACAACGAAAATATATGACCATTCAGCTCAACTATTGCTCGACTCATTACAAGCAAATTTAATAAAAAAAGGTTATACAACATTTATCATAGAGTCTTATCATTATCATAAGTCTAAATCACAATTATTAGACACACTTTACAGTCATAATCTTGAAGCAATATTGTTATTTTATGTTGAGAATGAAAATCTTATAAAGAAAATTGCTCAGAATAAAACAGTGCCAATTATGAATGTTGGGAAAAAGTATGATGAATTAATCAATATTAATGTTGAATTTGATGATAGTTTTGCAATGTATAAGTTCACTGAATATGTTATTAAAAAAGGTTACCAAAATATTGCATTATTGTGTGCTAATCAGCAATACCACCTTTTTCAACAACGCTTACATGGTTGGTACAAAGCGATGCTTACTTATCATTTACCTTCCCATCGGATTGTTAATGCAGCTAAACCAGCAAATTTTAGCACAGGAGCTGAATTGTTACCCGATATCCTTTTAAATTGGTCAGAACTTGACGCCCTAATTTGCACTACCGATGAATTAGCTTGTGGAGTACTGTATGAATGCCAGCGACGCCATATTCGTGTTCCTCATCAATTAGCTGTAAGTGGGTTTGGTGATAATGAATTTAGTCAAGTGAGCTTTCCTGCGTTAACAACAGTGGCGTTACAATCCTCAAAAATAGGAGACTATACCGCAACTTTATTATTAAATAATCTAAAAAATACTGAAAAACAGCACAAGTCAGATTTGTCAGAATTACTGCCAGTAATTAAATCACGCTCTAGTTTATAGTTTTTGGAAAAGACTATAAACTAGAGCAATATTTGATATCGCGTTTCTGAAGGAAATTATTGATGTGTAAATACCCCAAACTTAGTACACAGCTTACGTAGAAAATCATGCTGCTTGTTTTAGTGTTTTATACTCAATCGGCGTCATATTATTTAGTGCTTCATGAGGCCTTTCGGTGTTATAAATCGTTAACCATTCTTCGGTTATTCTCCTTGCTTGCGCTAGGTTGTTAAAAAGATATAAATCTAACACTTCAGTTCGATAAGTCCGATTAAATCGTTCAAT
>NZ_FMBA01000067.1 GCF_900094935.1 Gilliamella intestini
ACAACGGCTTGTTCTATATGTGGCTCTACCCGATTTTTTTCGATAGGCTTTTTACGACTGATTTCTTGAAGCGCAAGCTCACCCCCTTGCTCATACAGTTTTTTAAAGCGATAATAACTATCTCGACTGTATCCCATGACTTTGCAAGCTTGTTGAACGTTACCGAGTTGCTTAGCTAATTCTAGTAGTCCTAATTTAGGTTTAATGATTTTGGCGGTTTGATTCATTTCTGACTCTCCTTTTTGTGTTATAAAATAACTTAAATGTCAGATTAAGTAAAGACTATTGCAAATAACTTCAACCTTGAGAGAAGCTCCGATTGATTTTGTTAAATATGTAGCAAACAAATCAAACATATCAAGACAACTAAATCAAAAATTTCTTGATAGTATTACACCAATTGTAAAAAATGCAATTGAAAGAGCTGTAAGTAACATGGTTGTTGTTGGCTTAACAGGAAAAAAAGAAATATCCGATGACTTATCAAATGATAATGAAGAAAAAGCAATAATTGATGAAAAAGCCGATATTATAGATCCTGATAATAATAAAATTATTACTACTTACTCTGAAAGAGTTTTATTTGAACATGTTAATTCAATTATAGATGATAATGAATTAACATATAAAGACACCGAATCATATTTTAACGTGCTTTATCAAAATAAATCCAATAGATGGATAGTTCGATATTACGATAATAAACAACGCCCATCAATTCAATTGCCAATTGAGCTAACCGACAAAGTAAAAGACGAGGTTAAGAGAGCTGGATTAGAAATTGGTGCAGGCGAGCAAATTATTATTGATAAACCAGAAAATGTATTAAGAATATCGGGGTTAATCATCGATGCATATGAATACACAAAAAACGATGAAAACTTCAAAAGAAAATAAAAATTTCTTTTAATTTATTTTTGTAAAGCCCTATCAGGGCTTTTTTATATCTAAAATTCTCTCTCCTGCAATGTTAAATCATATATCAGATTAAAAAAAAAACAATCAGTATATTTTTTTTATACCTTTATATAAAAATAGTTTACATTAAGTATAAATAAACTATACTTGAACGCATCAAAACAAATCAACTTAACTTAACAAAAGTTGAAGCTCTTTAAAAATCAGGCTCAATATCAATTATCAGATTCGCTTTCTGGATAAAGTCCCGTATTATTTTTTAAATATTCAGATTGATTAGGTAAATCACCAGCTAACCAAGATATGATTTTTTCAAATTTAGTTAGCTTTATTGGAGGATTATCTCTAAGACCTAGACAAATAGCTGCTCTTTGTTGTGCAGCGTTACGTAGAACAGAAAAAACATGGCTATCATCTTTTTCCATTAATTTTAGTTTTGATGCTAATTGGTCATTTTCAAGAGAGTCAACATCTCGAATTAATGCCAAATATTGATAAGCTCTGGATTGTGCTACTGCTGAATTTTTACCAAATTGGTAAACTGAGTTAAATGCAGCAACACATGCTATCAGTCCACCATAAAAAATAGTACCTCGAAAATCCGCAAAAACAGCGGCGCCAAAGAATAAGATTAGAAATGATAAGAAACGATCTACCCTACCACACAATGTGGATTGCATTTTCTCTAAAGTATATGAGTAATTAATATCATAAATAATGTCGTGTCTTATTGTTTCCATTTTATTCACCTTTTAACTTTTCCGTTGCGGTTTTGGTGGTGGCACAGGCCTTTCATTAATTGGCTTATGTGCATCAGGCTTAGGGGCATTCATAATTAACTCCTTAAGGTTGGTGTTTGGCGATTCCAATCTTACCACGATGGCTGTGAGTGGTAAATAATCAGCCACCATTTCGTATATTTAACCCAATTGAGCTAATTGATACTGAGCCTGCATTTTATATGAACGTAATATATTAAGCTATTTAGCTCTTTAAAAATCAGGAACAGCATTAACTAAGTGTTTAATCATTTTGGAGGTTTGTATGTTGGCTCAAAATAATCTTTTATCTGGAACAGATAAAGAAAAAATAAAAAACGCAATTTTAGAAAGCGTCTCTAAAGCAGATGCTAGTTGTTACGCTAGCCTTGAAAAATTAGCCTTACAAGTTTGCAAGGCTATTAGTACAGTTAATTCTTATCCAGATAATCAACCCCAAGATCACTCTCTAAACGTGACGATAGCTCTAAAATAAAATCAGCTACATCATCAGCCGATGTTTTTTCATATTGTTTCCTTTTTTATCTGTTGTGGTGACAAAAAGGACACTTGAGCCTAACAAGTATAAAGATAGGCACACTTAGTTAATGCAATTCCTGATTACAGAATGATTAGTGGAGTAAATCGTACGCTCTTGGAGTGCAGACCAGAGCGTTTTTATTAATAACAAACATGTGAGTCCTGTGCAGAGGGCTCACGAACAAAATTATTTACAACATTTGTGGAGAATGAAAATGACAGATAAAACATTAAAAGACTTGTTACTAGAAGGTGTTGACCGTTTTAACAATAGTGATAAACCTGCCTCAATAATTGATGAAGCACTTGAAGAATTATTTAAAAATACAATTGAATCTGCATTTGGCCGGTATAGCGATTTTGGGCTAGCTGTAAAAGAAGCGTTCAAAGAAGCATTACCTGCTAATATTCAAGATGTTATTTCTCTACCTAAATATAACCAATTAATTGTCAACTCGCTTCAACAACAATGGCTTTCATCGAATGTTGAGCAAAATTTTGTGGATAAAGCGACAAAAATGCTTAATAACATTATTAATGAATACCCTATTCCTGAATATATTTATCTTTCTGATTTACTGGAGGCTTTTGTTGAAGAATATGCAGAAGAAGCCATGGAGAAGGGATGGGATCGACCAGACGTCAGAACTAATGAAAGCAGTTGTTATTATATGCATATCTATTTTGATAAGATACCTAAAAATGAGAGTTATTCATCATACATGGATGGAAGTGAGTACGAATTGGACAACAATCTCGCTTGTCGCCGTTTAGACGAAAAAGTAAAAGATAAATTTGAGCTAGCTGAATGTTACGCTTATGAAGTTTATTCAGCAAAAATTGATGGCGAATGTATTGGGAAATTAATTCAACCCACAAACACAAAATATCAAAACTTAATTATTGCTCTTTATTACGGACAATCCAAACTTGTATTTGACTGTGACATGATAGACGACTTTGTTTACCCGAACCATTGCGATTAATTAAACATCTTAGTGCAGAAAGATAAAATAAAAATGTGGAGTATTAAATATGTTTTTCAAAAACCTAATTATTTATCAATTTGATAAAAACAGTAGCATAGAACGTTTAGACAACGACATGTTAAAAAACATGGCGTTCACACCATGCGGACCAACGGACTCAATTAAAAAAGGTTTTGTTTCGCCAATTGATGACGATGACGTATTAAAATTACAGGTCCAAGGGCACTCGTTATTAAAGTTACGCATTGAAAGCAAGCTGTCACCATCATCTGTTATCAAGAAAAAAACATCTGAACGAATTGAACAACTCGAACAAAAACTGGGTCGTAGCGTTACTAAGAGTGAAAGACTTCGTGCAAAAGATGATGTTATTGTTGACTTATTACCTATTGCTTTCACAAAAGATCAATACGTCTATGTTTGGATTAATGATAAAGATAAATTTATAGCGGTAGAAACAGCCAGCTTTAAAAAAGCCGAGGACGTTCTTGCCTTGATAAGAAAAGAATTAGGCGCATTAGCACTCAAACCACTTTCTGTTGAAAATAATATATCATTCACGTTAAAAGAATGGGTATGTAATGACAGCACTCCACCTAACTTTTTTGTACTCAATGATGCAATGTTAGCCGACCCATTAGAAGGGAATGGAAAAATAAAGCTTATTGACGAAAACCTCACTGCAGAAGAAGTCAAAAGTTATCTAAATGGCGGGCGTGAAATTAAATCGCTATCGTTCTCATATAAACAACAAACAGTTTTTACAGTAAATACTGAGCTCGTTTTTTCCAAAATTAGCTATTCATCTGAAATGTTAGATGAAAATAGCGATATCTCACTAGATGATAAAGCAAAACGAATAGAAGCTGATTTCTTTTTAGTTGCTAATGAACTAGCTAATTTAATCAAAGATTTTACTAAAGCGGTGCAATAACACAGGTGGCGTCTGGTATATGCGTTGATAATTAGTGTTAGCAGTGATCTGTTCCTTAGCAGTTAGCCCACTAATTTGAAATATACAAGCCTAAACCCATTTCCAGACGGTAGTCACGCCGTTGGCGACAGAGTGGCAATTACTTAATACAACAATAGTTAACTGCTAAGAGGAGTTTATAATTGGCTAAGTTTATTGAGGTAACAGACCAAGACGGTAAGATGTTAGTTAACATAGAATGCATTATTTATATTCAAGAAACCGATAGTATTGAAACAGTTATTGAAATACTTAATGACAAAACCCTTTTTGTTCAAGAGCCATACGAAGAAATAAAATCAAAACTGGAGATTGCTAATGCCTAAATTAAATTGGCGTGATGCTAGCAAAGAGTTGCCAGAAAACCTTACTGATTGCGTTGTAATTACTAGGTCATTTTCGCAGGACGGAAAAATTATAATCAGCGCTCAAAACTCATGTTATTACAGAAGAATCGATAAATGGGGATATGTTAATGGCTGTCATGTTTTAGCGTGGGTTTACACGCATGAATTAATACAGTTATACGGATTAAATCAATATTTAGGAGTAAATGATGACTAAATTAAATTGGCGCAAATTTCCAGATGAAGTGCCAGAAAAAGAAAACGGCATTGCTCAAAAACTGTGTATCGTACGTATTCGTTTTTTAAATGGGCGTGAAGAATTGTGTGAAGCAACAGTATATGACTGGTACGACGAACACGCAGAATTCGACGAGTGGTTAGATGATTATGTTGGTAAATGGTCTAGGCATGATAACGATGAAATAACTCACTGGATTTACGCAGATGAGCTACCACTACCGGAGGAGTGATTATGTCAGAAAAAATAACGTTTGTAGTGAGCGCGCGAATTGGTCCTTCATACAATGAAGTAGAAATAGAAGTTGATAAAGCTGAATATGAAGCTGCGGAAGATAAAAAAGCTTACGAACAAGAGCTGGCCGATTCTTATTTTCCCGATCTTGTAGAGATCGGAATAGGTATTAAGGAGTAATTATGAAATATTTTACGTATGACCATCACGGTGATGGTTTTGAATATCACAACACAGAAGAAGAAGCAAAAAGCTATGCTGAACAATGCTTGGATTTTTATTTGCAAAACGACAATCATGATTTCGTTGATATTTACTGGGGTGAGATAAAAGAGTCTGTGCATTCAAATGATGCAGTGCTTGAGTTAAAAGCAATTGAGGAGCAATTATGATTACAGATGAAGAATGGAAAAAGCTAAAAGTTGGGGATGTTATCTATGTTGTGAGTGATGTTTTTTATGCTGATGACATTTTTTTACAAAAAGCAACTATATCAAAAATCACAAAAGCACAAATAAAGTTAGGTTATGCCGAGGGGTTGTATGTTCAGACTTATAACAAATCTCAATCTGATCGTTTGTTTACAAATGCATGTAATGCATATAAATATGGAATAGATCTTCTGTCAGAAAAAACAAAAAAATTACATAAAAAGATAAACGAAATAGAGTCTAATAAATCTCTTTTTACAAAGAGCTATGAACAACTGGAGCAAGAATGAGCGTGATTATGCCAACTAATAAACAGGTTAGAGTAGACCAAATACGCTTAGTTTGTTCAATTATGAAAGAAATAGATGAACAAAACAATGGTTGTTTTATCACATATGAGCAGATGAACACAATCATAAGAGCCGCAAATATTATATGCGATGAATTTAATAATAAGGATTCTAAAAAAGAATAATTTTTTAAATTACAAATAACGAGTGCAGACGTTATTAATTAAATGTGGAGTATTAATATGACTTGGATTACAACCCATTCAGGGTTACATTTTGATTACCAAAACCCTATCGTCGATTCAATCTGTATTGAAGATATCGCAAAAGGATTATCTCATGAATGCCGTTACACTGGGCAGCTTGATAGATTTTATTCTGTAGCTCAACATTCTGTTGAATGTAGTTACGTTGTTGCCGATAAATTTAAATTAGAAGCATTGTTACATGATGCTGTTGAAGCGTACTGCAAAGACATCCCGTCACCACTAAAAAAATTATTACCTGATTACCGCCTGGTTGAAGACAAGGTTGATCAAGTTATCAGGCAAAAATTTAATTTGCCATTAACTATTTCTCCTGAAGTTAAACAAGCTGACCTTATTTTATTAGCAACTGAACATCGTGATATAGCTAATGATGGCAAAGAGTGGCCAATGTTAAAAGACATTCCATTGCTTGAGAGAAAAATAGAGCCAGTACCAAGCGGTGTTGCTTATAACCGCTTCATGCGTCGATTTTATGAGTTGATCAAACAGGAGATGTAAAAATGGCAGAATATGGCGTAAAGGTTAATAGTTCTAATTTTATTGAAATCTCATCTGGGCAACAAAAGTTTTTAGTTCTAACTACTGCACGTGATCCCATGATTGGGGACATATTAATTATCAAGGATAGAAACGATCCTGGTAACTCAGTTGAAGCGATTATTACCAGTTTTGACATTGAAGCAAATGGAATTGAAAACGGTTTTATCGTTGTCAGCATTGATATTAACTCCAAAGACCAAAGTGCAGTTGTAAAACAATCTCAAACAGATGAAAAGATTATTTTATTAAATAAGAAACTATCTGAATTAACTAAAAAATATAATGCATCATGCAACAATTACAACGAATTAGATAATGAAAAAACTAAAATTAATGAACTATTGAAAAAAGAAATAAAAAAAAGTGACGGTATGCAAGAAGAAATATCTTCACTAAAAACGGAAATATCAAAACAAAAAAATGAGTTAGCAAGAAATCATAACACAATAAAAGACCTTCAATCTGAGGTTAAGAAGCAAAAGGATAGCCTAGAATGGTATCAAGTTCGAAATGATGAGTTAGCTAATTTAAATGCATCTTTGAACCAGGAAATACATAGCATAAAAAATAAAAATGACATTATGAATAAAGCAACTGAACATGTAGTTCCTGATAGTTATATCAAGCTAAGAAGCCTAACCAAAAACTTATTATCTTATATCGATAGTAATTTATAACTGCAGTTAATAAATGCTAGAACGTAATTATGAAAAAGAAGCGAAACAAAAAATATAACCCAACACTAAAATATCAACAAATATCTAGAATTGTGGCCAAGGATTACATGATCTTAGATATCACTGCTATTGATGTGTTTGTTTATTACAAAGGTTCTGAAATCAAACCTAAATCATTTGAAGCAAGGATGTTAAACGAAGTGCGTTATAAATGGCAAATAATGGCGGGTGTTATTTGTCGAGATCAACTAAAACGCGAATATTTAAAAACAGACACATTTATAACAGCTAATGAGTATTTTACATCTGAACTATCTGATTATCTGGCAGAGTTTCAAGTGAATTTATGGGAAACAGCCAACCCGTTACACAGGTTAACCCAATTTTGGTTAGCAACACCAAATACTGTAGAACTTAGCGAGCAACAAGTTATAAATATGATTAATAGTAAAAATGGATTTAATCAGTTTATGACTGAATATGAATATGAATATGAATATGAATATAAAAAACAAATAAAATAAAGGCCTAACTATGACAATTAACACTATTATTATTGATATTGAAACATTAGATACAAAACCGACGGCAATTATATTGTCAATTGGAGCATTTGCATTTGATAGATTTAATTTAAATGAAACGTTAGAAAAAATAGAAATGGTTGAAATTTCAGGTTGTTACAGTGATCATCATCTATACCTGTCATGTGTAGTAGCTCAAACTTAATCTGACAGACACATATTACTCATCGGCTTTCATTTTAACAAAATGCGTGTCCGATGAGCAAAATAAATTCTCCAATTGCTTTTCCTTAACCAACCCCTTTGCATCATTCCATGTTTGCCATGGTGTCTTTCCATAACAATATTTTCCAGAGTGTGCTCTTTCTCGATTGTAAAACTCAAGCCATTGCTCAATATCGTTTTGTATTTCACTCAATTGTGTGTAAATCTTACGTCGAAATAAAATATCATAACATTCTGTTTTCATCGTCTTATGGAATCGCTCAC
>NZ_FMBA01000089.1 GCF_900094935.1 Gilliamella intestini
CCCTGAATCACTTCACTAACACACTCACCCCACCAGTAGTAATCTGTCTGCTGCCCATCAGGGGAAATCAGAGTTGAGAGCTTATTAAGGTAGTGGTTTGATGTATTGGGCTTTTATATCGGTAGCTTTGTTATGATTGATGCAAAACCAAAGCTATCGGTTTTTAAAGTTAACATACTATATTGATTAATAAATAAAATTTTATCTATTTTGTTTATTTGACTTCTTTGACATAAGAATCGAATAGATTTGAATCTTCATCACTTTGTAATAAAATGCGCCCACACGATGGACATTTATAAGCGTCTTTTCTAAATTGGTTATAATAATTAAAAAAATCATCACAACTAAATTTAGTACCAGTTTCATCCCATTTTACTAACAAATCTCCCAATACTTTTTGAGGAATAAAGTCATGTAAAAAATCTTCCTCCATTGTTCTTGCAACCATCACATACCCACAATTACACGCTAATTTAGACATTTTACTCTCCATTTATGGGACGATCAAACCGATGGATCTGTCCTTTTGAATCTTGAAAGAATATTGTATTTATATTCTTCACATTTGGTTTCCCCCAAACTCTTGAAGCAATAGTATTAATATTTTTACCAACTAAATTAATTTGTAGTAGAACAGATGATGCTTGGGAATCTTTCTTTTCAATAGATGAAATTATATTTTTCATATTTGTCGTTCTTGGGGTATAAACATCTACTCGTCCAATGCCATTAACATAAAGATCAGATGTCCTTAAATTCGGGACTCCTCTATCTGAAGCTGTGGCTCTATAAGTAACATCATACCCTTGTTCAGCAAATTTTTGACCAGCTCTTAATTCATTAGCATCTGGTTTTGCTAATGGTTCATAAGTGACTTTTCCTTGTCGAACCGCAGGTAAATTGCTATTTCCAGATTGATTAGTTCTTTTTCCAGCAATCCCTTCAAACCCATTATTTTCAACCTTAATCAACCCTAACGGATCAACCCAATTTATCGGATCACTACCAGCATATTGGTAACTATTTAAGCCACCCAGTATACCGAGCGGATCTTGGGTGATATACCTGCCTGTAAATGGGTCGTAATAGCGGTTTAGGTTGTAATATAATTAGTTTATTAATCATATCCCCTCGAAACACAACAAATTATCAGGGATATGTATTTATGTTTTCATTCAATCAGAATTAGTCGCTTAATTCTATTGAATTATTGCAGTTGACATATGAGGAACAAACATTTTATTTAGTTTCAATATAATTTCCTACTTCACCTGTAATAGGATCAACACTAAATCGATAAGTAATTAATGATTTATCAAATAAAAAGTAAATAATGTTGTCATAAAAATAAAGACTGTGAATATAGTTGATTTTATCTCCTTTTTGTTCATAAACTAATTTTTTCACATCCCATTTTATTGTTCCAATATTTTCTATAATATAAGCATTATTTGTTTTTTCATCATAAATAGATTCAATAACAGCAATACAACAAAAAGGCTCTAATATGATGCTTCTTATGCCATATTTATTTACAATTTTATGGGATTTCCCTTCATATATCCATCCAATTGTTGTTGGTACAATATCAGCTTCATGCCAAATTTCATCGGGCTTTATATCATTAATATTTTTTTTAGCTATTTCATAAAATTGTTGTATTTTTTTCATATCAATATTCCTTTATTAGTTAATTACTTTGGGTTTTCCTACAGAAGTAATTAATTTATTAATTTCATCACGGGTTAGTAATATTTGTAACTGAGAACCTCCTCCGGGATAAATTACCCCTTTATAAATTTGTGGACCTACTGTTCCAACCTGTACTCTTACTCCTTCAGGAATATAGATCTTTTGAACATGTGAAATTACACTTTTAAATTGAGGAGTAACAGCTAAATTATTTCTCACAAAATCAACACCAGTGATATTTTCTGTTGTAGCCCAAGAACCCAGCCCCCACTGACCTGAAGCTTGTTCTGGGCTCAAAGCCATTTCAGCATACATCCCTCCCTCAGGTACGATGATAGATTCTATTTCAGTTCCGGGCATCCATGGATTTTCCATTTTCTTTTCTAAAAGCAATGGTAATTTCTCTGTTTGTCCCGGCATCCCTTTAAATCCTAGCGGATCAACCCAGTTAACAGGATTAGGACAATATTGGTATAAGTTGGTACCACCCATTAACTTAATTGGATCTTGAGTAATATATCTACCTGTAAATGGATCATAATAACGGTTTAGGTTGTAGTGAAGTCCTGTCTCCTCATCATAATATTGCCCTTGGAACCTTAGCGGGTTATCTGGCAGGGCGTGAAAATCGTCTTGATGGTAGGTTTCGTTTATTATCTGCCCATAGGCATTATACTGGCATTCATAGAGCGTGTCACCCATGTTGCT
>NZ_FMBA01000101.1 GCF_900094935.1 Gilliamella intestini
ATCAAACACCATCCTTGTTCGCTTCCATCCCATAAGTAATTAAATTCATTAATATCCATTAAAGTTTTCCTTTTTCAGCATTAAAACGAATGACAACTTTTCCCGATGGAATAATTTGAGAACTTCGCTGTGGTGATCCCAATCTTTCTAAAAGTAACATTATTTGCATATCTTGAGAGCTAGCATAAGCTATTCCCTGTGGGTGTGTATGTTCTATACTTTTGTAATGGGTTTAATAAACTATAGCCAAAATAAATTTAATGTTATTCTATAAATTGGCAATCTGCTCCAGATCCTCTAAAACTCGTGATGATACATTTTCTTTTAATGTATACGAAGGCAATTCACCATGATACTTATAACTTTCATCTACAGTAAATGAATCAGTATTAATTTTAGTTAATACTACTTTACAATATTCTTTTATTGAAGTATCTATTATATTTTGCTGTTTTATAAATTTTATTATGATTTCAACCATTATTATTTTAGAAAAATCATCTAATCCTTTATTTTTACGGAAAAAATCAAATGCAAATTCAATATCATTATTAGAAAAGTATTGTTTGTTACATCTGATTAATTCTAAATATATAAAAAATTTACTTTTGATTTCTTTATTATTTGATGCACATAAAAGCTGTTCTTTATTATTTCGAAGTAATTCTTTATACCAATCAGCTAAAACATTCTGAGGAACATTATAATTTTTAAATGTTTTATATAAATAATCTTGCTCCATAAAAAAAGAATTACCCTGATATTTAAAAAATATTTCTTTAGCTTGCTTATATATATCACCTTTCATTATATCAATTTCCTGTGTTTTTGATGGCTCGCCAATAATTCTTTTCTTTTACAAAATAGTAATTAAGTTTTATCAAAAAGTTTACCTCTTGTGAAAAGTAGCCGGTGGCAGTATAAGGATTATGGGATAGTAATATTGTTTTATTTAAAGCAACTTGCTGCTCAAGAAAAGCTTCATTAATTTTCCACATGTTTTCTTCACCAAGTTTTGCTGCTATTTCTGACCAGTTTTCCAATTGAAAGTAAGTTGCTTTTTCATTAATAGCTTCCTCTACATAAGAAATACCATTTTCATTATATTTACCTAGCATAATTTTATTAGATCGAGCATTATTCGTGGCTTGTATTGCGAAATCGGAATAAATATCTGGAACTGAGCTTTCAATTGCTATGGATTTTGTTTTTTCTAGTAGCTTTTCGTTACCTTTTGAAGCTGTATTAATCAACCCTAACGGATCAATCCAATTTATCGGATCGCTACCGGCATATTGATAACTATTTAGTCCGCCTAGTATACCGAGAGGATCTTGAGTAATATACCTGCCTGTAAATGGGTCGTAATAGCGGTTTAGGTTGTAATGTAACCCCGTCTCCTCATCATAATATTGCCCTTGGAATCTTAACGGGTTATCCGGCAGGGCGTGAAAATCGTCTTGATGGTAGGTTTCGTTTATTATCTG
>NZ_FMBA01000093.1 GCF_900094935.1 Gilliamella intestini
CATATTTATGAGGGTGATAAGCATAATAATCGTTTGTTTACTACACAATCTTTAATTCAATTCATCAATTTCTTTATCCACAAATTTGCGTTCGACAAGCTCACCGTCTTTATAGGTTTCTGTGTACAAAAGTTTGCCTTTTTTGCGAGTGGATAAGATGGGTTCATTCAGTTCATTATATTGTTGTTCTAATTGATGACATTTCCAAATACCAACAGGCAGGCCATTTTTGTATTCCGATTCGAGATAAATATAACCGATACCTAGAGGCGCATATTTACTGCCTGTTATCTCTATCCATACCCCCTCGCGAGTATGGTTTTGAACTAAACCCTCCTCTGTATCATTAAGATCTGTATTTTGAAAAGAACCATTAGTATCATAATAGCGGATGAATTTGCCTTGGGGTGTCAGTTGGTATGTTCTTTTTTCATTAGCAGCACTGTCTGTCTCATCACTACCAAGATCCCTAATAATTATTTTCCCATTATCATAATAGAAAAATCGATAGCCTCTACTCAGATCATTTCCATATTCGTAAGTGGCTACTAATCTATCCACAATTTGATCAGAGCTGATAGAGATAATGGATTGAAAAACAAGATGACTTCCATACTCGCAATGGTTGCATTCTAACTCAAGGTTCTCAGTGGTGAGTAGAAACAGATCAAACTGAGGAAAGCCGGCTATTTTTTCCACATGAACTGTAATCTTCTGGTTTAAAATATCGTTGATATTAAATGGGATATCATAGGAATCCTGAACAATCTGCTTTAAATTTTCTTGGGTTAAAGTAACTGTATAAGATTGTTCTGATTGGGACTGCTTATATAAATTCCTGGCTAATTCATCAAAAGCCTTTTCATTCCCCGAACGTTCACTTTCTGTTTCTGCATGTTGCCAATGTGTGGCAAAAGGATATAAAACATGTTTATCACCAATTGGCGGGCTGGCAAGAGGAGCTTGCATAATTTGGGTAATAAAATGGTCTTTTTTATTTTCTGTTTTTATAATCGGTTGGCTGTTAACCATTTGTTTACAACCTATCATAAATAGGAGAGTGATACATACTAATATTAATCTCATTGCTAATATTCCTTGTTTATTTTTTATATAATGGTTTCCAGAGAATTGCTGTCAAAAATCCCGGCATGTAGGTGATCATTATGCGCTTTATTGTACCTATTCGCCCCTAACAGCCAATTTTGTCTATTTTCAGCGGCAATAACTTGAGTAAAGCCCAATCAACAAACGCATATAATAAATCTTGTTGGTTTGTATTATTAGGTCGGTTAATATTACCAGTTAGATAACCTGTATCCACGCTCACCCCATTGTTATGAGTTGTGCTTGGATAACAGGTTGCATCCCCGAAACACATTCCAGTACACCTAACCCTTGCAATACCAAATTGTCCTAGCACCCCCATAAATCCGGCAAAACATTCTGGGCTGCAATACCTTCTTTGCGTATCTATGAAATTAAATGCTATAAGTATGTTATTACCTAAATTAATATTTAATCCATCAGGCATTCTTACCAAATCAACTTGATTACCCGTGGCTGAATATTGCACTCTTCTACGCTGACTTGGAAACCTTCTACTAGTTCGTGAATTAAAAAAGTGTCCATCTGTTACAATATCTCCATTAGGGTAATAATAATTATTCTCTGCATCTCCTCCCGCAGGAGCAGCGGCGCTTCTGGTGTATCCTGCCGGAATATGATCTAAAATTATCCCAATATTTCTTCCCATTACCTGAGTTTTTTCACAAGTGGTCAGGATAAATTCATTATCATACGGATCGTGATATATATATGCAACTTTAGTTGAATTATTATTTTTTAGATATGCCATTTTCCTGTTATTGGCTAAGAAATTATATGGATTTGCGTTATAGTTTTTCCTGTTATTTACTCTTTGCGTAAATACGGGGGCATAAATTTCATAAAAACTACGATTCACCACCCTGAATTGTTGGTTTTCTGACGATAAAAAAGTCCCTCCTTCGCTTGTTTCTCTGTTACTGTTACCATAGGCGCAGTTTCCGCGGTTTCGTTGTACCCGCACTTGTACGGTGCCATTGGCGGTGCCTAAGCGTGT
>NZ_FMBA01000090.1 GCF_900094935.1 Gilliamella intestini
GCAATTGGAGAATTTATTTTGCTCATCGGACACGCATTTTGTTAAAATGAAAGCTGATGAGTAATATGTGTCTGTCAGATTAAGTTTGAGCTACTGCAATTCCAAAGAATCCGATACTACCGAAAAGTAAAAACAACCCTACACTCACCAACAAACAAATTCTCCAAATGCGTAGCGAAATACAAAAACGCTACAAAACAATCAAACAATCAATTATTGAGCATATCGAATTAAGCTTAGGCTACTATGCTAAAGAGCCGATTAAAACAGCGATATTCGTTGATAATACACTCTATGTCGTTAATGCCAGTGTTAATTACACTGTTGACGGCAATCAACTTGCTAGGGTGTTAACTCGCATTCAAGAAATTGTTGATGAAAACTTAATTGATGGCGGTATTGAGAAGTTTTGGGCAGGTAAGTTTGTTGCTGATATGTATCAAATGGGGACTAATCGCACTTTTCATAATCTATCCACTCAATCACCACTTTATTCACAAGCTACATCATTGGAATCACTGTTATTTAGTGATGCTTACATTCGTCGAATTGGGCTTGCATATACAGCAACATTCAACGACTGGAAAGGGCTTGCAGATAATCTAAAGAGTGATTTAGGTACGGTTTTAAGTAGCACTGTAGCCCGAGGGATTAATCCACGAGAAACGGCCGATATTATCAGTAAGCGTATTGATGTTTCATATAGCAGAGCTAAAGCCATAGCGCAGACTGAACAAGTAGGCGCTCTTCGTCAAGCAACGTGGGATGAAACTAAACGCACACAAGAGGAGTTAGGGTTAAAAACAGGCTTGTTACATATGTCTGCTTTAAAGCCTAATTCTAGGTCAACACATGTCGATAGGCACGGTAAGGTTTATACTGTTGAGCAAGTGGCAGATTGGTATGAAGAGAATGGCAACCGATTTAATTGTTATTGCGCTCAAGTAACGGTACTGCTTAATGAAAAAGGTGAGCCATATAATCAAGCTAGTATTGATAGATTATTAAAAGAATCTGATGACTGGCGTGAGCAAAACAGACCGAAACAACAAAGTTTAAATTCTGTTGAAGATGCTAATGAATGGGCAAGGAAACACATTACTGAAACCTCAAACCTACCACAGGATATTGATACCAAAGAGTTGGCTCCTTGCTTACAGTTGGTATCAGAAATACAGAAACGATTTGATTTACCTCAATTTAGATACACAGGCTCGATAACAGGGGATATTTATAAATATAGAGAGCCACCCAAAGATATGTTGGCAGCATACTCACATGAAGCTAAAGCCCTCCTTATTACATCAGATAGCGTCGATAAAAAAGCTTTGCTAGAATCTGATTTACACAGCAAAACGAAAGGGTATAAGCGAAATTCTATGCTGATAGCCATCAAAGGTAAGAATGAGCAATTAGCTAAAATAATTCACGAAATGGATTATATGCCGTGGAGTGCTGTATCCACACCAAGAGGTATTTATGCTCACGAGATGGGACATGCATTGCATTATCATTATCGAGAAGAAATTGACGACATCATCTGGAAAGCGTGGGATCGCGGTTGGGCGCATGCAATTAGTAAGTACGCTCAATATAATAAAATGGAGTTTGTTGCCGAGTCGTTTTCGTTGTATATTGAAAATCCATTTGAAGCAAAAAAACGTTTATATCCAGAATTATTTAAGTTTTTTGAGTCATTAGATAAGGGGTTAAAGTGAAAGACGATGAATCATTAGTAGATATTGCCTCTGAACTCATTAATATGGAACCACTTCCAGATGACGCCGAGGAGCAATTAAAGCGTTTAATTGAGCAAGCAAGTACTAGTTACGGAAGATATCAACTAGGCTGTTTAGCGGAAGCGCTTTTCGTTATCAGGCATTCATAACCTAATCACCCAAACCGCTTCGGCGGTTTTTTTATATATAAAATCCACATGAGGTAAAGCATGACACTTAAAAGTGTAAATGTTTTATCTGTCGTTAATAGTAAATCCAAAATATCAACACAAATCATCGACGGTAAAGAGCACATTGTTATTAATGATGTGGTCCCTATCGTGGATGATATTGTCATGAATGGAATTTTCTACCCGGCAGATGAAATTAACAAATCGTACATGACATTGAATGATAATTTAATGCCGCTTGACCATCCGCGCATAAATAACGAGCACGTTTCCGCATTAAATCCACAAGCTATTAATAACTTCTATATTGGTGCTTGGGGCAGAAATGTTCGTAAATCTAACGATAAAGTCTTAATGTGTAGTAGCTCAAACTTAATCTGACAGACACATATTACTCATCGGCTTTCATTTTAACAAAATGCGTGTCCGATGAGCAAAATAAATTCTCC
>NZ_FMBA01000113.1 GCF_900094935.1 Gilliamella intestini
GACGATTTCAACGCCCTGCCGGATAACCCGTTAAGATTCCAAGGGCAATATTATGATGAGGAGACGGGATTACACTACAACCTAAACCGCTATTATGATCCATTTACAGGTAGATATATTACTCAAGATCCGCTCGGTATACTGGGTGGCTTAAATAGTTACCAATATGCTGGTAGCGATCCGATAAATTGGGTTGATCCGTTAGGGTTGATTAAGGTTGAAAATAGTGGGTTTGAGGGGGTTGCAGGAAAGGAGTATAAGATCTCAAATGGTGCGGATACAGCAATACCTAAAACAGATTTAGATCACCCTATTGTACAATCTCGTATAAATATACAAAATGGTAATAATAAAGAAGGATGGTATCATGTTTTAAAAAGGCATTTCGGCGGCAAGAGCAATGCAAGTCAATTTATAATTACAGAAGAAGAAGCTAAATCTTTAATAGGAAGCAAACAAGTTATAGACATACCTATTAGTAATGTAAGAAATTCAACATTTGAAGGTACAGAAAGAAAACTCTATGAACGAGTTGTTAACTTTAATAAAAATATTGGAATTGATAAATTTACAGGAAAGCCAACAAATACTATAACGATCCTTACAGATAAAGCAGGCAATTTAATTACAGCAACACCAGGGAGATTACCACCATTATGATAAATGAAGCTAACATAGCTCAGAAAAAAACACTTGATTTTCAAAAGTTTGAAAAAGAAAAACTTTATCCTTTTTTTAAAGAGGAATTTGGTTATTTGAATTCAGCTTTTATTCTAGGAGAAAATTATGATCAATATGCCATAATTTATTACTATTTAATAAATGGTAAATATTTTATTGATTTTGATGTTTCAACTATAGATCAATCTATTACCATAAATTCAATAATATCGGTAGATGAATATAAAAAAGAAATTCAAGGAAAAGGTAGAGCCAAAAAAGAAAGTAGAGAATATTTAGATAAAATTATGAAAGAAATTAATTCTAATAAGTACAAAATTTATATGTAATAGTGGAATGGCAACACATTTTCAAACAAAAAAATTAAGGGGTAAGTGTTTTTTAAATTCAACGGGAGGCAAGTAGCCTAACGAAGAATGTAATCGT
>NZ_FMBA01000030.1 GCF_900094935.1 Gilliamella intestini
CACCAATTGTTGGTGCAGAAGTAATTACTGGCTCCTCTAGAATGAAAGCAGGTACAGCACAAAAATTAGTCCTCAACATGTTAACCACTGCCAGCATGATAAAAACTGGCAAAGTTTACAGTAATTTAATGGTTGACGTAGAAGCTACCAACGCCAAACTTGTTGAACGGCAAATATCCATTGTTATGCAGGCTACCGATTGCAGCCGAGAAAAAGCCATTGCCGCATTAACCGAAAGTAATAAGCATTGTAAAACTGCTATTTTGATGATTCTTTCAGGTTTAAATGCAGAGCAAGCCAGAAAAAAACTGGAAAAAGAACACGGTTTTATTTGTCAGGTGCTACACTCAGTCTAACCTTACTTTAATAAAAACTTAAACTAAGTTTAATTGATGCAGTAAAAAATCGTGTTATACCCTGTAAATAAATTTGTGTATTTACCTATTTTTGAACTGCTCTAATAAGTAAAAAATAGGTAGATACAAAATCTGCATCATCCATATGGTACGCAATAGTTTGAAATTTGTGAGTTGAAAAAACGACAAAGTGATAACAAAAGATTTGAATTACTATAAATAGTCCAAATAACTCCTACAGATAAAATTTAAGTTTTTTATAAAAATGTGATCAGCACATATTTCTCAGTTTATTTCGTGATCTAAAATAACTGGAATGGCAACACATTTTCAAACAAAAAAATTAGGAGGTCGTTATATGGTTGGAATCATCCTAGCAACTCATGGTGAGTTTGCAGAAGGTATTCTACAATCAGGATCGATGATATTTGGAGAGCAAGAAAATGTTAAAGCTGTTACCTTGCACCCAAGTGATAGTCCTGAAAGTTTAAAAGAACGAATGCTTGAAGCGATTGCAACATTTGCTAATCAAGAAGAAGTCCTGTTTTTAGTAGATTTATGGGGAGGAACACCATTTAATCAAGCTAACAATTTATGTGGTGAACATAGCAATTGGGCTATTGTTGCTGGTTTAAATTTACCAATGTTAATTGAAGCCTATTCATCTCGTTTTTCAATGGAAACGGCGAAAGAAATTGCTGCCGCAATTATTGAACCAGGCAAAGAAGGTGTTCGAACAACAGTCGAAATACCAACACAATCTTCTGCTTCTACTAAAAACGCAACTACTATCCCCGAAGGAACAGTAGTTGGAGATGGTACAATGAAAATCGTGTTAGCTCGTGTTGACTCACGCCTATTACATGGGCAAGTGGCGACAGCGTGGACAAAATCAACCAAACCTAACCGTATTATTGTTGTTTCGGATTCAGTTGCAAAAGATGAATTAAGAAAAAAACTCATCCAAGAGGCAGCACCTCCTGGCGTAAAAGCAAATGTTGTTCCAGTTAAAAAAATTATCGAAGTTTCACACGATCCTCGTTTTGGTAATACCAAAGCGCTACTTCTATTTGAAAATCCACAAGATGTGCTACGAACCATAGAGGGCGGTGTCGATATCAATGAACTTAATATTGGTTCAATGGCCCATTCCGTAGGAAAGGTTATGGTTAATAAAGTGCTGTCAATGAATGCTGATGATGTTGATACATTTGAAAAATTAAAAGCAAAAAATGTGAAATTTGATGTTCGCAAAGTACCTAATGATTCTAATAGCAATATGGACGAATTACTAAAAAAAGCCAAAGAAGAATTAGCTCAGCAAAATGATTAGTTTATTTAAGGGGATATATTATGACATTGTCGATTATTGCAATCATTTTAGTGATAGTTATTGCCTTTTTAGCAGGGATGGAAGGTATTTTAGATCAGTTTCAATTCCACCAACCTTTAGTGGCTTGTTCTTTAATTGGACTTGTAACAGGTAATTTAGAAGCTGGTGTTGTATTGGGCGGTTCGTTGCAAATGATTGCACTTGGTTGGGCTAATATTGGTGCAGCCGTTGCGCCCGATGCCGCACTAGCATCGGTTGCTTCGTCAATTATTTTAGTGCTAGGTGGACAAGGCGTTGCTGGCGTATCTACTGCTATTGCTGTTGCCATTCCACTTGCCGTAGCCGGTTTATTCCTAACCATTATCGTGCGAACTATTGCTGTTCCGTTAGTTCATATGATGGACGCTGCAGCTGAAAATGCCAATATTAGAAAAATTGAATTATTACAAATTTTTGGTATCTGCCTGCAAGGCTTGCGTATAGCTATTCCTGCAGCAGCTTTACTATTTATTCCTGCTGAAACGGTTAAAAGCGCTTTAGCTGCAATGCCTAAATGGTTAGAAGTAGGAATGTCTATTGGGGGAGGTATGGTGGTTGCTGTTGGTTATGCAATGGTAATTAATATGATGGCAAACCGTGAAGTATGGCCATTTTTTATTATTGGTTTTGTGATTGCGGCTATATCGCAATTGACATTAATTGCAATTGGTGCTTTAGGCGTCGCATTAGCACTAATTTACCTCAGTCTTTCGGAACGTGGCAATTCATCAAATGGTGGCAGTAAAGGGGATCCACTTGATGATATTTTAAATGATTACTAGGGACTTGGAGAAGAAAATGACTGATAGAATTCAATTAAGCAAAAAAGATCGTTTAGCTGTTGTTTGGCGTTCAACTTTCCTTCAAGGTTCTTGGAACTATGAACGTATGCAAAATGGTGGTTGGGTTTATTCAATGATTCCTGCGATTAAAAAATTATATACGACTAAAGAAGAGCGATCAGCTGCCCTTAAACGCCACTTAGAATTTTTTAATACACACCCTTATTTAGTATCACCAATACTTGGAGTAACTCTTGCATTTGAAGAAGAACGCGCAAATGGAGCGGCTATTGATGACGTTACCATTCAAGGGGTAAAAATTGGTATGATGGGGCCACTTGCAGGTGTGGGCGATCCCGTATTCTGGTTTACATTGAGAATGATGCTTGGAGGACTTGGCGCATCACTCGCGCTTAGCGGCAATATTATGGGACCAATTTTATTCTTTTTACTATGGAATATTATTCGTTGCTGTTTTATGTGGTATACCCAAGAATTTGGTTACCATACTGGCTCAAAAATTATTGATAATTTATCCGGTGGTTTACTACCCAAAATAACTAAAGGTGCCTCTATTTTGGGAATGTTGGTTGTAGCCGCTTTGGTACAAAGATGGGTATCAATAAAATTCCAACCTGTGGTTGCAAAAGTAAAATTAAATAACGGTGCATTCATTGACTGGAACTCATTACCTGCGGGAGTAGAAGGCATTCAAAAAGCATTGATGCAAATGCAAAATGGGTTATCACTTACCCACGAAAAGATTACTACCTTACAAAATAGCTTAGATAAATTAATACCTGGGCTAGTCCCTTTACTATTAACCTTTTTCTGTATGTGGTTACTTCGTAAAAAAGTATCACCAATTTTAATAATCCTTGGATTATTTATTGTTGGTATAGTTGGGCATGTAATCGGCCTTTTATAAACATATAGCTATGCCTATATATATTTGGAAAGTATGATATTTTAACATAGCACCAACTTTCTATTTAATATTACATTAACCTTTTCATCACACTATGTGATGAAAAGGTGTCATTATCATTCGAACTTTGCATGGATATAGGGTAGATGGTTCAATCATTAAATACTAAAATTGATTTAACAGTGAAAGCAACCGCATTTACAGGCTTATCTGAATACGGTAATATAATAATTGGTGACAAAGCCTTCGAGTTTTATCATCAACACGATCCTCGCAAATATATCCAAATACCATGGAATGAAGTTAATTATGTGACTGCTTCTGTATTGTTAGGTGGTAGATGGATCCCTCGTTATTCAATAAAAACAAAAAAAAACGGCATATACACCTTTGCATCTAAAGACCCCAAAAAGGTATTAAAAGCCATTCGAGTTTATGTTGACGGGCAAAAAATGGTTCGCTCACTGGGCTTTTTTGATGTTTTAAAGCGGGCTTTTTTTCGAAAAAATAAAAAGAAATAGCATCATCATTACGATAACCCTCCATAAATAAAATGGACTATTTTTAGTGCTTTTTGTGGCACTAAAATTAAATAAACTATAACGGTATTACTTTTTTTATTCTTTTTTGTAAGTTAGTTTAAACAAACAACATAGAATCACATCAACAACAATCAGCCATTGCACTTTTTACTAGAAAGAGTATAATTCTGGAGCTTTGATTTTGTCCATGTTGGGCAGAAAAAAGATTATTTTTTAATTTAAGAGGATGTTATGGTAACTATTCGTTTAGCTCGTGGTGGCTCTAAAAAGCGCCCTTTTTATCAAGTAGTTGTCACTGATAGCCGTAACCCACGTGATGGTCGTTTTATTGAGCGCGTTGGCTTTTTTAATCCAATTGCACAAGGTAAAGCAGAAGAATTACGTTTAGATCTTGATCGCGTAAATCATTGGGTTGGTTTAGGTGCAACTGTTTCTGATCGTGTTAATGCACTAATTAAACAAGCACGAAAAGCTGCTTAATTTAGTAATTGATAATCACTGTAATGATGAATACTGAGAATCTTATTGTTGTTGGTAAACTTGGTTCAAGCTACGGCATTCGCGGATGGCTCAGAATTTTTTCGTTTACAGAATCTCCAGATAGCATTTTTGATTACACTCCTTGGTATATCCAGCTTGCTGGGCAATGGCAAGAGGTAATTGTAGAGAGCTTTAAACCACATAATCATGATATGATTGTGAAACTTAAAGGCATTGATGATCGCAATCAAGCTATTGCATTAACCAATATTGAAGTGTTTGTTGATGCAGAAAAATTACCAGCACTTAGCAATGGTGATTTTTATTGGAAGGATCTCATTGGCTGCCGAGTTAAAACAGTTAATAACTATGATTTAGGACTGGTAACTGATTTGATGGAAACCGGATCTAACGATGTATTAGTGGTTAAAGCAAATCTAAAAGATGCATTTGGCGCAACAGAACGTTTAATCCCTTTTGTTGATAATCAATTTATAAAACAAGTTGATTTAACAACAAAAACGATTGTGGTCGATTGGGATCCTGCTTTTTAATTGGTAAGGTAAAACTATGTGGATTGGCGTAATTAGCCTTTTTCCCGAAATGTTTCAAGCCATTACCTGTTATGGCGTAACTGGTCGAGCAGTTAAAAACGGGCTGTTAACAGTAGAATATTGGAACCCTCGCAATTTTGCGCATGATAAGCATAAGACTGTCGATGATAGGCCTTATGGTGGTGGTCCCGGCATGTTAATGATGGTACAACCACTTAAAGATGCAATTCATGCGGCAAAAACAGTGGCAGGTAACAATACAAAAGTAATCTATCTTTCCCCACAAGGGCGCAAATTAGACCAACAAGGTGTTTGCGAATTGTCACAAAATCAAAAATTAATTTTGATTTGTGGACGATACGAAGGTATAGATGAACGCGTTATTCAAACCGAAATTGACGAAGAATGGTCAATTGGGGATTATGTGTTAAGTGGTGGTGAGTTGCCGGCGATGACCATGATTGATGCATTAGCAAGGTTTATTCCTGGCGTGCTAAATCACCAATCATCGGCAAAAGAAGACTCTTTTGCTAACGGTTTACTTGACTGTCCACACTATACTCGGCCTGAGGTGTTAGACGGAATGGCGGTACCTGACGTATTAATGTCTGGTCACCATGAAGCGATTCGTCGCTGGCGATTAAAACAATCACTAGGACGAACTTGGTTAAGAAGAGAAGATCTTCTTGCAAATCTAGCTCTGACTGATGAAGAGCAATGTTTACTCGCTGAATTCCAACAAGAATACAGTGACAAACTAAGCAATTAATATTTCAGTATAACTAGTAAGAGATAATATTATGAAAAATGCAATTATTCAGCAATTAGAACAAGAACAAATGAAAAAAGACATCCCGTCTTTTCGCCCTGGTGACACGGTTGAAGTAAAAGTATGGGTTGTTGAAGGTAACAAAAAACGTCTTCAAGCTTATGAAGGTGTTGTTATTGGCATTCGTAATCGTGGTTTGCACTCTGCATTTACAGTACGTAAGATTTCGAATGGTGAAGGTGTTGAACGAGTATTCCAAACTCACTCACCAATTGTTGATTCAATTACTGTGAAACGTCGTGGTCAAGTACGTCAAGCTAAACTTTACTACTTACGCGAACTTCGTGGTAAAGCAGCTCGTATCAAAGAGCGCCTTAATTAGTTTTTATTGTTTATCAATAAAAGTATCAGATTTAAGATGGTCACCTTCGTGGTGACCGTTTTTATATATAACAAATAAATTCAACTCAACAATTATTGTTGTGTAAATTTTTTAAAATAATCAATATAAAAGGTGGGCTATGATTGACTATATTTTTGCAATTTTATCAACAACGGTAAAATTATTTGCATTAATGACACCACCTGCTGTCTTAAGCGCATTTTTAAGTGGTACAAAACAATATGATGAAGAACTTAAACGTAAAACTGCACTCAAAACGTCTTGTGCGGTTTTCATCATTGGCATTGTACTATTCTTTTTTGGCAATACTATGTTTAGTGTTTTTGGTTTTACGCTTGATGCATTTCGAATTGGTTCGGGGGCATTACTGTTTATTACGGCCGTTTCACTCATGAATGATTCGCCTGAAAAAAACAAAATTAACAGTGATGAAGATATCAGTGTAGTACCCCTTGCAATTCCACTTTGTATGGGACCCGCTTCCATTGGTACTATCATTGTTATGGGAACAAGCTCCGTAGGCTTTGCAGCCAATATGATTGGCGCTGTTTCTTTATTCATTGCATCTTCAGGGATTTATGCAATGCTATTATGTGCAAAAAGTATTGCTAAAGTATTAAAAAACACAGGTATTGCTATCTTATCAAAACTAACTGGGTTACTAATATCGGCTATTGCTGCGCAAGTCGTTTTTACGGGTGTATCAGCTTTTCTAAAATGACTAGTATCAGAAAATTATACCAAGCCAATGCACTTAACTTACTGTCTAAAAAGAAAGATAAATCAAATAGTAAAAGCATTAATAATCTGATTTAAAAAATTAAATGTAATCACCTAAACTGATTTATTAGGTGATTACAAATAAATTAATAGGTCAATAAAATTAATCTAACGTATTTATTATTAAAGAATTTCGTTTCTTATAGAAAAAGTAAGAAACCAAAATAATTATTACTAAAACAACTTCTGATAATAAAATAAAATGCCCTGAATCTCCAAACCAAACACCAATAATAATCACAATATTAACAATAATAGAAATCCCTGCCAGCCAAGGAAATAATGGCGATTTAAACTTTATCATCTCTTTGGGATATTTACCGTTATTTACTCTCTTACGGAACTGATATTGACACCAAGCAATAATAATCCATGCAAAACATCCCACTTGCCCTGTTCCCGCTACTAAATAAATATACAATTTTTCAGCAGCAATATATTTCGAAAACAAAGAAACTAATGCAATAATAGCAATAAATAATATACCCTTTGTTGGAACCCCTCGTCGATTTACTTCTGAGAAATATTTTGGAGCCAAATTATCTTGAGCCATAGACCATAACATTCTTGAGCTTGCATAAATAGCTGAATTAGCTGCAGATATAGCCGCACAAAAAATCACAAAAAGCATCATATACGAAGCAAATGTAATTCCAGCCCGATTAAATACCCACACAAATGGACTGATTTCATTATGTTCTGTTCCATATGGATACACCAAAGCCAAAACAACAATAGCCAAGACATAAAATAAAATAATACGAAAAGCAACACCTGTAATAATTTTAGGTAACACAGACTGTGGAGATTGTGACTCACCAGCTGCACTACCAATTAATTCGACGCCCTGAAAGGAATAGGTCACGATAGTCATACAAACCAATATGGCTAAAAAACCATTAGGAAACCACCCTTTTTCGGTTTTAAATGTTGGTAAGATATGCGTTTGGGTATATTGGTGATTAAGTAAATAAATCCCCACCCCAATAAATGCAATAATCGCAAGAACCTTAATAGTTGAAAACCAATACTCACTTTCTCCAAATGCACGAACAGAGGTTAAATGCACTGAAGTAAGAACAATTAGAATTAATAGACTAAAAAGATAAATAGGAATCGAAGGGAAGGTTTGGTGGGCAATCATTGAAGCAGCAGTCAAATCAGCCGCCATAGATAGCACCCAACTTAACCAATACAACCAACCGATGGTATAACTCCAAATCGGATTGGGTATAAACATCAACGCATAGTGTTGAAATGAACCTGCATGAGGGAATGCACAAGAAAGTTCACCTAAACATAACATGGTTGAAAGCATTATGCTTCCTGCCATTAAATAAGCAATAATGGTTCCTAATGGACCAACTGTACTAAGTGGGGATGCAATACCGATAAATAACCCAGTGCCAATCGAACCACCTAAAGAAATCATCAAAAGATGACGATTTTTTAGGTTTTTCTTTAAACTACTGGGATAAGGGTTTTCTTGTGATTCTGATGTTGCCATATAAACCGCCTAATAATCAATAAAAACTGCTGGTTTCCCAGCAGCTAACACAATTAATAAATAAACCGTTTTTCTACACCATTAGTTTGACAAGCCATTAGTAAAGCAGTGTAATCAAGCTCAAAACCAATCATATCACCAACATTTAATGTTTCAGAAACATCTTCAATATCAACAATAGTATGATCACTTGTTTGCCCTAAAACAGTAATCTTATCATTGATAGGCACGCAGCTTTCTGCTGGTACATCTTGACGTCCAAAGGCAAGAAGTGCTCGTTTGCGTGTACCGCTATCAACAAAGGTTTTACTGTTTAAAAATGCATCCACACCTAACTCACCAACAGGAACCGTTGGCTTGCTATTGAGCTCAATAACTTGCGCGTATAATTTATACAAATCACTGCACGCTTTATCAACAGGCTTGCTTGAATGATGAAATTCATCCAGATATTTCATATCTACATACTCAATACCAAACTCATGCAATCCACCTATTCTTAAGTGATTCAACCCTTCAGGCCAAATACCTTTATCTAATAGGTGGTAGCTTGTACAATTACCTGCTGATAAATATTTAATTTTAATATTACAAGACTCTTCTACTTTACTCGCAATATGTAAAAAGTCCACTCCATTTTTTACTGTTGGTAAAACGGTACCATAGCAGTTGAAATTGGTGCCAAGCCCATAGAGCTCAACACCCGGTAAAGAAAGAATTAATTTGACCATATCAATAATATCATCAATATGTTCAAACCAAATACCTTCTCGTAAATCTCCCATATCTACCATCAACAAAACTTGATGAACTTTTTGTTGCTTAACCGCTTCATCAGAAAGTGCTTGAATAATTTGCCTTTCGCTATTTAGGCTAATATCAGCATATTTAACCACATCAGTAATTTCACTTAAACAAGGACTGCGTAATAAGCATGTTTTACAATTTAAAGCCTCTTTCAATTTTTTTAAATTGTAAGTTCTTGACTCGGCAATCACATCGATACCACCATCAAGTACAGCCTTGGCGGTTTCTACACAGCCATCAAAAACTTTATTGACAGCCATTACTTCAATGCCATGTTTAGCTAACAATTCTTTTTCAACACGAGCATTATTTCTTAATTTGCGTAAATCAATTTCTAATATAGGTTTGTACATACACTTACTCCTCTATATATTGTTACTATTGCAAACGGTTACGCTTTTGTGCTCGATAGTAGATCCACTCAGCTAAACCAATAGCAAGCACAGCACCACCTACTATTTTGGCGATATACTCAACATATCCCCCCATATCAATTTGCGCAGGTGGAATAAAGACCAAAATTACAGCAAATAGCGTTGATAAAAATCCTAATGCAGGTAAAACAATCGGCATAACCTTACCTGGAATTTTAAAGCTACGCGGTACATCAGGTTGAGTAAAGCGTAAACGATAATACGCAATAAACATCACTAAATATGGAATAAAGTAACAAATTGTCGTTAACGCTGTTAACATCCAATACGCTGCAGCAATACTTGGTGACACAAATGTTGAAAAACAAAGCACAGTGACAATAATTGCTTGAATAATTAAAGCAAAAGCAGGTGTTTTATACACAGGATGTAAACGACCAATACGTTCACCAAGCAAATTATCTTCTTTTGATGCTTCTTGTAACATATAAATAGGGCCTACTAACCATGAGTTAATTTGTCCTAAAGCCCCAAAGAATAAACAAATTGCCATTACTGGTAATAACCAAGGCATATGTAATTCTTTAGCTGCGGCTTCCATTGCTTGCATAACACCCGCTACGATATCAGTATCGGCTGCTGGTAATAAAGTATTAATAGCCCATGAACCGACCATATAAATACCAACAATTACAATTGCTGAAACTAACATTGCTTTTGGAAAATCACGTTGAGGATCGCGCGTACGTCCTGCAATCATTGGCGCAACTTCAAGGCCAGCAAATGCAAACATCATACTAGACAAAAATACGATAGTATCCCAACTACTTAAATCAGGAAACCAATCACTGGCATGGCTATAACTCGTTGCCATTGGATGCCCTGTTAATAACCATACAACAGCTAATAGCACAATAATAGCGGCTGGAATAAATACGCCAAGCCATGCACTCACACTATTAATAATCTTAGTCCATTGCATCCCTTTAATATTCATCAGTGTTAAAATCCAGAATACCACCATAGAGCCAACACCAATAAATATTTGATTTTGAGCTAACTCAGCACTAAACATATACCCTATGGCAGTAAAACCAAATTGCAACATTAACGGGAAGAAAAGAACGCAAGAAAACAAAAAGCAAACAACAACAATCCAACCAATACGTTTACCAAATGCTTCTTTTACCCATACAAAAATACCACCATCTTTTGGCCAACCGGTTGAAAGCTCACCGCAAACCATAGCTAATGGGAAAAAAAGACAAAATGCAGCAAGTAACCAAAGTACCATTGCTGACGCCCCATAAGGAGCAACATTCGGAATTTGACGCAAACTGAGTATTGCAATAACATTCATAAACACAATGTCTTTAATGCCAAGTAGGCTTGAATCTTTAGAATCACTCATAATAACCTCACTTTATAATATCTGGAGCATAAAATGCCCCAGATATTGATGATTAATATATGTCGTACCCAACCATATCTTCGTAAGTGTCCTCACGACGAATCAATCTATCCTTACCTTCTTTATCTATCATTACAACAGAAGTACGAGGACGATTGTTATAAACAGTTTGGCTTTCGATGGTATAAGCACCAGCATCAAGGAAAGCAACAATATCACCGATTTGAGTGTCTTTTGGCATTAGGAATTCTTCACCTTTAACACCGACATGGAAATAGTCACCACCATCACATAAAGGACCTGCTAATTTGATGTACTCATCATGTGTTTCATTGATTTTTGAAGCATTATAAACATAGAAGAACCAATCAAAATGTTGACTATCAGATAAAACACTATAACCAGCATCAACAAATTTCCACTCAACATGCTCTTCAATATTGCCGTCTAAATCATAATTGGTTTTACGTTTTTCACAGGCAACTTCAGTTACAAGCACACCTGCTGAACCTGTTACTTTACGGCCTGGCTCAATACAGATTTCAACATCAGTACGCCATTTGTGTACTTCACTAATAACAGCATCAGCAAAATCTTGTGCAGTAATACCTGCATACATATTATCTTCTAATGGATTACCATTTTCTTCATCATATTTATAAGGAACAGGGATCCCCCCACCTACGTTGATTAAATCAAATTTAATACCAAGCACTTCTTCTAAGCGACGTGATTCATCAACTAAAACTTTCGTTGCTTTAGCAAAAGGCTCTGATTCTGGGACCTGATCACCAACGTGCATATGTAAACCGCGTAAATGAACATATGGCATTTCTAAAATACGACGACATGTTTCTTCTGCTTGTTCTAAATCGATACCTGATTTAGCATGATAAGCCGTTACTAATTCTGCATGAGTTGCTGACGGAACATTTGGCTCAACACGCACACAAACATTTGCTACTTTTTTCAAACGTCTTGAAATTTCATCAATAATATCAAGTTCATATAAGCTATCCACATTGATAATATAAAGATCATTTTGGATAGCAAACTCTAAATCCACTGGTTTTTTAACAACACCATTAAACACAATTTGGCTGCCAGGGAAACCAATATCTAAACATTTACGCACTTCAAACATTGAGTTCGCTTCAGCATAAATTCCTGCATCTTTAATCGCTTTAAGCACACCCATTACAGAACAGGTTTTTGATGCATAGAAGATTTTTGTATTTGGATGCGCTTTAAATGCCTCTTTAATTTCTTGCACATTACGATCAATTTCTTTTTCAGAAAACACATAAAAAGGCGTTGGATATTTTTTGGCTAACTCTTCTAAATTAACACCATCAAAACAAAGTTTGCCACTTTCAGCGCTAAAACGACGATCTTTAGTTACAAGATCAGTGCGTAATTTGTTATAATTTGACATAATTTTGTCGGACATATAGCCTCCAGTTAATGATTACATAAAAAATAAGTAAAATGGCTTCTCACTTGTTGTGCAATCAGCATGCCAACTTTAAAAACAAAAATAATCAATACATTAACAAATAAAGCGCAAGTAAAAATTTAGTCATTTAGTATAAAATCCGTTTTTATGACAAAAATTTGTCATTTTTATATAATAATTAACAGGCGTTTAAATTAAACGAAGCTAAATGTAGCAAACCACCTTAGTTCAAAAGGCACGAATATCATGACAATCGACCCTGAATTATTACAATCATTGGAAATATTTAAACATTTTTTTGATTTAATCCATCAACCAATGGCGATTATTGATAAAGAAGGTAAATATGTTTATTACAATCAGGAAAGTGCTGAACTTGATGGTTATCCTATAGAACAAGCTATAGGAAAGCCAATGCTTAAAGTTTATCCCAAGATGCGAAAAGAAGACAGCACGATGTTGCAAGCCCTACAACATGGGAAAGAATATCAAAATAATTACCAAAGCTATTATAACCATGTAGGTAAACTTGTTGATTACATGCATACAACCGTACCACTTTATAATAAAAATCAAAAAATTATCGGCGCAATAGAAATAGGACGAAATTTATCTACTGTTAGGCACTTACAAGATCAGGTTTTTAAACTAAATAGCAAGTTATACCACAATAAAGAACAACCATTACCCAAAATTGTTTTTGTTTCCTCAAAAATACAACAAGTTATAGATCAAACCAACATGTTGGGGGCAAATGATGTTCCCGTATTAATTGTTGGTGAAACAGGCACGGGCAAAGAGTTATTTGCGCGATTAATACACCAAACAAGCCAACGCCGACATAAACCCTTCATATCCCTTAATTGTAGTGCATTACCAACAACACTAATTGAAAGCACATTATTTGGTACAATAAAAGGGGCATTTACGGGGGCTGAAACTCGGCAAGGATATTTAGAGCTTGCTAATGGCGGCACACTGTTTCTTGATGAATTAAATGCCATGCCTTTAGATATGCAAAGCAAATTATTACGATTTTTACAAGAAAAAACCTATTGGCCACTCGGTGGCAATAAAGAAATGTATTCTGATGTTCGTATTGTTGCAGCGATGAACGAATCACCAACAGAATTATTAAAAACAGGTAAATTAAGAAACGATCTATTTTATCGATTAAACGTAGGTTTAATAAAGCTCCCAGCTTTACGAGACAGAACAGAAGATATTCCGGTGTTAGCACGCTATTTTATTGATAAACATAAAAACGACGTCAATGTTGTAATTAGCGGTATCAGCGAACATGCACTACAACAATTAATATCAGCTCCTTGGCCCGGTAATGTCCGTATGCTTGAAAATACAATTGTCAGAAGTATGGTATTACAAAACGAACCGGGTGAATTACAGAATATTGTCCTTGATGAAGATCTATTCGATCTTAATAGTTCATCTTCTCAAAACGATGATATTAATAAACCAGAAAATTTACCTATCAACACATCTACTGATGGAAACAACTTAATTGAACAAGTTGAAAACTATGAACGACAACTCATCATTAACGCATTAAATCAAGCCAACGGCAAAATTATAACGGCGGCAAAACTATTAAACATTTCACGCACAACGTTACAATACAAAGTAAAAAAATACCATATTCAAATGGGCGTAATTAATTAAACGATCTAGCACAAGCAAATGCACTACTCCATGCCCATTGAAAATTATAGCCACCTAACCAGCCTGACACATCGACAACCTCACCAATAAAATAGAGGTTGGGGTGTGTTTTAACTGCCATAGTTTTGGAAGACAACGCATCAGTACTTATACCACCAAGAGTCACCTCCGCAGTACGATAACCCTCAGTCCCATTTGGAGTAATATGCCAATGTGTTAAAGCATTATACAAGTCTTGCTGTTGTTTGGGATTAATTTGCTTAACTATTATATCGTTTATCAAATTGAGTTGTATTAACACCTCAACAAGCCTTTTAGGTAAAACCTGTGCTAAACAATTTTTTATAGTTTGATTACGATTCTGCTCTAATAATGGTTTAAACGATGATTCGAATGTGAAATCAGGTAATAAATTAATAGTAATTGACTCTCCAGCCTGCCAATAGCTTGATATTTGCAAAATAGCTGGTCCTGAAATTCCTCGATGAGTAAATAATAGATTCTCCTTAAAACTAACTCTTTCATTAGAAACTTCAACAGCAACAGCAATACCAGACAAGGTTGATAATATATCAAGTAAAGGTTTATGTAACGTGAACGGTACTAATCCTGCTTTGACTGGTATCACTGGAATAGCCAATTTTTCAGCAATTTTATAGCCAATTGAAGTCATGCCAAGGGCAGGCATCGATAAGCCTCCCGTAGCAATAATAAGATTATCACTATCAATAATGCCTCGAGAAGTATGTAATTTAAATCCTATTTTATCACTGCTAATATCTTCAACCTGAGTCTGCATCATAAAATGAACATGCCCTTTTTGACACTCGTTTAATAGCATATCAACAATATCTTGCGCTGAATTATCACAAAATAATTGCCCATGATCTTTTTCATGGTAAGCAATACCATACTGATTTACTAATTGGATAAAGTCCCACTGAGTGAATTGTTTCAAAGCTGATTTACAAAAATGAGGATTGCAAGAAATATAATTACTAGGTTCAACCATTAAATTAGTAAAATTACATTTACCACCACCAGACATTAGAATTTTGCGTCCTAACTTTTTACCATTATCAATCACAGTAACATCATACCCTTTTTGCCCCAGTAAACCTGCACAAAAAAGCCCAGCTGCGCCAGCACCCACAATCGTAATTTTAGTTTGCATTATTAATAGATCAAAAACAAAAGATAACAAATTATAACAGTATACAATTATCACTCATAGTTATTGAATCAAATAACTTATTTTATACTCAAACACCTAGTTACCTGAAACTTTTTAACAAGAAAGAAAAAGAACTTATATCCCATTTTCTAAAGCCAAATTTAAAAGCAACACCTTAACTTATAAAAAACAAAATAAATCATAAAGGTAAATACTACTATTAGCTTTATTAATAACGTTTATATAACTTATTAAAAGATCGACTTATAAATAATATTTATTAAGCCAGCATTCTTTTTATTTTTCATCCAATTATAAAGGTATGATTATGCAATTTTTATAAAAGGAGGGTAAATATATCAAAATAATCTTTATTACTTATTTAAACTTAATTAGTAGTAAAAAGCTTGTATTATTAAAATAATTAACTAATTGATTTTAATAATATATTGATAAACCAGCGACAACTATCACCGATTTATCATTTTTAATATCTTTATAGTACTATTCTATCTTCTTATCCGCTCTTTTTTATTCGCATTTTATTAAAAAATAGATAAGCAGATATAGCAACAACAAAATTTCCTAGTGCAGCAAATATTGTTACAACATTAAGAGCAAAATAGTTAAATAAAATAAATCCTGTCAAAATTGCACCAATTGCCGCACCAAAAGTATTAATCGCATAAAGATGTCCAGTGGTTTGACCAATATTTTTCCAAAACTGTGCTATATAAGTAATTAAAATTGGAAGTGTTGCTCCCATCAAAAGGGCTGGAATAAGCACCAATAAGAAATTAACAATTGCAACAACAATTAAATTGTAAACAATAAAGATATCACCGACAAATAAAATAAGTTGATAACTAATTATTCCAAATAAACCAATTCCAAATTCACTAAAACAAAAAAACTGTAGTGCTTTATTTGGGTATTTATCAACAATTTTTCCTCCTCCAAGAGCGCCTAAACCAAGTCCTAACATAAATGCCGATACAATGATTGCCACAGAATCAACATCAGAACCAAAAGCAGAATAAAGAGCTCGTTGCCAAGCAACTTGATAAGTTAAACCACTCATTCCAGAAATAAAAAATAGCGTGCTTAATAGTAGTGATTGTTTCTTACTTAACATAAAAGCGTCCTTAATTATTTGCCCCAAAACCATATTTATATTCAGTTATCATATTACTATCGGTAATAATTTCCGTATCTCGTCCTAAGTTATAAAGCTTTTCAACTTCATCTAGACTTAACAGTTTGGTTGCTAATGTTTTTTGGTAAGCACCGTTTTTAACTTGTTTAGACGCTTCATTAAACAATGGTTTGCCATCTAAAACCAACTTATCAAGACGATTTTTAGCAACATTGTCATCGATGTTAATCTCTGAATCCGAGGCATAAATAAAGCCCATTGTACCCCAATAAGCATATTTAAATACCGATTGTGCCGTTTTTAATGTATCTAGCGAACGAGTACTATTAAATGCCAAAATACCATTAGGATTTAATGAATTATGTAATATATTCATCATTTCTTGCGATAATAGATTGGTTATTCCTGAACGCCAATGGTAAGTAGTATTCATAACAATTAAATCATACTTTTTATCACTATTTCGTTTAAGCCAACGTCGACCGTCATCAATATAGATATTAATTCTATGATCATCTAGTATTGGAGAAACAACTGGGTATTGTTTAATAATATCCAAGTAACCTTTATTAATTTCAATGGCGTCAATCGTTTCTAACGTAGGAAAACTCGATAAAGCACGCGTCCAAGCCCCACCACTAACACCAATAACCAGCACTTTTTTAGGATTTGGATGAATTGCCGCTAATAGATAAAGCCGGTTTAAGTCATTTATATCATTATCTGGATCTATATTTAAAATACCATCATACATTCGATTTCCTAATACAATATTTTTCCGCCCATCCTTATTGTCATTGGCGATATGAATTACACCATAGCGATTTTCAATATAAGAATTGATAGATATGTCTTGTCCGAATCTATCTCTGAAAATATAATCAGAGTGTTTATCTACAAAATAAAAGCAACTAATACCAAGTATAGCAAAGGCAGAAACAGAAATTGCCGATTTTTTAATTATCATCAAGCCACCTAATAAGATACAAACAATACCTATTAAAATAAACATTGATGAAATAGAAATATAATCAAGGAGAACTCCGCCAATTAATAAACTACCAAGCGTTGAGCCAATAATATTAAAAAAATAGACTTTAGAAACTGAAGCACCTACTTTTCCATTGGCTATATTCGTCCCTAAATGGTGCACAATTGGAAATAATATTGCCTTTAAAGCTGCAACGACAAATATTAAAATACAACATGTACATACACATTCAAATAAACTATTTGGTTGATTTAGGCTTTGAATAATAAATGGAATCAATATATCAATAAAACCAGCAAAAATTAAAACCATTCCTCCTGCCAATAGTAGGTTCGAATAGCGTGTACAAATTGTTTTACCTCGATTTGCACCAAAAGCAATACCTAATAGAAAAAAGAACAGTACAAGTGCAAAAGCATAGGGAGCACCACCTAACATAAAGCTAACGATTCTAAACCATAGCATTTCTTGACCTAAGCTCATCAATCCAACTAAAAGCGAAATGCACCAAGCAAAATATTTCATAGTGTTTTCCTCTATCCTAAATAACTATTATAGTAAACATATAATTAATTGCTAATGTTTTATACAATTATTCATTTTACATCAAATAAAATTAGCTTCATTAATAACGCTATATTTGGAAGATTAACTTATAAGTAATATTTATTTGACCAAAAACTAATTTTTGATTAACTTCACACGCAATATGGAATTAAAGCCTATTCCTTCTTAAATTATAAAACGATGAATTAGAGGCAATGATATGTTATATAACCAGCATCATGAAAAAGATAACTGTGGATTTGGTTTAATTGCTCACATTGAAGGGCAACCAAGTCATAAAGTGGTGCGTACTGCAATTCACGGACTTGCCAGAATGCAACACCGTGGTGCCATTTTATCAGACGGTAAAACTGGCGATGGCTGTGGACTTTTATTACAAAAACCCGATCGATTTTTTAGATTAGTGGCACAAGATGCGGGCTGGCGTTTAGCAAGTAATTATGCCGTTGGTATGTTGTTTTTGAGCCAAGATGAAAAAGAAGCTCAAATTAGCCGTGATATTGTCGAAGAAGAATTAGCCAATGAAACCTTATCCATTCTAGGTTGGCGTGAAGTACCAATTGATAAAAGTGTGCTTGGTGAAATTGCCCTATCATCATTGCCTAAAATTGAACAAGTCTTTGTTAATGCACCCGCCGGATGGACAAAAATTGATCTAGAACGCCGCCTATACATGGTGCGCCGTCGAATTGAAAAACGAGTACAAGACGATACATTTTACGTTTGTAGCTTCTCAAATCAGGTCAATATCTATAAAGGCTTATGTATGCCTAAAGATTTACCTCGATTCTATCTAGATTTGGCTGACATCCGAATGGAAACAGCAATTTGTTTATTTCATCAACGTTTTTCAACCAATACTGTTCCTCGTTGGCCATTAGCGCAACCTTTTCGGCATTTAGCTCATAATGGTGAAATCAACACTATTGAAGGTAATAGACAATGGGCACAAGCACGTTCCTATAAATTTAAAACACCACTCATTCCAGACTTACAAGATGCAGCACCTTTTGTTAATGTCACGGGCTCTGATTCAAGTTCATTAGATAACATGCTTGAACTATTTCTTGTTGGAGGAATGGATATTGTACGAGCTATGCGCTTATTGGTTCCACCTGCATGGCAAAATAATCCTGACATGAACGAAGATCTGCGTGCTTTTTTCGACTTCAACTCAATGCATATGGAACCTTGGGATGGTCCTGCCGGTATTGTAATGTCTGACGGTCGTTATGCCGCATGTAACTTAGACCGTAACGGATTACGTCCTGCACGTTATGTAATAACGACAGACAAACTCATTACCTGTGCATCCGAAATCGGTATTTGGGATTATCAACCTGACGAAGTCGTCACTAAAGGACGCGTTGGTCCAGGTGAATTGTTAGTTATAGACACTGAAGAAGGTCGCATTTTACAATCGTCTGAAACAGACAACGATTTACAAAAACGTCATCCATATAAAGAATGGATGGAAAAAAATGTTAAAAGACTGATCCCTTTTGAAAACCTACCTGATGATAACATTGGCTATCGAGATTATGACGATATCTTGCTAACAACTTATCAAAAACAATTTGGTTATAGTGCTGAAGAGCTCGACCAATGTATTCGAGTGCTAGGTGAAAACGGTCAAGAAGCCACCGGCTCAATGGGCGATGACACACCATTTGCGGTACTATCAACAAGACCTCGCTCAATTTATGATTATTTCCGTCAAAAATTTGCTCAGGTAACAAATCCGCCTATCGATCCACTACGCGAAGCACACGTTATGTCACTTTCAACCAGTATTGGTCGTGAAATGAACGTGTTTGCCGAAGCAGAAGGTCAAGCGCATCGTGTTGCGTTTAAATCCCCGGTTTTGGTCTATTCAGATTTTAAACAATTAACAGCATTAGAATCACGTTATTACAAATCAGAAGCTTTAGATATCACTTATGAAATCGATGGTAGCCTACGCGATGCCATTGAACAATTATGTGGTGATGCTGAAGCAAAAGTTCGCAATGGTACGGTATTATTGATTTTATCAGATAAAAATATAGCACCTGATCGCTTACCAATTCCTGCGCCTATGGCAGTTGGAGCTGTTCAGCAACGCTTAGTTGAAAAAAACTTACGTTGCGATGCTAATATCATTGTCGAAACCGCAAGCTGCCGTGATCCACATCAATTTGCGGTACTTCTTGGTTTTGGTGCAACCGCAATTTACCCTTATTTAGCCTACGAAATTTTAGGTCAAATGGTCGATAATAGCACAATAAAAAAATCTTACCGTGAAGCCATTCTTAATTATCGTAATGGGATTAACAAAGGCTTATATAAAATTATGTCAAAAATGGGCATTTCAACTGTCGCCTCTTACCGCTGTTCAAAACTATTTGAAGCAGTTGGATTAAATAAAGAGGTCGTTGAACTTTGTTTCCAAGGGGTTACTAACCGTATTAATGGTGCCAATTTTGATGATTTTGCACAAGACCAATTTAACTTATCAAAAAGTGCATGGCTGAAAAGAAAACCATTAGAACAAGGCGGGTTACTTAAATATGTTCATGGTGGTGAATATCATGCTTATAATCCTGATGTAGTACAGTCACTACAAAAAGCGGTCAATAATGGCAATTATGAAGATTACAAACGCTATGCCGATATCGTCAACAACCGCCCTATTGCCACCTTGCGTGATTTATTAAAACTCAATCCACCTGAAAACGCAGCTATTCCACTTGATCAAGTCGAACCAGAAGAATCACTATTCAAACGCTTTGACTCGGCAGCTATGTCAATTGGTGCGCTAAGCCCTGAAGCTCATGAATCCCTTGCCGAAGCAATGAACACGCTCGGTGGTTTTTCAAATTCAGGCGAAGGTGGTGAAGATCCAGCTCGCTACAACACCATAAAAGTATCACGCATAAAACAAGTTGCATCAGGTCGTTTTGGTGTAACACCAAGTTACTTAATGAGTGCAGATGTTATTCAAATCAAAGTAGCACAAGGAGCAAAACCGGGGGAAGGTGGCCAGTTACCTGGCGACAAAGTCACACCATATATTGCTAAATTGCGTTTTTCTGTACCGGGTGTCACACTTATTTCACCACCACCTCATCACGACATTTACTCGATTGAAGATTTGGCACAATTAATATTTGACCTAAAACAAATTAACCCTAATGCCATGATTTCGGTTAAATTAGTATCAGAGCCAGGCGTTGGCACAATCGCAACTGGAGTTGCTAAAGCCTATGCCGACTTAATTACCATTTCAGGCTATGATGGTGGAACAGGCGCCAGCCCATTAACTTCAGTCAAATATGCTGGTTCTCCTTGGGAATTAGGACTGGTTGAAACTCAGCAATCATTAGTCGCCAATGGGTTACGTCACAAAATACGTTTACAAGTAGACGGTGGTTTAAAAACGGGCACTGATATTGTCAAAGCTGCTATTTTAGGTGCTGAGAGTTTTGGATTTGGAACAGGACCAATGGTTGCCTTAGGTTGTAAATATCTGCGTATTTGCCACCTTAATAACTGTGCAACGGGTGTTGCAACGCAAGACGAAAAACTGCGTAGCGAGCATTATCATGGTCTGCCAGAAAAAGCGATAAACTATTTCCGCTTTATTGCGTGTAATACGCGAGAAATCATGGCTGAGCTAGGTGTCAGCCGTATTGTCGATTTGATAGGACGCACTGATCTGTTATTAGAACTTGATGGCATCACAGCAAAACAACAAAAACTTAACCTATCAGGACTGCTCGAAACAGCAAAACCTATTGATGGCAAACCAGTTTATTGTATTGAAGACAATAAACCATTTGATAAAGGTGTGCTAAATAAAGAGATCATCACACAAGCACAACAATTTGTCGATAATCGCCAAAGCCAAAGCCTCTATTTTGATATACAAAATACCGATCGTTCTGTAGGTACTAGTTTATCTGGCTATATTGCCAAAAAATATGGTGACCAAGGTCTTGTTGCTGATCCTATTTCGCTTAACTTTAACGGCACTGCGGGTCAAAGTTTTGGTGTTTGGAACGCAGGAGGTGTAGACTTAACACTCACAGGAGATGCCAATGATTATGTTGGTAAAGGCATGGCTGGTGGTCGTATTGTGATTCGACCACCGCAAGGCTCAGCATTTTTGAGCCATGAAGCAACCATTGCTGGTAATACCTGCTTATATGGTGCAACTGGAGGAAAACTCTTTGCCGCTGGACGTGCTGGAGAACGATTTGCGGTACGTAATTCTGGTGCAATTAGTGTTGTTGAAGGCATTGGTGACAATGGTTGTGAATATATGACAGGCGGTATTGTTTGCGTACTAGGCAAAACAGGAGTTAACTTTGGTGCCGGTATGACAGGTGGTTTTGCTTATATTTTAGATGAAGATAGTGATTTCCATAAACGCATTAATAAAGAATTAGTGGAACTATTAAATGTTGCTGATTACTCAATTCACGAAGAACATTTACGTGGTTTAATAATGGAGCACGCTCAACTTACCCATTCATCACGCGCCGAAGAAATTTTGGCTAATTGGGATGATTATTCAAAACAATTTGTATTAGTCAAACCAAAATCAAGTGATGTAACAGCGCTACTTGGGCATCGCAGTCGTTCATCAGCAGAACTACGTATTCAAGCACAGTAAGGAGAACACGAAAATGAGTCAAAATGTTTATCAATTTATCGATTTACAACGTGTTGATCCGCCTAAAAAATCGTTAAACATTCGCAAAATTGAATTTGTTGAAATTTATGAAGGATTTTCTGCTCCACAATCACAAGCGCAGGCTGATCGTTGCCTTGCTTGTGGCAACCCATATTGTGAATGGAAATGTCCTGTTCATAACTATATTCCCAATTGGTTAAAACTGGTTAATGAAGGCAAAATATTAGAAGCGGTTGAACTCTCACATCAAACCAACAGCCTACCTGAAGTTTGCGGTCGAGTTTGCCCTCAAGATCGCCTTTGCGAAGGTTCTTGTACTTTAAATGCTGAATTTGGCGCAGTTACCATAGGTAATATAGAGCGTTATATTACTGATGAAGCATTTAGAATGGGTTGGAAACCTAATTTATCAAACGTTGAAAAAACAGGATTGAAAGTTGCGGTTATTGGTGCTGGCCCTGCTGGCCTTGCTTGTGCTGATGTCTTAGTCCGCAATGGCGTAACGCCAGTTGTGTTTGACCGTCATCCTGAAATTGGCGGACTACTCACCTTTGGCATCCCAGCGTTTAAACTTGATAAAGAAGTATTAATCAACCGAAGACATATTTTTACTGAAATGGGCATAGAATTCAGACTAAATACCGAAGTAGGCAAAACCGTACAATTAGCTGACTTAATCAATGAATTTGATGCTGTATTTGTTGGTACAGGCACCTATCAATCAATGCGAGCAGGGCTTGAAAACGAAAACGCCAACGGCGTTTATGATGCCTTACCATTTTTAATTGCCAACACTAAACACATAATGAAACATGCGCAAACCCAAGATACCCCGTACATTGACATGAAAAACAAACGTGTTGTGGTATTAGGCGGTGGTGATACCGCAATGGACTGTGTACGAACATCTATCCGTCAAGGTGCAACTGAAGTTACTTGTGCTTATCGCCGAGACGAAGCCAACATGCCGGGCTCAAAGCGCGAAGTGAAAAACGCAAAAGAAGAAGGCGCACAGTTCCAATTTAACGTACAACCTCTCAGCATTGAAATTAATAGTACAGGACAAGTAACAGGCATAAAAATGGTAAGGACAGAACTCGGCGAGCCAGATGCAAAAGGACGACGCTCGCCAGTAATTATCGAAGGTTCTGAATTTATTCTTCCTGCCGATGCAGTAATCATGGCTTTTGGATTCAAACCACATGCCATGCCTTGGCTTGCTCAGCATGGTGTCGAATTTGACCCACAGGGCAAAATCATCGCACCCGAAGCTAACAGCTACCAAACTACTAATCCAAAAATCTTTGCCGGTGGCGATGCTGTTCGTGGCTCTGATCTAGTTGTTACCGCCATTAGCGAAGGTCGCAAAGCGGCTGAAGGTATCTTAGATTACTTAGAAGTGTAATAATAAGATTAGATTAAACATAAACTCCATTCAACATTGAATGAAGTTTATGTTTTTCAAAATATTTTTATCTATAAGAAATGATAAAGTTCATCTAACACAATTCGAGTAAAAATAGAGCAACTTGAGTAGTTTTGATTAGCAATATTGAGTCAATTTAATCTTCTACTTAATAAAAGGCATTAAAACTCAAAATGCTATAAGCTTACCCTAATTAATTTTTTACCAACAAATAGCATTTAATTTTATATTATAAATAAACAATCTTTGAACCTTCTTCAGGGTGTTGGATCGCCTCTGCAAACCCTTCTAAGAAAAATGCAAGATGATCTGCTTCATCCCCTAAAAGGCGTCCTTTTACTTTATTCCATGTTAATAGCACAATAGCCGCTTGAGGTTCACAGCAAATTAACATCGGTTGTTCAAGTTCTTCATTCCAATAAAATTCACCACCATATAATTTTTGGGCAGTCAGTAATAAGTAGCAACCATATTCTTGAGCTATCATATTGAGCTGTTCTTCAGAGATACTAAAGTTTTTCTCAGCTAACTCACCAATAATGATTTCAACAACAGAAATACTTTTTTCCGAGTAATCGAGCTGGTTAATGCTCCATGTTGGACTATGCAATATGGCATTTTGCGCCCATGCTTCTATCTCTTGATATAATTCATTTTTTTGTTCAGTCATTTTTATTCCTTTCGTTATTGAATTTAATTTGTTCTAATTTCTTAACACTTTGCCATGCGTCTTCCATTTGTTCAAGCGTTGCATCAATTAAAGACAAATTTTTTTGTTTGAGTATTGACTCTACTTGCTGAAATCGTCGAATAAATTTTTTATTGAGAACAAGGGGGAGATTTTGATATGCAAGACAAAATCATCGCCCCTGAAACCAACGACTACAAAACAACGACTAATGCTAAAATTTTTGCTAGAGACGATCTGTAAGGGGCTCTGATGTAGTGGTAACGGTAATTAACCAGGGGCGCAAAGCAGCTGAAAGTATTTTGAATTGGAGGTTTAACAACTATTTTAGTTTAAATTAAATGTAGGAAAACGCCGAATAGTTTACACTTCATGGTTAAAATAATCCTCTAAAAACTCGTAAGGCGTTTTTCCTGAAATCGATTTATGTGGTTTAACTGTATTATAATAGTCAATAATTGCTTAATATTTTGTTTTCTCTCTTGTTAATCGCTAAATAATGTCTGATTATGCCACACCTCAATCCAAAGTTCGTATCACGCTTTCGGCTTTCCCATTGGTTTGTGGCTGGTAAATTTTTGATTGATACGCTGGTTATCACACTGTTTACCTAAACAAACAAAAGCCTTTTTTTGTTAAAAAGTTTCAGGAACGTATCGTGTTTAAGTAAAAAAATCCTATTTAATTGATGCGATATGAATAAATGTATATGGTTGCATAAGGACATTAAGCTAACACCTCACAGTCAACATTGTGCCGAGCTAGTTTAGTTTAAAAGTTAATGCATAAGAAAACATCAAGGTGTTTACCTAAAACAGATTTAACTTGTTGTGATATTATATGTATCTATTTGCACAATAAATAAAAAAGTGTAAAAATATCACATTTTAATAAAACCGACATTATATCAATTATTAATTGCCTCAGGCATGAACGATATCCGTTAGAATAGTGCATTATATAAAAAATATGATGCTAACAAATATAATCTAGTAGATGTCAAAAAACATTAATAATTAGGGCGTGTTGATCTTTCGTGATTATTTTTTAGACGGCATGATGTGAGTTATAATAATTC
>NZ_FMBA01000095.1 GCF_900094935.1 Gilliamella intestini
CCGAATTTTTTTATTCGTCTCATCCATGAGACTCACCCTTGCAAGGCCAACGCTAAAGCGTTGTTCAAATTTGTTCCAGACAAATTTGTGGCAAGACCATAAATTAATTGCAGAATGTGCCGATAACGATAAGTTCTGGCGAAGTTATATTTATGAACCCGATAGCCATCGACCCCTTGCCCAAATCCTTGGAAAAGCAGGACAGTCAGAAAAGTTAAAAACCTACTGGTATCAAAATAACTACTTAGGCACTCCTCATCGCCTTACAGACAGCCTTGGCGACACTGTCTATGAATGCGAATACAGCGCCTATGGCGAAATCACCCATGAACACTGGCCACAAGCTGAAAATAATATTAAACCCATCAATCCCCTCAGATTTCAAGGACAATATTTTGATGAGGAGACAGGTTTACATTATAATCTTAATCGCTATTACGACCCATTTACAGGCAGATATATCACCCAAGATCCGCTTGGTATACTGGGTGGCTTAAATAGTTACCAATATGCTGGTAGTGATCCGATAAATTGGATTGATTCGTTAGGGTTAATTAAAGTTGAAAATAATGGGTTTGAGAGCATTGCAAGAGAAGGGACGAGTGGAAATGAATTTTTACTGGCTAATGCAAATAAACAATTAGACGAGTATATTGCATCTTTAGGTAATAGCAAATATAAACCAGCCACAGCAATTGCAGCAGTTGATCCATTAACCGGTAAAATTATTACCGCATCTAGTGGAACAGTGCCAGCTAAGATTGCACCAGAATTATAAACTTATGCAGATAAATTAGGCGGATTAGGAGTTAAAACTTCATGTGGTAATGTATTAGGTGCATGTGCTGAATTTAAGGCGGCAAATGAATTGTTATTAAATAACCCTAAACTTAAATTAAAGGATATTCAACTTACGCAAGCTATCCGTCCTCGTAATGGAAGACCTGTACCACGCTGTGAAAATTGCACAAATATATTTGGAGTTGAAAAATAATGAAAATGAATGATGAATTTATAAGCACTACCGATCTTGATTGGTTTGCAACATTTTATGATGGAAATTTAGCACACTTTGCCACTGGTGGCACAACTACTTTACCAAAAAAAATAGTTGATTCAATTAAAAATTATGAAGAAATATATGATTATTTTTTTACTTTAAACAGCAGATGTAATATTGAAATTATTGAAAATAATTTGCCTGAATTTATCAATCAAATTAAAAGAGAACAATATTTAGCAAATTATATAGATATAGCTTCAAAGGGGTTATTTAGCTATGATATTAATTATGAAAATAATAGTTATTTTTTAGTTGCAAAACCACTAAATCCATTAACTATACAAGAGTTATCAAATAATATAAAAGAAATAATATACACATTACCAAAAGAAATAAAAAGCGGTTCAGCAAATATAACCAAATATGAGTAATAACTATTCAGAAGTTAGAAGCTCCTTAATAAAGATACAGGAATACGACAATACTCCAGAAGTGGAGTTTCTAATTTCCAGACAACCTTACCAAGCTGGCTCTATACCGCCCGCATAGGCTTAACTAGATAAGCTGTAAGCCAGATAAAATCAAACGGTATAGAATCCTGAATTATTTTTACAAAATAAAATGTCAAAAGTAAAAGGTGTTTCTATTTCTATCTATTAAATCATCAGTTTACTTTACTCGTTTTAATCACAATAGTGGATCGGCTACACTAAATCATACAACTTTTTTAAGGGGTGAGGT
>NZ_FMBA01000096.1 GCF_900094935.1 Gilliamella intestini
ACCCCTTAAAAAAGTTGTATGATTTAGTGTAGCCGATCCAGAAACACCTTATGAGTTTTTAGAGGATTATTTTAACTATAAAGTGTAAATAAATCGTTGTTTTTATACATTTTAACTATTATATAAGACAAAATATTCACTAAAAACTAAGTTAGTTATCATTCATAATATTAAAATAAATTTCAAATTATCAGCATAATAAATCGTTAATAACTATTATTAAATTTAAAAATTAACACTTTTTTTATTATTCACTTTGTGTAAAGCTAGTGCACAATATAGAAAAATCAGTACAGAGGATATTTAATGACCAAACATTATGATTATATCGCCATTGGTGGTGGTAGTGGAGGGATTGCATCAGTTAATCGAGCGGCATCTTATGGCAAAAAATGTGCAATTATTGAGGCAAAATTATTAGGAGGCACATGCGTTAATGTTGGCTGTGTTCCAAAAAAAGTGATGTGGTATGGGGCGCAAATAGCCGAAGCGATTAATCATTATGGACCTGATTATGGTTTTGATACGACTATTAATCAATTTAGTTGGGATAAATTAATTGCTAGCCGAAGTGCTTATATTGATCGAATCCACCAATCTTATGATCGCGTATTGACTAATAATAACGTTGATGTGATTCAAGGTTATGCAAAATTTGTTGATGCTCATACTGTTGAAGTTAATGGTCAGCAGTATAGTGCCGATCACATATTGATCGCTGTTGGTGGTAAACCAACCATTCCTAATATTCCTGGTGCAGAATATGGCATTACATCGGATGGTTTTTTTGCGTTAAACGCATTACCTAAGCGGGTTGCAGTTGTTGGAGCTGGCTATATTGCTTGTGAAATTGCTAGCGTATTGCATGCGCTTGGCGCGCAAACGCACCAATTTATTCGCCATGCCACACCGTTGCGCACTTTTGATCCTTTAATTATTGAAACTTTAATGGAAGTCATTAAAACAGAAGGGCGACAACTTCACACTTTTGCCATTCCAAAATCTGTTACTAAAAATAGTGATGAATCGTTAACTTTAACACTAGAAAATGGCGAAAGTCACACAGTAGATTGCCTTATTTGGGCGATAGGCCGTCAGCCTGCAACTGATGATATGAACTTAAATGCCGCAGGTATTCACGTTGATAATAAAGGCTTTGTTGTCGTAGATAAATATCAAAACACCAATGTAACGGGTATTTATTCTGTTGGTGATGACACAGGGGCTATGGCATTAACACCCGTTGCTGTTGCAGCAGGTCGCCGCTTATCAGAAAGGCTTTTTAATAATAAGCCTGATGAACATTTAGATTATAGCAATATTCCAACAGTGGTATTTACCCACCCAGCTATTGGAACAGTGGGCTTAACTGAACCAGAAGCTGTACAACAATTTGGTAAACAAAATGTCAAAGTTTATACCTCCACTTTTACTGCTATGTACACTGCAGTAACAACGCACCGCCAGCCTTGTAGAATGAAATTAGTCTGTGTCGGGGATAATGAAAAAATTGTTGGCATTCATGGTATTGGTTATGGCATGGACGAAATGTTACAAGGCTTTGCGGTAGCACTAAAAATGGGTGCAACGAAAAAAGACTTTGATAATACCGTTGCAATTCACCCAACTGCTGCTGAAGAGTTTGTTACTATGTGTTAAAAACAACCGATGATATTAGTAATAAAAAAGCAGGCTATTAGTCCTGCTTTCAGATTGATGACAAACCTCGATATAATTCGGGGTTTATTTTTTTATTTAAACCATAAA